>CAILUI010000264.1 GCA_903837355.1 uncultured Victivallales bacterium
AATGCCCGCGACGAGCGCCGGCGCAACGCCGTGCCCCCCTATGCTCCATAGCGCGACCGCAAGGGGGCCTCGGGGGTGCCCAATGGCGATCGCAGACCCAGCCGTCGGCGCCCTCGCCGGTTTCTTAGAACCGCCCTGGGGAGTTTCGCGGCCGCGTTGAAGGGTGACCCTTGCGGTACTAGATTTAGCAGTTTGGCCCCGCACGGTGCCGGGCCAGGCCAGAGCCTAATGCGATGTCAGACAAAGATGCCAAGGTCGGGCGGCGACGTCCGGCGGCAGATTCGGCGGGCGCGCCCGTCCCAGCCCGCACTGGCGAACCTCAGGGCCTGGCCCATCGCGTGCTGCAGACGCTCAGCGTCCTCTACGAGCCGACGAGCGAAGAGGTGTTACGGGACTGTCTGGCGCAGAGTGAGAGCGGGGCGGAGGTGACGCCGCTGCGGGCCGCGCTTGAGCTCTTGCTGGGGCAGGGCCAGGTTGAGCGTACGCCCGAGGGGCTGCGCTGCTCGGCGGCCGTGTGTGAGCGGGCCACGCGACAGACTCTTGCCGAAGGGCGCTTCGAGCTGGTGGCGCGGGCGGTCAAGCGCGTGGCGCCGGTGGCTCTCGCCTGGAACCGCAGCGCCGCGTTTCGGACCCGCGAGCAAGGGTTGCGCGAGGTCCGCATCGCCTTCTACCGGCAGGACAGCCGGGCCCTCCAGCAGGCCCTCTGGGAGTTGCAGCGGCAGTTTCCGCCGGACGGCCTGACCGAGCCGCCGCTGGTGGCCATCTGTGCGCACCCTTTCGAGCCGGCCTGGTTCCTCGCCCTTCCCGGCCCGATGCGGGCCGCGGCAGCCGGCGAGATGCTGGCCTGGTCAGCGCTGCGCCTGGAGCCCTGCCTGGAGCTGATGCAGTGCCTGGAGCAGGATCCGCTGCGGATGCCGGCGGCAGTGCGCGTGTTCATGGCTGACACCTATATCCTGCAGGGTCGTTTTCAGGTGGCGGCACAGGTTCTTGGCGAGATCGAGGGTCCGGCGCGGGCGGTACGCCTGGGTTGGATGGCTTTCCTGCGCGGGCAGAACGACGAGGCGCTGGGGCATTTCGAGTCCGGCCTGCACGATTTGCGGCGCGAGCAATCGAAGGCGGACGCCTTCTACCGTAGTTACGGCGGCCTGTTCTACCTGCTGGCCCTGTTGAAGTCCGGTTCAGACGCACACCTCGAACGGCTGCACACCTACGTGGCCGCGGCGCGGGCCGAGCCGCTGTGGCGGGATGTCTGCGCGGCGTTGCGCCGGGTTGAGACCGCCCTGCACGGCAGTCCGGAGGAAGCCGGGGCGGTCGCGCTGCCGCTGCCTGCCGACACGGCCCCCGATGGCTTGGCGCTGCTGGAGTTGGTCTGCGCCTTCCTGGTGCGGCCGGAGGTGGTCCCCGCGGCGCTGCTGGAGGGCTGTTGGCGGCGTTGGCGTGACGCCGGCTACGAGTGGGCCGCGAGCGAAGCCGCGGCCATGCTGGCCGCGCGTAGCGGGCGCGAGGAGTGCCGGCAGTATGCCGAGGGGTTCCGGGCACGAACCGGGGTGGTGGGGCTCGTTGGCAGCGTCGTCCTGTGCGAAGCCTGGGAGCGCGCCCTGGACGCACTCGGAGCTCTGGCTCAACCCCCGACCGAGGACCCCGAGCCCGCTCCAGAGACGCGTTTCGTCTGGTTCCTGAAGCCGGGTAGCACGGACGCCGAGCAATCTCTCCTGCGGCCCGCTGAACAGCACCGGACGGCCAAAGGGGCGTGGACACGCGGCCGCAGTGTTCCCCTCGGCGAGATCTACACCTTGTCCGAGCGGCCACCGTGCATGACCGAGCAGGACCACCGCATCTGTGCCGCCATCACGGCGCGCACCGACCGTTGGAAGCCCGACAGCGTCGAGTACAGCTTCCGGCCAGACCTGGCTCTGGGCGAGATGGTCGGTCACCCGCTGCTGTTCTGGGAAGACGCGCCGCGGTTGCGCCTGGAGTTGGTGCGTGGCGAGCCTGAGTTGATCATTCGCGCCGTGGACGGGATGATCGAGTTGTCCATGATCCCAGCCGATTGCGGTTCCGAGAAGGTGCTCTTGCTGCGCGACTCGCCGACGCGTCTGCGCCTGGTGCACCTGGACGAGGTCCACCGGCGCGTGGGCGCGATCCTGCAGGGCGGCCTCCGGGTGCCGGCCCGCGCGGAAGAGCGCGTCCGCGCCGCGGTGGCGCCGCTGGCGGCGCGGCTGGTGGTGCAGTCCGACATTGGTTCCATCGAGGAGGGCACCACGCGCGTCGATGCCGACGCCACGATCCATGTACACCTGTTGCCGGCGGGCGACGGCCTGACCGTCGAGTTGCTGGTGCAGCCCTTCGGCCGTCGCGGTCCGACCTACGTTCCGGCCCGCGGCGGCACGACCGTGGTCGCGGATGTGGACGGGCGCCGCCTTGAGGCCGGCCGGGACCTCGACCTGGAGCAATCCCGGGCGCAGGCCGTGGTGGATGCCTGTGCGAGCCTTACGGCGCGCCCCCACAGTGACTGGACCTGGAACGTAGAGACGCCGGAGGAATGCCTCGACCTGCTCCTGCAACTGCGCTCGTTGCCCGCGAATGTCCACGTCGAATGGCCCGAGGGCAGGGCGCTTTCCGTCAGCCGCGTACTGGGCCTTGGGGACCTGCATCTGTGCGTACGGCGGCAGCGGGACTGGTTCAGCGTGTCCGGCGATGTGCAGGTCAACGAGGAGCTTACGCTGAACCTGACCGAGTTGATCCGTCTGACTGGGCTCTCGTCGGGACGCTTCATTGCCATCGGGGATGGGCAATACCTGGCCCTCACCGAGGAGTTCCGTCGGCGCATCGAGGACATGACCGTGCTCGGCGAGGTCCGCCGCGACGGGCTGCGCTTTCACCCCCTGGACGCGGCGGCCCTTGACGATGTGGCCCGGCAAGCGGGGACGCTGGACGCCGACGCGGATTGGCATGAGAATCTGGCCCGGCTCGAGGGCGCGAACCAGCTCGTTCCAGTCCTGCCCGCCGGCTTGAACGCGGAGTTGCGGGACTACCAGCTTGAGGGCTACCGCTGGCTCTGTCGCCTGGCGGCCTGGGGGGCCGGCGCCTGCCTTGCCGATGATATGGGTTTGGGCAAGACGGTGCAAGCGCTCTCCGTGATGCTGGACCGCGCCGGGGCGGGCCCGTCACTGGTCATCGCGCCCACCTCCGTCTGTCTGAACTGGCGTGACGAGGCGAGCCGCTTCACACCTTCGTTGAAGATACGGCTGTTCGGCGAGGGGGACCGCCAGGAGATGCTGGACAATCTGCGTCCCTTCGACCTGGTCATCTGCAGTTACGGCCTGATGCAGACCGGCCGCGACGCTCTCGCCGACATCGCCTGGCAGACGATCGTGCTCGACGAGGCGCAGGCGATCAAGAACCCGCGCGCCAAACGCTCGTTGGCGGCATTCCGCCTCAACGCGGGCTTCCGCGTCATCACCACCGGTACGCCCATCGAGAACAATCTCGGCGAGCTCTGGAGTCTCTTCCGTTTCATCAACCCCGGCCTGCTCGGCAGTTGGGAGCACTTCAATGAGCGCTTTGCGGTCCCCGTCGAACGCGACGAGGACGTGGAGGTGCGGCAGCGGCTGCGGCGCGTGATCGCGCCCTTTATCCTGCGCCGCACCAAGAAGCAGGTGCTGCAGGAGTTGCCGCCGCGCACCGAGGTCCTGCAGCATGTCCAGCTCAGCGAGCGCGAACGGGCCTTTTACGAGGCCTTGCGCCGCGAGTCGCTACGGCGCATCGGCGAGCAGCAGGGCGGCCCTGGGGCGCGCCGCATGCAGATCCTGGCCGAGATCACGCGGCTGCGTCAGGCCTGCTGCAACTCGCGGCTGGTGCTGGCGACCTCCGACATCCCCAGCGCCAAGCTGGAGGCCTTTGACGGGATCGTGGAGGACTTGCTGGCGAACCGGCACAAGGCCCTGGTCTTCAGCCAGTTCGTTACCCACCTGACGCTCATCCGCGAGCACCTGGACCGGCGTGGGGTCAAGTACCAGTATCTCGACGGCTCCACCCCCCAGAAAGAGCGTGCCGAGCGGGTTGCCGCCTTCCAGCGCGGCGAGGGCGACATCTTCCTGATCAGCTTAAAGGCAGGGGGAACGGGCCTGAACCTGACGGCGGCCGACTACGTGGTCCACCTGGACCCGTGGTGGAATCCGGCCGTCGAGGATCAGGCCAGCGACCGCGCCCACCGCATCGGCCAGCACCAGGCGGTGACCATCTACCGGCTAGTGGCCGCCGACACGATCGAAGACCGTATCGTCGAACTGCACCACCGTAAACGCGATCTGGCGGACAGCCTGCTCAGCGGCAATGAGGTTCCGCCCGCGGTGTCGGCGGAGGAACTCCTGCGCCTGATGTCGGAGCTGTGAACGCCGACGCCGGGGGCCGAAGATGGGGGCGGCTCACCGCCTGCACGCAGGCTGGGGAGGTTCGCCCTTCAGAAGAGCGTGCCCGAGGAGCCAGGTGCCAGGAACTCACTGAGGCACTTGCCGCCGGGGGCCGTCGCCGACCCCCGGCAGTCAGCTCAGAACGTCACGCGTTTGCCGGTCTTGCCCGAGGTGTACATGGCGCAGACCATCTGCTGCGTCTTGTAGGCTTCGCGACCATCGATCTCGGGCGTCTCGCCGGCGGCGAGCGCATCGTAGAACTGGTCGATCTGCTTGGCGTGGCTGGCACCCCAGTAGGACGGCCCGCCGCCGTAGTCAAAGGTCTCGGCCGGATTCGGGCGGGCGACGAACTCGCGGCCGTCGTTGTAGGACACGCGCCCTTCCTCGCCGGTCATCTTGATCGAGCCGGACTCGCAGGCGATATCGAGCTCGACGGTGGCGTCGTGGCTGTAGTAGTTGTTGGCCCAGAAGGCAGCGCGCACGCCGTTGCGGAAGCCGAGGACGCCATCGGCGACGTCTTCGACTTCGATCGTCGGGTGCTCGCGGTTGGCGATGTGGGTGTCGATGTAGGCCAGTTCATCGCCGACGAACCAGCGCAACAGGTCGAAGGTGTGGATGGCCTGGTCGATGATGACGCCGCCGCCTTCGCGCTCCCAGGTGCCCTTCCAGTCACTGCCCGCGTAGTACTGCGGCGGGCGGTACCAGGTCAGCGTCGCCTTGGCCGCCAGGATGCGGCCGATGCCACCGTGGGCCAGGGCGCTCTTGATCAGTACGGAGCCGGCATTGTAGCGGTTCTGGAAGATCACGCCCAGCTTCATGCCGGTCGTGTCGGAGCAGTCGATCATCGCCTGCGCATCTTCCAGCCGGATAGCCATCGGCTTCTCGGTCAGCACGTGGCAACCCATCTTCATCGCCTCGATGGCGACCGGCGGATGCAGATAGTGCGGCAGGCAGATGTGGACCACGTTCAGCTTCTCGGCCCGGATCATCTCCCGGTAGTCCGTGTAGATGCCCTTGCACTTGAAGATGCGGGCGCGCTCCTCGGCGCGCTCCTTGCGGATGTCGCAGCAGGCGGCGAGCTTGACGCCCTCCTGTGCGGCCGCCGGCATGCCGTGGAACGGCGAAATGCGGCCGCACCCAATCACACCGACCCGGAGCTTTCCTTTGGCCATCGTAGGGTCTCTCTTCTAGGTCGGCGGTGCGTACAGGCAGGACGGGCGCCGCAGCGCGGCCACGAGCCGTCCCCAGAGTGATGCGTCACCTGAAACGCCATTCCGACCGGGTTGACAAATGGGGCTGAATATAGGACAGCAAAGGATTCTTACAACGTCGACGGCTGCGGTCGCGTAACCCCTATGCAGTCTGCCGGGAACCCTGGAGGGTCCTGCTGTCCAGCAGGACACACGCGCCGCTGAGCCGGCGGCTGCGGACGTCAGAGGCATGGCGCCGTCGTTGCGGCCACGCTGCCGCGCCCGGCCGCACTAGAGGCCGTGGTCCAACAGCGCGCGCACGCTGCGGGCGAGCGTGTCGCGGGAGAACGGCTTCGCCAGGAAAGGCGCGTCCGGATCGAGCACGCCGCGCTGCGCCACGGCGTCGGCGGCGTAGCCCGACATGAACAGACACTTCAGTCCCGGCCGTGCGGCCGCCAACTGCCGCGCCAGGTCGCTGCCGTTCATCCCCGGCATGACCACATCGGTGATCAGCAGATGGATCTCGCCGCGCTGCGCCGCGGCCAGCCGCAGGGCTTCGCGCGGATCGGCGGCGGTCAGCACCGTGTAGCCCAGCGCCTTGAGGAACAGCCCCGCCGTGGTGCGGATGGCGGCCTCGTCTTCCGTCACCAGGATGGTCTCGGTGCCGCGGGGCAACTCGCCCCGCCACGCCGCCTCGGCCTGGGCCGTGGCCGGCGCCTTGACCCGCGGCAGGTAGATGCGGAACGTCGTTCCCTGCCCCGGCGCGCTGCTCACATCGATGGCGCCGTGGTTCTGCCGCACGATGCCGTAGACGGTGGCCAGGCCCAAGCTGTTGTCCTCGGCCAGGTTCTGGGTGGTGAAGAACGGCTCGAAGAGGTGCTCGACGGTCTCCTGGCTCATCCCCCGACCGTTGTCGCTGACGGTCAGCATGACATACTCTCCGGGCGCGGCCTCGTCGGGCTCGGCACAGTGCGCCTCATCCAGCACGGTGTTCCGGGTCTCGACCGTGACCTTGCCCACACCGACGATAGCGTCGCGGGCTTTGGCCGCGAGGGCGGCCACGATCTGCTCGAACTGCGCGGCATCCATCGTCACCGTCCACAGCCCAGCGCCCGGCAGCCAGACCACCTCAATGTCCTCGCCCAGCAGATGCCGCACCATCTTGAGCGTGCCCGCCAGTGCCTCGTTCAGGTCCAGCAGCCTGGGCGCGATGGTCTGCCGGCGGGCGAAGGCGAGGAGTTGTCGGGCGATGTCCGCGGAGCGCAGCGCCTCGGTACTGATCTCATCGAGCCAGCGGCGCGTGGGGTGTTCCGGCGGCAGTCCGTCCCGGCCGAGCTCGGCGTAGTTCATGATGCCCATGAGCTTGTTGTTGAACTCGTGCGCCACGCCGCCCGCCAGCCGCCCCACGGACTCCAGTCTCTGCGCCCGCTGGAGCTGCGCCTGCAGTCGCTCCCTCTCCGCCTCCGCGCGCCGGCGCTCCGTGATATCGGTTCCGATGCTCAAGACGCCGGTCACCTGCCCCTGGTCGTCGAAGCCGATGCGGTTGGTCCAGGCGACCCAGACCCTCTCCCCGTTCCGGCGCAGGTTCTCGTTGACATTGTGCTCGAACGCTTTGGGGTCGGCGCAGATGCGGTCTATCAGCGGCCGCAGATCCCGGCCCGAACTCTCCGTCTCCGGAACGATGCTGCCCATCACGTGCCGGCCCACGATCTCGGCTTCGGAGTAACCGAAGAAGCGCTGGCCGAACTCATTGAGGAAGGTCACCAGACCGTCCCGCGTCCAGTGCAGGACAATGCTGTTGGCCTGTTCGACCAGGTCGCGGTACTTCGCCTCACTCTTGCGCAGCGCCTCCTCCGCCCGCTTGGTCTGGACGATGTCCCAGGCCAAGTTGGCCAGTTGGCGGACGCTCTCGATATCGGCCGCGATGTAGTCCCGCGGCTTGTTCCCGAGGCCCAGGAGGGCCACCACCGAATCGTGGCGCAAGATGGGCACCACGACCTCCCGGAACAGCACGCAATGGCCGTCCGGCAAGCCTTGGCGCTGCGGCAGGCGGGAGTAGTCGTTGTGGATCACCGGCCGCCGCTCGCGCAGGGCGTCAGCCCACACCCCGGCCAGATCCGCCGGGTAGTGCTGCCGGTCGTCTGTGACGGTGCAGCCGTTCTGCCGCGTCCGGGTGGACCACGCCTGCAGTGCGACGGTCTTCTGGTCGGCTCCCACAAAGTGAAAGAACCCAATCGTGCTGCCGGTCAGCGCCTCGGCCTCGTCCAGGGTCCGCCTCAACAGCTCCTCGAGTGTGTGGGCCGACGCATAGTCGCTGAGACTCAGGCGGGCCTCAAGCACCGCCTGGGCCTGTTTGCGCGCGCTGATGTCCAGACAGATGCCGGACATCCGGATCGGCCGTCCGTCCGGGTCACGGACCGTGCTCCCCAAAGCGCTGATCCAACGGACGGTCCCATCGGCGTCGGCCACGCGGTATTCGCTGGCCAGCGGGGTGCCCTCCCGAAGGGCTCGCTCAATGCGCTCCGCCGCCCCCCCGCGGTCCTCCGGGTGCAGGGCTTGGCGCCAGGCCTCGAACCCGGCTGTCGTGTGCTCGGGGTCGAGCCCGAAGAGCTCGAACAGTTCCCGGGACCACTCGATGCGGCCGCTGCCGATGTCCCAGTCCCACACTCCCGCGCCCGCCGAGCGCAGGGCCAATCCCAGGCGCTCCTGACTGCGCTGCAGTTCCTGCGCCGTCCGCTTATGCTCGGTGATGTCGCGCAGGAAGCAGACCAAGCGCCCGCCTGCCGCGGGCTGGAATTGCACGCTGACCGCCACGTCGTACAGACTGCCGTCCTTGCGGCGGTGCCGGGACTCAAAGTGGTCCTCGCCCCGGGCCATGACCGTCTGGATGTGGGCGGCGGTGTCCCCAGCCGTCTCGCAGGCATCCAGCTCGAAGGCGTGCATGCCCAGCAACTCACGCTCGCTGTAGCCGCTCATCGCGCAGTAGGCCCGGTTGACCTCGACCAGCCGCCCCTGCAAGTCCACCAGCCAGAAGCCGCCAAGAGCCGTCTGCAGAATAACCCGGTGCAACTCCGCGCTGGCTCTCGCCTCCTCCTCGGCCCGCTGGCGCTCGGCCACTTCCCGGTTGAGGGCCGCAGTACGCTCTTGCACCCGGGCTTCCAGCGTCGCGTTGAGCGCCTGCAGTTCGGCCCGTGCCTGCTGCAGTTCCCGGTTCTGCTCTAGGGGGACCGCATCGGCCACCGGCACGGCCTCGGCGAGTTGAGCCTTCTGGGTCGCACTGTCCTCGACGATAGGGATGTCGGGCTTCACGTGGCCTCGCCTCTCCTGCCAGCACGCCAGCACCGGGACACTCTACGTGGCCGTAAGATGCACCGCCAGCGAGGCGATAGCAATCGGCCCTGAGAGCGCAATGCGCCGACCGCCGCGGCCCAGCGACAAGAGTCTTTTCCGCGGCGGCCGCGAAACCTCCGGGGCGCGTGCGGGTCAACAGCAGATAGTGCGTATGCGTCCGACCCCGCTGGGGCCGGTTCCGACTGGCGGTGCGCGTCACCGAAAGACCAAAGAAGCGGCGGAGGTGTCCCGTGTGTCGTACTCGGCTATGCGGTATGGGCTGGCTGGCCGGCGTCCTGGCTCTGGTGGCGGTTGCGGCGGCCGAACCTGAGGGCTGGAGTACCGATTTCGAGCAGGCCAAGAAGACCGCAGCCGAGAAGAAGCTGCCCATTCTGATGGACTTCTCGGGGTCCGACTGGTGTATCTGGTGCCAGCGCCTTGACTCCGAGGTCTTTGGGCAGAAGGTGTTCAAGGACTACGCCAAGGACAACCTGGTCCTCTTCCTCGCCGATTTCCCGATGCGCGCCAAGCAGGCCGACGAGTTGCGCGTGCAGAACCGCAAGCTGCAGTCGAGTTACCGCGTGGCCGGTTACCCCACGGTGATCCTGGTGAACGCTCACGGTGAAGAGACCGCGCGCACGGGGTACGTGAAGGGTGGCGCGGAGGCCTATGTCGCGCATCTGAAGGAACTGCTCGGCGCCAAACAGGCGCACGCGCCGGCGCCGGCGGCGCCGTAAGCGGACGCCAGTCCGCGGCCTCCTTGGCCGTTCCCTGCACCTTCCCTGCGCCGAACGGGGTTTCCACCTCTGCTCGCGGCGCTACAGTATCGCCGTGCGACGTGACGGTCAGGGTGTGGCGCTGAACGCCTTTCCGGCAACCAGGAGAGCAGGGATGAGCAAGCTGGCCATCTATGGCGGTCCGAAGACGATCCAGGCGGGCGAGATCAAGCCGTGGCCGCCGATTGACCGGACGGATGAGGAGCTGGTGCTGAACGCGTTGCACGCCGAGAAACAGGCGCGCGGCGACCACAATATCGCCCTGGAGCAGGAGTTCGCCGCCTGGAACGGCAGCCGCTATGCGCTCTTCACCAACAGCGGCACCGCGGCGCTGCACATGGGGCTGGTAGGCTGCGGCGTCGGTGCCGGCGACCACGTTCTGGTGACGGCGTACTCCTGGAGTTCCAGCGCTACCTGTATCCTGCACCACGACGCCATTCCGATCTTCGTCGACATCGACTTCGACACCATGAACATGGATATCGACAAGATCGAGGCCGCGATCACGCCGCGGACCAAAGCTATCGTCGCGGTCAACCTGCATGGCCTGTCGCTGGATTTCGACCGCCTCCTGGCCGTGGCCCGGCGGCACCACCTGAAGGTCGTTGAGGACTGCTGCCAGTCCCACGGCGCGCTGTTCAAGGGCCGTAAGGTGGGCACCTTCGGCGACGCGGCGGCGTTCAGCTTCAACCAGAACAAGTGCATGTGCTGCGGCGAGGGTGGCATGTTCGTCACCAACGACGAGCAGGTCTACCAGCAGGCCAGCCAGCTCTGGAGCTTCGGTGAGACCCGGCGGCCAGAGCAGTCGCGCGACTACCACGCCTACGCCCTGGGCTGGATGTACCGGAACAACGAACTGACGGCGGCCTTCGCCCGCGCCCAGTTGGCCAAGTACCCGCACCACTTCGAGATTCTGCGCGCCAATGGCGCCGTGCTCAACCGGCTGTTGCCGGGCACGCCCGCCCTGATCCTTCCCGTCGAGCCCCCCGGCCACACGCACAATTGGTACAACTACAACCTCCGCATCGACTTCGAGGCCGCCGGCTGGACCGGCGACAAGCGCCAGTTCCGCGCCGCCGTCAACGCTGCCCTGAACGCCGAGGGCGTGCCCACCGCGGTCTGGCAGCAATTCATCCTGCCCGAAATGACCGTCTTCCAGGCCAGGAATGCCTATGGCGACGGCTATCCGTGGTCCATTCCAGGCGCCAACGAGGGCGTCGATTACAACCCGGCGCGCTTCCCCGTGGCGCAGCGCCACTGCGAGTCCTACATGGCCCTGGTCATGGCCTTGCGGGCGCCCAACGGCCCGGACCTCGCCGAGAGGATCGCCGGCGGCATCCGCAAGGTCTTCGAGAACATCGGCCAGATCGATCCGGACCGCATCCTCAAGTAGCGAGACCCGGATGGATGCCTACAGGAATGTCGTCGTCACCGTGGACGGTGGGGGTGCTCCCGTACCGGGCGCGAGCTTACGTGCCCTGGCGGCCACCCTCCCCGGGCCACCGGGCAGCTACCAGCGCGCCGACCTGGTCCTGGGCGGCGACCTCTACCCGCGCCTGGTGAGCGCCGCGCCGGCCCTCCCCGACCTGATTGAGGTCAACACCGACCACCCGCCAGCGCCGCCCTCGGGGTGGGCGCGCGCCCTGCGCCGCCTGCTGGGGCTGATCATGGGCCTGCCTGCCGTCCGCTTCGATTGGTGTGAGGCCGCGCCCGCCGTCCACACGCCGCCGGCGTACCGTGACCTGGTGCAAGGCGCCCTCCTGTGGAGTGTCTGGCCGGTGCTTCTGACCCTGGTGCATACCGTCGTGCTGCCCGTGGCGCGCACCAACGCACTCCTGCTGGACGCGCTGCTCATCGGCCTGCTGGCGCTCCTGGCCCGTTCGCAATGGCGCTCCACCTGCCGGGTCACGGCCGCCGGCTATGCCTGGCTGGGCCTTTGCCTAGGCCTTGTCGTGGGGCTCTGGATCGCGCCGCAGTGGACGGCCCTGGCCACGACCCTCAGCATCCGCGTCTACGGCCTGGTGCAGCTGGTCGCGGCCGTGGTCCTGCTGGCGCTGACGGTCGAGATCGTGACGCGCATCTCCCGCGGCCGCATCTCCTGGCGTTGCGGGCTGGCCGGGCTCAGTGTGGCGGCCCTGCCGCTGCTGCTGCTGTCGCTGTTGGGGGCGGGCGTCTGGGCTCTGGGCCTGAATGCGCTCCTGGCCGTGGGCAGTCCGCCCGCCTTGGAGGCGTTCAGAGCCTGGCAGCAAACCTACGCCGCAACGCTGGGCTACCACCTGGCGTCCGTCGAATGGGCGGGGGCTGCCCTCACGACCCTCGTTGCCGCACTGGTCCTTGGCGGCGGCTGGCATGGCGCCCTGACGCGCCGCGGCGAGACCACGCGCCGGTGGCTCGCCGTCGTCTGGGTGGTCCTCCCGGTCGGCGCCGTGCTGCTGAGCCTCTACATCCTGCTGACCGCGCCCTATCTTGGCGCGCCGCTGGCGAAGCTGGCCCAGCGCTGGGGCGCCGCGGCAGATGTCACCACCATCTACACCTGGTCGGCGCTCCGCCTGCTGCCCTGGTTGCTGCTGCTGGCCACGCCGAACGGACGGCTGCTGGGTCTGTTCAGCGAGGTCGGCTTCTATCTCATGCCGGACCACGAGCCCGGCCTGTCTTCCCGCCAGGCCACCCGTGCTCGCTTCAGCCAACTGCTGCGCTTCCTCGATCGCGGCCGCTACGACCGCATCCACGTTCTGGCACGCCGCCAGGGCGCCATCATCGCCTTGGACGTGCTGCGGACGACCGACGCCAGCCAGCCCTTGACCCTGACGACTTTCGACAGCCCCGCCGGTCCGCTCTACGGCGACCTCCTCGACTGGCCACCTGCCGACGTCGGTAGTGCCGAATGGCGCAATCTTTTCCGCCAGGACGACCCCCTCGGCGGTCCCGTCGGCGCGGCCGCTGTCGACCAGCCCTTGGGACCCGACGACCGCGGCGACGTCTGGTCGGACGCGGGGCTCGCCGAACGCGTGATCGAGGTCATGCGGGCGCCGTTGCCCGCACCGCCTGACCGTGTCAGTACTGGGCGATGAAGGCCACCATCTCCAAGGGCTCGGCGCCGCAGTTCTCCACCGCGTGCGAGGCGCCGTTACCCGTCAGCACACTGTCGCCCGGACCGACCTCGACAACGGTGGTACCCTCGATGATCCGGCCACGGCCGCGCAGCACGATGTAGACCTCCTCCTCCTGGTCGTGGCTGTGCGCACCTATGCTCGCCCCCGGCGGGATGACCAGACGGGCACACAGCCGCGTCTTCGCCTGCAGATCACCCTTCTTCCAGTAGTGCTCGATGTGGACCGTGCCCGTCCCACCGCGCATGTTCTGTCGCTCTTCCGTCTCGTAAGCGCCCTGCCGCCGAACCATGGACGACCCTCCGTGCTGGTTGATCACCGTCACCCACACCATACCGCGCTGCGTCCCGCCGGCCAACCGCCGCCGTCGCGGCCGCTGGCGACGGCGACCCGGCGCCGATAGCGAACCGCCCCCCCGCTCGCGCTTGCGCCGGCCGTGAATGCCACCACAGTACGTGGTGAGTAGTGGCAACGGCTGGCCCGGGTGGCGGAATGGCATACGCGGCGGACTTAAAATCCGCTTCCCCTACGGGAATACGGGTTCGACTCCCGTCCCGGGCACCAGTTTTAGCTACAAACGCCTAGCGGTGCTAAGGCGTGCCCAATGTCTATTCGGTCACATTCCGTCACAGTACCCCGCATTCCGTCACAGCCTATGGCCAGGGCGGGCAGTATGAGCGCGTGCGCCGCGCCGGGCGCATTCCGTCACAATCACCCCGCATTCTGTCACAGCGCCAGCGTTTGCGTCATAGGCGCCGGTACTGACGCTTTCGCCTACCGTGGCCAGCGACTGCCCGCCTGGCGAATGTCGGCGGCGGGTCCGTGTCAATGGCCGTGGCGGTAGAAACCGGTCTAGGACGGGCAGGGATTGGCACGGGGAGGAAAAGAAGAGCCCCGGCCATGGGCGCCGGCCCCGCGAGGGTGATGACACCACAGCGATGTCATTGCGTAAAGGCTACAGAAAACGGGTCCTACCGGGAGCCGGCGGCGGTGCCGGGGGTCAAGGGAGACCCCTGCCTTTGCGTGGGGCGTCTGCCAAAAGTGAAATGCTCCAAATCCCGGCCACACTCAAGCACTGGTCAGGCAGGATCTCGCGCGGGAGCGGGCGCGCGCGCTAGCGCGAGAAACTTCACGCAGCAGGCGCCGGGGTCAGTACTTCCATAGCTCAAGCGTATCCCAGGCCTCGCCGGCCTGCTCCAGTCCGTTCTTGCGCGCTTCCCCAATCCAGCGCTTGGCCTGCGCGTAGTCTTTGTCCACGCCATCGCTGTTGTAGTACATGTAACCAAGCAGGCACTGCGCCTTGGCCTCCCCCTGCCGTGCGGCCTTACCGAGCCACAGGACAGCCTCCGTCGAGTCTTTGGTCATCCCAAGACCGTTCAGGTACGCGACGCCAAGGAGGCATTGCGCCGCAGCATGCCCCTGTTCTGCTGCTTTCCTGTACCACCGTGCGGCCTCGGCTTCGTCCGTGGCTACGCCTGCGCCGAAGTGGTGCATGCGCCCAAGGTTGAACTGCGCATCTGCGAGCCCCTGCTCTGCGGCCAACCGGTACCAGCGCACGGCCTCCGCGTCGTCCTTGGCAAGCCCTTCGCCCGTGTGGTACATGTTGCCGAGGTTGAACTGTGTTTGTGCGAGCCCCTGCTCTGCGGCCATGCGGAACCACCGTGCGGCCTCGGTTGCGTCCTTGGCCACCCCATCGCCTATCAGGTACATGTGGCCAACGATGAACTGGGCATCCGCAAACCCCTGCTCTGCGGCCATGCGGTACCACCTTGCGGCCTCCGTGGGGTCCTTGCGCACACCCTTACCTAGGTAGTAGGACTCCCCGAGTAGCAGTTGCGCCAGAACCAGGCCACCCTCGGCGGCCAGGCGGTAGAGCCGCGCTGCCTCCGCAGGATTCCTGGGCACACCGACGCCGTTTGCGTACTGGGTTCCGAGTGCATACTGCGATAGCGTATCGCCTTGCTTCACGGCCTTGCGGTACCACCTTGCGGCCTCTGTGGGGTTCTCCTGAACGCCGTTACTGCCGAGGATATGCCAGCACCCGAGCAGGCGCTGTGCTCCCGAATGGCCTTGCTCTGCAGCCGCGCGGTACCACTCGACGGCCTTCACTGGGTCTTTGGTCACCCCGTCGCCAAACTGGTACGTCCGTCCGAGGTTGAACAGCGAAGCGGCGTAGGCCTTTCGTTCACGCCGGGCGGCCCGGATGTGGAGCATCCCCGCCACGACCAGCACCAGCAGCGCCGCGGACGCGGAGAGCACCACCCAGCGCCTGCTCCTCGATGGCGCCGCTACCGACAGGGCGCGGGGTTGCTGCGCGGGCAGTGTTGCGTCTTCTGCGGGCAGAAGCGTGATATCACTGTCGCAAGCGGGACACTTGGCCGCCGTCCCCAGAAGCTCGGAGCTTCCAGTGAGATCCTGGAAGCAGTGAGGACACCTGAAGTCCATCTCGTCCGCAGCACCCGGCGCCCTCCCCGAATCGCCCGACGAGTCGGCTTCCATGTACTGCCTTGGTCCTGCCATCGCGGTGTCCCCCCGTCCTACGCGGTACACTACGATACCACGTCTCCACAGCACCGCAATCGCCCTGGCCAGCGCCAGGTTGCGGCCGGTATCAGTTCAAGCCGGGCGGCCCTTCCTCGAATGCTGAGCAGACCCGCGGGGCGGCTGGCCAGCCATGTTCCCGGCGCCGGCCAGCGCGGCAGCCGCACCAGCCGAAAGCGGGAGTGTGCGGGTTCGGGTCAATGTGCAGACAGGCCCCACAGCGAACCGGCTTAGGCCCTGCGGCGCGAGTCTCTGGCCACCCGATTAACCCGATTAACCCAACTAACTCGGGTTCGGGGGGCAGTAAGTTGGGTAAGTTGGGTAAATCGGGCGGGGGGAGAGTCTCACCAGCGGCCCGGCGGCGTGCTTTCGCGATGGCGGCTTCAACGTCCATGGCCTGCCCCTTCCGTTGTCGTTGGGTGGACATACCACAACTCATGCGGCCTGGCGCCGGCCCCCGGTCGCTGCCACAGCATGGCCTGCAGGTAGCCCCGGCTCTCCAGTGCCCGCAGGATCTTGCCGGCGGCCTCGGCCGACTCGCAGCCCGATACCCCGGCCCGTATCAAGTCTTTGGCCTTCACCGCCACCGCGGCCCCACAGCCCTCTGCCTGGCGCACTTCGGCCAGCCGGCCACGGTTGGCGCGAATCCAGCCCCACACCCGGCTAGCGTCGGCAAGCTCTTGGCTCTCGCCAATCACGCCGGCAGCGCGGCGGGCGTGCTCTTTCAGGTGCTCGCATAGCCGGGCGGCGTTGCCCAGGTGTTCCAGGGTCACGCACAGCGGCCCCGTCCACCCGGCGCCGTCGCCGGCGGCCTCAGTGGCGGCAAAGAGCAGGGCCAGCCGGGCGGCGTGCTCTCTGAGCTTCCCCAGCCAGGTGGCAAGGAAGGTGTTGCCGGTTGCGGCGGCTTCGTTCAGTTCAGCGCCCCAGCCCCGGTACAGGTCGGTGAATAACTCAAAGGCGTCGGCGCCCAGGGTGGCAGGCAGCGGGTAGGGGGTGCCGTCGGGGGCAGTGCAAGCGGGTAAGGTCAGCAGTGCCCGTATCATGCGGCTGTAGGCGGCGGCGGTGGCTTCTGGTACAGTTCCCCGCGGATACTCGAGAGCAGCCCCGCCAGGTGGACACAGGTACAGGAACCGGGCCAGGAACCCACTGGCGCGGGCTTCGGGGTCTTGGCCGATGGTCTGCAGCGCGTCGGGCTGGACAAAGAGCAGCGCCGACAGGCAGGGTGCCCGCAGGTCGTAGGGGGGTCTGTTCTGCCGGTCCACCCGGTGCGGGTCGCCGGCATGGCCCTTCAACCATAGGTCAAGGTCGCCACCGTTTTCGACGTAACGGCCCTTCGCAATGGCCAGGACCTTACGCCCTTCGCTGCTGACCACACCCATGCGCTCGGCATTGCCTACCAGCCGGCGCCCCAGGGCCTCGGATGTTGAATCCTCGACGTACAGCCGGGGTTCCGTGGGTTCGGGGCCAAGCTCGGCCTCCAGTGCGTCCCGCTCATGCTCTATGTGGCGCGGGTCTGCATCGGCCTTCGTAGCGTCCCGCGTCAGGTTCTTACGCCTGGCTTCGGTCACCGCCTCGGCAAACTTCCACCGCGCCAGCGCGTGCAGGTATTCGGGCTTCTGTTCGGCTTCCCAGGTTTGCAGCGGGGCCAGGCAGGGGCGCAGCACGGGTGTCTTGCCGGTCCCGACAGGCGAAGCCACCAGCCAGTACAGGTTGCCCCGGCAGCCGTGCCCGTCCTTGATCGTCAGGGCCACGCGGTTGCCAAGCGCAATCCCGGCACAGCCCAGGACCGCGGCGCCGGCCATGGACTCGTGTACGCCGACGGCGGCGGCCACGGCCTGGCCCATATCGGCCAGTACCGCAGGCAGGGCGCCCCATGGCCAGGGCGATAGGGCAGCAGCGGCCCCGGTCAGCGGCGCCGGGGGTGTCCATGGATCAAGGGCCTGCATCGGGGGTTCGGGTGTGGTCAGGACCACGCGGGCGCCTTCACGCTTCGGGAAGGGCGCCGGCACGGCCCGCGGTTCAGTCGTGCCCTTGCGGACCCCGCTGGCGATAGTGGCGGCGGCCTCACGCTCTGGCAGCCCCGCGGTGCGGGCGGCGTCATGTAAGGCGCTCTCGACTTCGGGAAGGGTCAGTAGCCCAGCGGCCACGAGTTGGCCAGTCTTCAAGGCGGCCACGTTCAGGCGGTCGTTACGGCCACCGTCGACGGCAGCGGCCACGGCAGCGGCCTCGCTGGCCAGGGCGGCGCGAGCATAGGCGGGGGTGTTGTCCGCAGTGCCCCCTATGGTGGCATCCCAGGCCAGGGGGCGCCCCACGGGTGCCGGCGGGGTCTTCGGCAGCGCCGGGCGGTACTCGTCACGCCAGGGCAGCGGCGCCACATTCCGCACCACCTTGTAGGTGCCACCGCTCGGGTGACGGGAAGGCGGGGCCACGGCCTGGCGCCCGGTGCTGAGTAGTTCCCCGGTGGGGCGCTTCACCGACGGCGGCGCGGCCTGGCCCTCAGCGAGACTGAAGTACAAGTGACAGCGGCCCGGTTCGGCATTGTCGCGGGCCACGGTGCGGGTCTGTGCCGCTTCGGGGTGTGCTGCTGCCCAGGCGTCGAAGGCTGCCGGGTTGTCGAAGTCGAGAATGACCAGCCGGGAAGGCTCACCACACAGCAGCCCGATATTCGGCGGATTGTCGGTGTCCCAGGTGCTCGCCGCCTCGGCCATGGTCAGCCGCAGGTCTGGCCAGGCCGGCACCAGTGGGTTCTTGCCGCCAGCCGCAACCGGGATCGGCCACCAGCGGCGGCCCAGGTAGGACTGTGCGGCCTGGCAGTGCTGGGTGCGGGCTGGGGCGTCGGTCGCTGTCATGGTCACGCCTCCACGGCGTTGGCGCCGGCCAGGGCTTCGATGGCGGCCAGCGGCACGCGCCACTGCGAACCGACCTTGCGGCCCTGGACGCGGCCGTCAAGGATCATGCGGCGGATGGTCCACTCACTGATGCCGACGGCGCGGCCGGCTTCCTTCAGGGACAGCATCCGCCTGGCGGCCGGGTCGGCAGCCACGGGCTTGCGGTCGTGGCCCTGCAGAGCCTCGACGATGGCGGTGGGGCTGGCGTCGGGGGCGTAGGGGCTGAGTAGTGCGGCGATGGCGGTCAGTGTGCTGGCTGGGATTGCTTTGACTTTCACCCTTGCTGTCTCCTGCTGTTGCTAGGGCCTCACATAAACTGCTCGCGACTACTTGTGGGTGATCGTTAACCGGGTGTATGTTATGGCATGGTTTAATCGAGAAAACATCGCTCAACTGGCATGTTATAAGGCTGGAAACCATGGCAAGACCACAGACCATCACACACGTAGAACTCGCCCGGAAACTCAAGGTCGGAGTCCGCACTGTTTTGAGGTGGAGTGCTGGCAGTCTGCCCCGCGGATTCCCCTTGACGCACCTCCGCAAACTGGCGTCTGGACGGCTTGCCCTGACTCCCGGCGAGATCACTGTGCTGGCGGAGGTTTTCGTGCGACAACGGTCAGCACGGTGCCGGGCTCAGAGACGTAAGGTGCCGTCGCCGGGTCAGCGCCACGGCAGGGTTACAGTGCAGGGTTTGGCTCGGGTGGCGGACACTATTCGCGAGTGTGACTGGCATGTCAGCCGGATCAAGGAAATAGCGGCCGAGCAGCGCGGCAAGTTGCTCACGTATAAGCGGAGCGCCGAAGCGGAGGAGCGGAAGCTCTGGGCGGAGTTTCGCGGTGTGCAGACTTCTGGACTGTTGCCTGGGAAGCGCGTGATCCGGTCACAGGGTCAGGCTACCGTTGCCAACGCCAACGAGCTGGCGCTAATCGCCGCGGAGATCCTGGTCTGTCGGGAACGCATTGAGCACCTGGATGCAAGCGCCGCGGCGACGAGGAAGCAGTGTATGGACGCCATTCTAGCCGGCAACGACAAGAAAGCGCAGCTATGTGCCGAGTTCCGCAGCGCACAGATGCAGGTGGCGCGCCCGGGGATACCGCCAGAGTAGCCCAGGCCGGCGCCGGGGCTTGCCAGTTTTGGAATCCTGGCGAGGGTCGCGGCTTCATGCGCCGCGGGCGCGCTTCTGTGCGTCAGGCCTGCAGGGCGGCCACGGCGGCCAGCAACTGGGCTTCGGTGGCGCGGGGGGCCAGCCGGGCCAGTTCCGACAGCAGGTCAGCGCAGGCGGGGGCCACGGCCAGCGGTAGGGCCTTGGTGCCGTCCATTGAGGGGAGGCTGTCGATTGCCTGGCGGGTGTCTTGATCGGTGTTGTGCAGATAGAGCCGTTGGACCGCGGGCGTGCTGTGACCGCACAGGGCCTGAATGACGTGTAGCGGGACGCCTTGCCGGGCGGCCAGGCTCACGAAGCTATGCCGCATGGAGTGATACCCGACCTCGACAACGGCGCGGCGGCCGGTGCTGGTGCGCTTGCCCGTCGCGGGGTCACGCTCAATGCCGGTGCCGGGTCGGTGCAGGCGGATACCGCAGGCGGTAAAGTGCTCGCTCACCTTGCGCACGACGGTTGTCGAGTTGGCCTTATAGGCGGCGCACGTCTCGGGCACGACCGGCCCGACGCGCTGCGCTGACGGCGTCTCGGCCAGAATGGCGGCGAGTACCGGGTGAATTGGTATCACCAGTTCAGTGCCCTTGTACCGGGTCTTGCTGGGTTCACGAATGATGCGGGACAGGTCGCGCGCTACCTCTGACCAGTCGAGTTGGCAGGCGTCACCCAAACGGAAACCACAGTACAGCCCGATGGCGTACAGCGTCCGCAACTCGCCTTTGGCGGAACCGCACACGGCCCGCAGTTCGGGCTCGGTCAGTTCGCGGCGCCCGTTGGACTTGTGCGCCAGTTTGCGGAAGCCGTTGAAGGGGTTCGGCTCTATCTTCGCGGCGCGGAACATGGCGCGACAGGTCAGGAATATCTTGTTCACCCGGTCGGCGGATAGGTTGGACCTGGCCAGGTCGCGGCGGAACGTCTCGACGTGCGCGCCGGTCACGTCCTCGATGTTGACCAGTTTGCAGCCCTCTGCCCAACTGGTGAAGTGATCCCACAGTGACCGGAAGTCACTGACGCTGCTTTCCGACAGCCGGCGCTCGGTGGTTCCGCGGGTGTTGACCTCGTAGGGGTACCGGGTCCAGACTTCAGACAGCGGCAACTTCCTTCGCGCGGCCAGCTCGGCGGCGGCGGTTACTTCGCTTGCCGTCCTCAAGGAGTCCGCCACCATGCGCCGGCGCTGCTGTGCATCCCGAGCGGCCAAAGGCGCCAAGATGCGGTCGCGCTCGAGTTTGGCGGCTTCCTCGTTGGTCACGCGGAGGCTGTGCTGGTGCCGCTCGCCAGCGGTATAGTACTCCAACCAGTAGGTAGAGCCCCTGAGGTAGAGCCGTCCGGTTGTTCTGCGTGCCATGTATGCAGCCCTCGCGTGGCACCTCATGAACTTCCAAGGTGCACCACGGCACAATGTACAACCCGAAAACGGTCGAAACAACTACATAACAACTGCAAAGTACAGGAAATAGCTACGCAGAAGCGGACTTAAAATCCGCTTCCCCTACGGGAATACGGGTTCGACTCCCGTCCCGGGCACCACTTCTGAAGCTAAACGCCGAAACATGCTCGCCCTTGCTCGTCAGCGGTAACAACAACACAACGACACGTCTCCCGTGCGTAACGCAGGCCGGGCTCCGGTGAACATCCCACCGAGAATGCGGGCAGACAAAACATGGCCAGCAAGGAATCTGTGAACCCTTCACCGCATCTGCTCTCCACGTTCGATCTCCGCGGGCTGCCCCTGCGGAACCGGGTGGTGATGGCCCCACTGACCCGCGCCCGGGCCGGACGTGACCGGGTGCCGAACGAGCTGATGGTGAGGTACTACACGCAACGCGCCTCGGCGGGGCTGATCATCGCGGAAGCGGCGACGATTTCCGAACAAGGGTTCGGTTGGGTGGACTCGCCGGGCATCTACAACGACGCCCAGGTGGCCGGGTGGGCGAAGATCACGGCGGCTCTCCATGACCGAGGCACGCCGTTCTTCCTCCAGCTCTGGCACTGTGGTCGGGCGTCCCACAGCAGCTTTCATGACGGACAGGCGGCCGTGTCGGCCTCGGCCATCAAGATCCATGGAGACACCATCCACACGCCCAAGGGCAAGGAGCCCTATGAGACGCCGCGCGCGCTGGCGACGGCGGAGGTGGTGGCGGTGGCGGAGGATTACCGGCGGGCGGCAGAGCGGGCCAAGGCTGCCGGGTTTGATGGCGTCGAGATCCATGCAGCCAATGGTTACCTGATCCACCAGTTCCTTGACTCAAAGACAAACCAGCGGACGGACCGCTACGGCGGCAGCGTCGAGAACCGGTTCCGTTTCCTGCGGGAGATCGTAGAGGGGATTCTGACCGTCTGGCCGGCGGCGCGGGTCGGCGTGCGCCTGTCGCCCAATGGGAACTTCAACGACATGGGAGCGCCGGACTTCCGTGAGACGTTCGCCTATGTTGCCGCGCAGTTGAACGCCTACGAACTCGCCTACCTGCACGTGATGGACGGGCTGGCGTTCGGATTCCATGAGCAGGGCAGACCGATGACGCTGGCGGAGTTCCGCGCCGTGTTCTCGGGGCCGCTGCTGGGGAACTGCGGGTACACGCAGCAGACCGCGGAGGAGACGATTGCTTCCGGCAAGGCGGACCTCATCGCGTTCGGGCGGCCTTTCCTGAGCAATCCGGACCTCGTGGAACGCTTCGCGAATGGCTGGGAGTTGAACCCGCCGGCGGACCTGAAGGTGTGGTCAGCGCCGACCGCACAGGGCTACACCGACTTCCCGTTCCACCCCCGGACATGAGGGGCGCCGCGCACGGCAAGGGGGAGCCTCGCCGAACTCACCGACCGGAATACGCTACGCGATGCGCCAACCCCTGGCTATGGGGTCTTTCCCTACCCTAGGAAACCAGGGCCGCTCGCCAGTAGCCGCGGGGCGGGCCATGCTTGGCGGGTCGCGTGGAAACGGTGCCCGTTGCGGGTGAGGCGGTCCCAGTACTCCCGGTGCCCGGCCGGGCTCCCCTCCACCCTGGGAACGCCACTCTCCAGAGTGGCTCCGAGGCTGCCAATCGGGAGATTGGCGTTCCCAGGGCCGCTGCCAATCGGGAGATTGGCGTTCCCAGGGGCCACCTTCCTGGCGTGGGTGGTTGGGCATCAGAAAAGAACTTACGGCGCGGTGCCGTAAGTCCTTGATGTCATATGGCGGAGGGGGTGTCCGTCGAGCCGGCGAGGGGCTCTCCCGTCGCAGTTTCCCTGACCATCACCGACCTCCCCGCCACGCTTCCCGCCCGCGCCGTAACCGGGATACACACGGAGGCAACCCGAATGTGCCCCCACCCCATTGCGAGCAATTATATCGTAATTGTAACCCGAACCTGGGGCGAAAGCAATAGGCGCAAGGCCGAGGAGGCAATGCCGTAGCGAACACTGGCACCCCGCGCTGCGGGCATGCTTGTGTGTGAACCGCCGAACGATCCAGGACGGGTTGTGGCAGTTGCGGTTCGCGCGTCGGTACGTCCGGCCGGCCCCTGGAAGCCGGGTTCTCCGTAACCCGGCCGCGGGATACGGAGATCCCGCGTTCCACCCGGCCGGTGGCCCGGCTGGAGGGCGAGCCTTGCCGTCCAGCAGGACCTGCGTGCAGCGCTTGGTCACGCCGCTACGCCACGGGCGGCCTTCCCGTGTCCCCATCCAGCACCGCACGCACCTTACGGGCCAGATCGTCGCGCGAGAAGGGTTTGGCCATGAACTGCACCGTCGCGTCCAGCGTGCCGCGCCGCACGGTGATGTCGGCGGTGTAACCGGACATGAACAGGCACTTCAGATCAGACCGCTGACCGCTGAGCCGGTCCGCCAGATCGCGTCCGTTCATACCGGGCATGATCACGTCGGTGATCAGCAGATGCAGGGGACCGGCGTGCGCGTCCGCCAGGCGCAAGGCCGCCGCCGGCGTCTCCGCCACCAACACGGTGTAGCCAAGCCGTTCCAGGAACTGCTGCGTCGTCAGCCGCACCGACTTCTCGTCCTCCACCAGCAGGATCGTTTCCGTGCCGCGGGGCCGCGCGCTGGCTGCCGCTGGCAGCGCTGCCGGCGCGGGCGCTGCGGCCCGCGGCAGGTGAATGTGGAACGTCGTGCCCTGGCCGACCTCGCTGTGGACGTCGATGCGGCCGTGGTTCTGGATGACGATGCCATGCACCGTCGCCAGCCCCAACCCGGTCCCCTTGCCGACGCCTTTGGTGGTGAAGAACGGCTCAAAGACATGCTCGAGCACGTCCCGGCTCATGCCGCAGCCGCTGTCGCTGACCGTCAGCCGCACGTAGTCCCCGGGAGCCGCACACGTCGACTCGGCGCCGGGGTCCGCATCGAGCCGGGTGTTCGCGGTCTCGATGGTGACTCTGCCAACGCCGGCGATGGCGTCACGGGCGTTGAGGCAGAGGTTCGCCAGAATCTGGTCGAGCTGGCTGGACTCCATCCGAACCGGCCACAGGTTGGCGCTGAGCTGCCAGGTCAACTCGATGTCCTCGCCCATCAGGTGCTGCAGCATCTTGAGCATCCCCGCCAGGGCCTCGTTCACATCCAGGATGCGGGGTGCGATGACCTGCTTGCGGGCGAAGGCGAGGAGCTGCTGGGTGATGTTCGCCGAACGTTGGGCGTCGGCGCTGATCTCGTTCAGGTAGCTGCGCACGGGGTGCTCGGGCGGCAACCCATCCCGGCACAGCTCGACATAGCTCATGATGCCCATGAGCAGGTTGTTGAAGTCGTGGGCGACACCGCCCGCCAGCCTCCCCACCGCCTCCAGCTTCTGCGCCTGCTCGAGCTGCAGACGCAGCTTCCCGCGTTCCTCCTCGGCCCGTCGGCGCTCGGAGACGTCCCGCAAGGTGCCGATGACGTGGCTGGGGTTCCCGTCGGGATCGCGCCGCAGGACGGAGGACAGGGAGCACGGGCGCACCGAGCCGTCACGATTCTTCAGCAGGACCTCGTAATCCGTGACGCTGCCGCTCTCCCGCAGGACCTGCAGCAGGGTCTCGCGCCGTTGCGCATCGGCGTAGAACTCATACATGGATCGCCCCAGCAGGTCCTCCCGCGTGTACTGGCCTCCGGAGACGGCGGCAATCGAGGGGCTGATCTCCTGGATGGTGCCGTCCAGAGCCACCTCGTAGAACACGTCTTGGACGTTCTCGAAGATACGCCGGTACTTGCGTTCGTTCTCCTGCAGTGCGGCCTCCACCTGTGTGCGTCGCGCGATATCCTGGTGCAGCAGGGCCTGGGCCTCGCGCTCGCGCGTAACCGAGGCGGCGAGCAGCATTCCGGCCAGCCCCATCACCCCGAGAAACACCTGCACCGATAGCAGGCGGAGCTCCGGCGTCGCCCCGCCCAAGGGGAACGCGCCGACGCCGGCCGCCGTGCAGATGACGGCAATCAGCGAGAGGATTGCCAGCAGCGTCGCCGTGCCGCGCGGCCCGCAACGGATGGCCCCCCAGGAGACGGGAATCATGAGCAGGTAGGGCGGAGTCTGGAAGGAGGCGTCCCCCGTTTCGCGCCCGAAGATGAACCATGTCGCCCCGCCACCGAACACCAGCAGGGCCGTCGTCTCGAGGACCTGCTCCCACCGTGAGTCCGCCTGCGACCGCCAGGGGACCGTCCACACCAGGATCAGTGGGGTCACCAGCAGCAGCCCCAGTCCGTTCGAGACCCACCACATCCCGTAGAAGGCCCAGAAGCGGGTGCCGAGTGCCAGGGTCGCGACCCCCGCCCCCAGCACCGCGGTCACGGCATTGACCACGGAGGCGGAAAATGCCAGCGTCAGGACCGCGCGTCTCCGGGCGAAACTGACCCGGTCGCCGCACCAGCGTTGGATCAGCCACGCGGAGGCCGCGGTCTCGCAGACGTTCGCAATCATGAAGCCGACGCAGGCGATGACCGGCCGGTCCGTGGTCAGGTTGGCCAGCAGGCCGGCCACGAACAGACAGCCGAGCAGTGCCGGCCAATGCCGCCGGGGACTGAGCAGCAGCCCCGCCAGCCCAATGCCGGCAGCCGGCCATACCGCCGCGACCAGACCGGATGCGTCCGGGAACCTGAAGGCAAGCACCTGAGCGGCGAAATAGGCGAGCACGATCACGGCAACCCGGACGGGCTCGCGGAGCCCGCCCGGTGCGATCCAGTCTCGCAACGTCGAGTATGGTCTCATCGCCCCCCCCGACCGGCGCCTTCACGCGGCAGAGTGGTCGCCGCGCCGGAGGCATGGTCCGATCCGGCGGTCCGTGATGCTCCCGGATACCGGCCTGCGCGGCGCGCGAATAAGTAAGCCGGCAATGCCGCGAATGCAATCGCGGCAAGGCCGTCAAGGCCTCCATCGGGGCAACTCCCCCGGAACTGGCGGGGATGCCGGCCCTTCAGCCCCATCGGGGCGCAGTGTCCGCCCGATCATGTCAGAGCGAAACACCGGATCGCCGCGAGCGTCCACGGGTGCCCTGCACCCCGCGAGCTCTTGCTTCACAGGGGGCCTCCCAGTCGGCAAGCACCAGGTTCCGCGGCGGCCATTCGCCTGCCTCGGGGCGGCGCCGGCCCAGGTGTCTTCCGGGTGGATTCGAGGGCTACGGCGCCAGAACGGTTCCCGAGGGCAACTCCACGGAGGTCAGGGTGTGGGCCGGCAGGCTCAGGGTCACGGTCAGCGGCGCTGTGGGCGCGGCGGCGCCAGCCCGCCGCAGGGCCGCGGGATCGAGGGCCAGGTCGCGGCGGACGTCGCGGTCGCTGGTGTTGCAGAGCAGGACGCGGCGCGGCAGCAGGGCGCACCAGACGCCATCCTTGCTGCCGTCCAGACGCGGCGCGCCGGGGGCCGCCTCGGGAAGCAGCCGCTGCGGTTCCCAGAGGAGGGTCTCAGCCAGGTCCAGGCAGGGCCCCAGCTCGTTGGGCCCGAACGGCACGCGCACGGTAGCGCCACGGCCGAGGCGACGTAGGCAGGTCGTAGCGACGCGGTCGATGTCCACCCTGGCCGCGGGCAAGGCCTCGCCCGGGCGCGTCCACAGGGCCTCCGGGGCGGGCAGCGCGGCCGGCGGCACCAGGCAGCGTTCCGCCCAGGCGGTGTCACCCTCGACCGTCTCGATGCCATCGGCGACGGCCACCAGCAGCAGTCCGCCGCGCTCGACCCAGGCCTGGATGCGCTCGAGCACGTCGCCCTCGATGACGTTGCCTTCCACAATGATCAGCACGCGCTCGCGCTCGAGGGCGCCGGCACGCACCAGCCGTTCGTCGAGGATGCCGTAGTCGAAGCGGTCCGTGGCGGCATCGCAGGCCGCTTTGAGGCGCCCCGGCAGGTGCTGCCCCGGCCGCAGGCGGTGGTCGGTGGTGGGAAAGAAGAAGGCGATATCGGTCAGCGAGTGCTGGCCTTCCAGGTACTGGCCAAAGCGGGCAAAGAGGTCGGTTGCATCCAGCAGGTTCTGCGGGTAGTCCATGTACTCCGTACTGCCGGAGATGGCATCCTTGAAGATGCGCTCGACCTCCTCCTCGCGGCTGACCCCGGAAGGCGGCTCGGTGATCAGCGGCACGCCGTAGTGGCGCGCCGCCGTGGAGAAGCGGCGGTAGAAGAAGGGCTCCAGCTTGCCATGGGTCGAGCGCACCGTGTAACCGTCAGCCTTGGAGCGCGCCACGTAGGCGGTGTAGTCGGCGCCATACATGACCCGTTCGCTGCCGAAGCCGATCTTGACCTCGCAGGGCGTGTCCGGGTAGTAGCGTCGGACGCTGGCCACCGCCCGCCCCGCGAAGTCGACCATCGCCCCGCAGTACCAGTCCAGGAAATCCAGCCAGCGCCGTCGCGCCTGCGCCCGCGGCACCGGGGCCAGGGCCGCGACGTCGGCCCAGGCCGGGCCCTCGGTCGCGGTCCACGGCGGGTAGGCGATGGCGTCCGCGGTCGCGAAGGTGGTTCCCCAGGCCGCATTGAGGGCCGCCAGGGTGCCGTGGCCAGCCATCGCCTGGTCGCGGAAATCCTGCCGGGCGCGGGAGTCGCCGCACCAGTAGCCGGCGTGGGTGTGGGCTGCCGGGACCACCCAATCCGCCATGCCGATGGGATAGCCCACCTCGCCGTAGTCGCAGACCATGGAGACGTAGATGCCCTTGACCCGGTCTCCCATGCGGTCGTGAAGAGCCGCATAGAAGCGGTCGAAGAGCGCGATCGTCGCCGGCGACCAGATCGACGGCGCGAAGGTCGTCGCGTCGTGGTCCAGGCAGCGCAACGGTTCCCAGAATTCGCTCTGCAGCACCCAGGCCGGCACGAAATGGAGCCAGGGGTAGACCGTGTAGCCCAGGCCCCGGGCCTCGAGCTCGGCCGCGTTGCGTTCGTAGAACTCCCAGTGGAACTGGTCGCGTTCCGGCTCCAGGGAGAGCCAACAGATGTAGTCTTCGACGCTGGAGATCGACGCCAGATCGCGGTAGCCGTCGAACTCGGGATAGGCTCGCGGCGCCGGCCGCGGCTGACCTTTGGCCGTGGCCGTGATCAGATCCACGGAGAGATTCCCCGTCTTGACCGGGACCGGCAGGCGTCCGGCCGGCATCTGCTGCCGCGGTTGCACGGTCAGATCGCCCCACGGGCGACTGCGGCCGTCGCCCAGAACCCGCACCGGCGCCGCCGTCCCGTCGGCCGCCAACGCGCGCCAGTCCGCCGAACTGGTTACCAGCAGCGAGCGCCGTCCGCGCTCGCCGGTCGCCGTCAGCCAGAGCAGGACCCCGGCCTCCGGGGAGGTCGGACGCAGGACCACCTCCAGGCGGTTCTCGCCGGCCCGCAGGCAGTCTGGCGCCAGCGTGAACAGACTCGCCGGATCCACCCCCGAAGCGCTACCGACAACGACGCCGTTGACGCGCACCTCGCCCGTTCCCGCACAGGCCACCGCCAGAAGCGGCTGCCGCGGCGCCGCGTCCAGGGTCAACGTGCCCGCCAGCCGCCACTCGGCCGCCGCCGGCGGGCCGGCAATCCAGAAGCGGTCCGGCACAGGCGTGGGGACGCGCCGCAACGCCAGCGCGTCGAGATAGACCAGGAAGTCGTTCTCCGACGCGCGCCGCTCGTTGCAGCGCAGGGTGAGCGCCACCTCGCCGGCCGGCAGTTCCAGGCAGCCGAAGGTCAGCCAGCCGAAGATCCCGCCCGGCCCGTACGTCGTCTCGACCGGGAGCGCAAAGACCCGCCGGGGACGGTACCCGGAGACCTCGACGCTGAACGGGCTGAGCCCGCTGGTGTTGGTCACCGCCAGCCGCAGCTCCCACCAGCCCGCCTCCGGCAAGGTCACGCGGTATGTGGCATGGTAGCCACCAGCCGGCGCCTCCTGCCGCGTCTGGAGCTGCAGGATGGCTTTGCCGTAACAGTCAGCAAAGGCGGCCTCGCGACCGATCACGGTGAAGTCATGGTCGGTACAGGACTCGCCTTCGATCCAGAGGTCGTGGGCGGGCGGCGGCGGGGCGGCGTGGGCCATCGATAGACCTCCCAGCAAGAGCCCGCCAAACAGCGCGGCCACACCGCACCACGACCGCGGACTACAGGGCGGTTGACGGGTGGCTCTGAACACCGGGAAAACCCTCCGTAAGGAACCGTAACGCGCTCGTATCGACACCCCAATGTGCGCCCCCTGCGCCCCGGATGCAAGACGCGCGGCCCTGAGCGCAGGTCTGTTCCAAGACCCTTAGCGTAGCGTCTCCGGTAGGGCGCGCGGTCCGGCCGGACGGCAGGACTGGCCAGCAGAGCCCCGAGCGCTTCCTCGCCAGTCCAGTCCTGCCGCCGGACAGGACCGCCAGGGGACAACTCTGGAGAGCCGCCCCTACTCCAGAGAGGCCCTTGCGGAACCTCACGAACACTTCGCGGGGGATCCGCGCCAACGGTGCGGCAGCTCCTCAGCCCAGCCCAGCGGCGCTGGGTTGAGGGCCCCCATTGTCCGTAGCCCTCCTCTGAAACTCAACCTCGGTCCCGCTGGTGGCTCGGCTTGTGCGGTGACGTGTGCACACTCAACGCCTGAGTATGAGGGAGCATGCGCCTGCGCTGGCGACAAACGTCTCTCCTGTGCGCCGTGGCCTTAACGGCGGGGCCGGCTCCGATGCGGACGTGCAGGCGTCGGTAGAAACTACCCAACCAGCACAGGCTTCACGGAGGTGTTCCAGATAGCCGTCCCGGACCGTTGACCGCGAGGGTCCCCGGCAGTAGCTTGTGGCGGGCGAAACGCTAAGCTTGGGAGCAGTGCCCTGGCGGCAGGACGTGACAGCCTGCGGTTCTGGACCCGGCGACACGGCGGTACCGTTCCCATCTGAACCCGGAGACCCGAGGAGATCGCTGATGCGCCGCACACTGTCCATACTGCCGCTGCTGGTAGCCGTCTCGGTGACGGCGCTCGACGTCTATGTGAGTCCGAGCGGTAACGACGCCAACCCCGGCACTGCCACACAGCCTCTCGCCAGTCTCCCGCGGGCCCGCACCGTCGTGCGTCAGGCGTTGGCCGCCGGCCTGACCGCGGACGTCACGGTGTTGCTGGCGGACGGTACCTACGAGTTGACCGAACCGCTGGTCTTCGGTCCCGAGGACGGCGGCACGACCGAACACGCCGTGACCTACGCGGCGGCGCCGGGAGCGGCGCCGGTGCTCAGCGGCGGCCGGCGCCTCGGCGGGTGGCAGCGCGGCGAGGGCGAAGTCTGGACGACGACGGTACCGGGGGTCGGCGCGGGAACCTGGTCCTTCCACCAGCTCTGGGTCAATGGCCGCCGGGCCAGCCGCGCCCGCACGCCGAACGCCGACGCGCCGCAACCCGGCTTCCCCCTGCAAGGCGCCAGCCTGAGCGACGACCTTGCCGTCCATACCTACACCTTCGCGCCAGGCCAACTGGCGGCCTGGAAGAACCTCGGCGACGTCGAGGCCGTGGTCTTCGGAAGCTGGGAGATCACGCGCAAGCACTTCGCCGCGGTCGATCCGGCAAGCGGCGTGGCGCCGATGGCCGGGCCGCATGCCCGACCCCACGATGCCATGGCTCCGGCCGCCGGCCGCTGGACCTACCTCGAGAATGCCCGTGAGTTCCTCGACGCCCCCGGCGAGTGGTACCTCGAGCGCTCGACGGGGGTGCTGAGTTACTGGCCGCGGCCCGGCGAAGACCTGGCGACCGCCACAGTGATGGCCCCGGCCCTCGTACGCCTGGTCGAACTGCGCGGAACAGCGGAGAAGCCGCTGCGGAACCTGCACTTCCGCGGCCTCGAGGTCGCCTACAGCGACTGGGCCATCCCACCGGGCGGGTACCTCGGCATCCAGGCGACTCACTTCACGACCGGCAAAGGCTGGAATCAGGGCGACTGGGGCCGCATCGAGGCCGCCGTGACCTGGGACTACGCCGAGCACTGCAGCTTCACCGACGGCACGCTCCGCCACCTCGGCGGCGCCGGCCTGGCACTCAACACGCGCTGCCGGGACAACCGCATCGAAGGCAACCGGGTCACGGACATCAGCGCTAATGGCATCAACCTGGGCGGACCGCGCGAAGAGGCCGACGTGCCGCAGAACACCCGTATCGCCAACAACCACATCTACGCCTGCGGCCTGGGCTATGCTGGCGCAGTGGGTATCTGGATCGGCTTCGCCCAAGGCACCCTCGTCAGCCACAATCTGGTCCACGACCTTCCCTATAGCGGCATCTCCATGGGCTGGCAGTGGAACCCCGAACCGACCCCGGCCCGCGAGAACAGCATCGAGTTCAATCATATCTACGACGTGATGAAGCGCCTCGGCGACGGCGGCGGCATCTACACCCTCGGCCTGCAGCCAGGGTCCCGCATCCTCGGCAACTACATCCACGACATCCGCCGCAGCACCTACGCCCAGGCCGCACCCAACAATGGCATCTTCTTCGACGAGGGCTCCACCGGCTTCGAGGTCGCGGACAACGTCATCTATGCCACCAGCGGCGAACCGATCCGTTTCAACCAGACCGGGCGCGAAGCACTGACCTGGGGCGAGAACCGCTTCGGACAGGCGCAGGCCGTGCCGGGCAAGGTTGGCGCGGCTCTGCACGGCGACGGCAGCAGTGGCGGCATCGAGGTCGCACCCACGCCCGAACTCGACCCGGTCGAACTCACCGCCGAAGCCTGGATCCGCGTGCCGGACCAGGCTCCCGAGGGCGACTCGCGGCGCTGGGTCGTGAACAAGAATGACGACGAGTGGACCGCGGGCTACTGGGGCCTGGTGACGGACCGCGACCGCGTCGGCGCCTACCTCAATATCGGCGGCGGCGAAGCCAACATGATCGGCGCCTGGAGTCCGACGAAGCGGCTGGCCGCGGACACCTGGCAGCACCTCGCCTTCACCTACGACGGCCGCGATCTGCGTGTCTACCTCGAGGGCCGCGAGGTCGCCGTGACGGCCGTCAACCGCCCCCGCCAGCCCGGCACCCTGCCGCTCGCCATCGGGCGCCGCCAGGACGCCTACAACGTCTTCCTCGGCGACATCGACGAGGTCCGCCTCTACAGCCGCGCGCTGACCGCCGCCGAGATCGCCGCCCGCGCCGCGGCCGCCGGGGCGCCACCGCCCGCCGCGCTGCCCCTCGTCGGCTACTGGGGGTTCGAGGATCTGGGCGACGCGCTGGCCACCCTGCGCGACAGCGAGGCCAAGGCCGGCCTCGAGCCCGCCTACCGGGCCCGCCTCGCCCCGGCACCCTGAGCCGGAAGGAGTGGCCTGCGTGGCAAGAGGGGGGGGTGGGGGCGGGCAATGCTGCTGGCTTTCTGGCCGCACCCTCGGCTGCAGACGGGCAATCGCCCCGCGCTGTAAGTCATTTTCCCATGCCCAACCACCCCTGCCGGGAAGGTGACCCCTAGGAACGCCAATCTCCCGACTGGCAGCGGCCCTGGGAACGCCAATCTCCCGACTGGCAGCAGCCCTGGGAACGCCAATCTCCTGATTGGCAGCCTCGGAGCCACTCAGGAGAGTGGCGTTCCCGGGACGTGCTACTTCGGCGACTACCCGCCGGACTTCTTCGACGTCATCGTCATCGACGAGTGCCATCGCGGCGGCGCCAACGACGAGAGCACCTGGCGCGACATCCTCACCTACTTTGCCCCGGCCGTGCAGTTCGGCCTGACCGCGACGCCGAAGCGCAAGGACAACGTCGGTACCTACGCCTACTTTGGTGAGCCGGTGTTCGTCTACTCGCTGAAGGAGGGCATCAACGACGGCTTCCTGACCCCGTTCCGGGTCAAGCAGATCGCCACCGCAACATCGTGCTGATGCGGCCTATCCGCTCGATCATCGAGTTCAAGCAGATCGTCGGCCGCGGCACCCGCCTCTACGACGGCAAGGACTACTTCACGATCTACGACTTCGTGAAGGCCCATCACCATTTCAGCGACCCGGA
>CAILUI010000265.1 GCA_903837355.1 uncultured Victivallales bacterium
ATACTCTTTGGAAAAGTCAAGAGGGCTCCGCACATTTCTCATGAAATTCGTCACCGGCGAAATCGATGCCCCGCGCGGTAGAACCGCAGAGCGCCCCCGGACCCAAACCAGCAGGCCCCCCCATCCAGTGACCGGTTACACGTGCTTCCCGCGTGTGTCAATAACCTGGCACCGAAAAACGTCTGAGTTGGGGGATCTAGCTCGCGCAGCCTCCGCCGATTCCCCATGGCGAAGCTCCACGGGTCCTGCGGACGGCGGGTAGGCGCTGAGCCGTTCTCCCCGCCGCCAGGGCGGCTGGCGGCGGCCCGCACCGGGCCTTAGGTTATGCGCGCCATGGAGCCTGACACCCGGAGCCGATCGCCCGTGCCGACCCCCGCCGCAGACAGCTTTGAGCCAGGTCCAACCCCGGCCCCTGTTGCGGCCGAGGCGTCGCCTGTCGATCTCGGCCCGGTGGCGGCGATCGTGGCGCAGCACGGCCGCGGCGCCGCGGCGCTGATTCCCATCCTGCGCGCCCTGCAGGAGCACTACCGCTACCTGCCGCCGGCAGCGCTGCGCCGGGTCTCCGAGCTGACCGAGATCACGCCGGCCGCGATCAGCGGTGTGGCGACCTTCTACGACCTCTTCCGGCATCGTCCGGCCGGCCAGTACACCATCGGGGTCTGCGTGGGTACGGCCTGCCATGTCAAGGGCGCGGACAGTGTCCTGGCCGCCTTTCGGCGGCGGCTGGCGCTGGCGGCGGGGGAGGACACCGACCAGGCCCGGCAGTTCACCCTCGGTACCGTCTCCTGCCTGGGCTGCTGCACCCTGGCGCCGGTGGTGCAGATCGGAGCGACGATCTATGGCCATGTGGCTCCCGCCGATGTCGACACCATACTCAACGACTTCCTGGCGCGGCAAAGCGCCGTGGTCGCGCCGACCCGCCCTGGGCGGCAACTCGCCGGCGTGCCGGCCGGCGAGGTCCGCCTCGGGCTGGGATCGTGCTGCCAGGCCCGTGGCAGCGCCCGCGTGCTGGCCGCCGTCGAAGACGCCCTGGCCACGACCGGGCAATCCGTCCGTTTGCGGCAGGTCGGCTGCGTCGGCAGTTGCAGCCAGACGCCGCTGGTCGAGGTCCTGCTGGCGGACGGCCAGCGCCACACCTACACCAACGTTGAACCCGACCAGGCCACCCGCATTATCCGGCGGCACTTCCGGCCGCACGGCGCCTGGCGCTCCCTGCGCGCCGGCGTCAGCACCGGACTCGAACGGCTCTACCGCGGCGACGCGGAGGGCGACGAGCTGGACCGGCACCCGACCGGCGGCCGCGACCAGCCCTCCGTACTGGCCGAGTTCCTGCGACCCCAGATCCACATCGCCACGGAAGCCTGCGGCGAACTCGACCCGCTGGACTTCGCCGGCTATATCCGGGGCGGCGGCTATGCGGCCTACCGACGCTGCGTCGAGGGCGCTGACCCGGCCGCGGTGATCGCCGAGATCACGGCCAGCGGCCTGCGCGGCCGCGGCGGCGCGGGCTATCCCAGTGGCCGCAAGTGGCAGCAGGTCCGCGCCGCCGCGGGCGCCATCAAGTTCCTCGTCTGCAACGGCGACGAGGGCGACCCCGGTGCCTTCATGGACCGCATGCTCCTCGAGAGTTACCCCTTCCGGGTCCTCGAGGGTGCCGCGATCGCGGCCTGGGCCATCGGCGCCCGCGAAGGCGTGCTCTACATCCGCACCGAGTACCCGCTGGCCCTGGAACGCATCCGGGCGGCCCTGACGCGCCTGACTGAAGAAGGGCTGCTCGGGGAGCGTGTCCTGAACAGTGCCTGGGGACTGCAGTTGCGCATCGTCGAGGGGGCGGGGGCCTTCGTCTGCGGCGAGGAAACCGCGCTGCTGGCCAGCATCGAGGGCCGGCGGGGCATGCCGCGCCTGCGACCGCCCTACCCCGCCGAGGCCGGACTCCAGGGCCAGCCGACCCTGGTCAACAACGTCGAGACCCTAGCTAACGTGCCCTGGATCCTGCGGCACGGCGCCGCCGCCTTTGCCGCCATGGGCACGGCCGGCAGCAAGGGCACCAAAGTCTTCGCACTAGCCGGCAAGACGGCGCGAGGGGGGTTGATCGAGGTGCCCATGGGCATCTCCATCCGCGCCGTGGTCGAGGGCATCGGCGGCGGCGTGGCCGGCGGCAAGGTCTTCAAGGCCGTGCAGATCGGCGGGCCGTCGGGCGGTTGCGTACCGGCCACCCTGGCCGACACGCCCATCGACTACGAGGCCCTGAGTTCGGTGGGAGCGATCATGGGCTCCGGCGGCGTGGTCGTGCTCGACGAGTCCGACTGCATGGTCGAGATGGCACGCTACTTCCTGCAGTTCACCCAAGCCCAATCCTGCGGGCGCTGCGCACCGTGCCGCGTTGGCACGCGCCGCATGCTCGATCTGCTGGAGAAGCTCTGCGCCGGCAAGGGCGAGGCGGGTGACATCGACGCGCTCGAGGCGCTGGCCTGGACCGTCAAACGGTTGAGCCTCTGCGGCCTGGGACAAACGGCACCGAACCCGGTGCTCTCCACCCTGCGGCACTTCCGCCATGAGTACGAGGCACACCTGGCCGGCGCCTGTCCCGCCGCGCGTTGCACGGCGTTGATCCACTACACGATCAGCACCCGCTGCATCGGCTGCACCCGCTGCGCGCAGGGCTGCCCGGTGGGCGCCATCGCGCCCCAACCCTTCGAGCGGCATGTCGTCCACCAGGACCTCTGCGTACGCTGTGGCGCCTGTCGGGCCACCTGTCCGGTCGCGGCCGTGGAGGTGAAGTGACCATGCCCAGGCTGCGCATCGATGGACAGGAGGTCGACGTTGCCGCCGGCACCACCTTGCTGGCGGCGGCGCGCCAGGTCGGCGTGACCATCCCCACCCTGTGCTGGCGTGAAGGCTACGACTGCAGCACCTCCTGCATGGTCTGCGCCGTCAAGGTCAGCGGTCGAGCCCGCCTGCTGCCCGCCTGTGCCACCCCCGCCGAGGCCGGCATGGAGGTGATCTCTGACGATGCGGAGGTCCGCCGCTACCGTCGCGAGGTGCTGGAACTGCTGCTGAGCGAGCACACCGGCGACTGCGAAGGCCCCTGCCGCCTGACCTGCCCGGCCCACCTGGACATCCCCCGTTTACTGCGCGCCATCCAGCAGGGCAACTGGGCCCTGGCCGAGGCCTTGGCGCGGGAGACGCTAGTGCTCCCCGAGGTGCTCGGACGGATCTGTCCGGCGCCCTGCGAGAAAGCCTGCCGACGAGCCCAACACGACGCGGCCGTGGCCATTCGCGACCTGCATCACAGCGCCGCCTGGCGGCAACGGCAGAGCGCTCTGCCAGCCGCTCCGGCGGCGGCACCGAGCGGCCCACGCGTCACCATCGTCGGCGCCGGGCCCACCGGCCTCGCCGCCGCGGCCACCCTCGCCCGTCGCGGTTACCGCTGCCTGGTCCTGGACGAGCGCCCTGAAGCGGGAGGCCGGCTGCGTCAGGGGGTGGACCCGGGTCGGCTGCCGGCCGGCGTCCTGGCGGCAGACGTCGCCGCGGTCGCTGCCTTGGGCGTGGAGTTCCGGATGGGCGTATGCGTCGACTCGAACGCGGACCTGGAGCGCTGGCGCGCGGAATCGGCCGCAGTGCTGCTGGCCATGGGCGCCGACTCCACGGTGGCGCAACTCGGCGTGGCCATGACCGCGACCGGCGTGCGCGTCGAGCGTGGCACCGGCGACACCTCCGTGGCGGGCGTCTTCGCCGCTGGCGGCGTGGTGCGCGAGATCAAGCAAATGGCGGTCCGCGCCGTGGCCCAGGGCCGTGCGGTAGCCGCCAGCATCGACCGCTGGCTGCGGGGCGGCGACACGCCCCCCGAGCCTGAATCCATCAACGTCAGCCTCGGCCGCCTGCGGGAGGGCGAGCTCGCGCGCTTCCTGGCACTCGCCAGCCCCGCGGCACGCCAGACCGTGAGTGCTGGCGTTCCCCTCCCCGACGACCAGGCCAGCACCGAGGCCGCCCGCTGCCTGCATTGCGACTGCCGTGCTGCCCACTCCTGCGGCCTCCGCACCCTGGCCAGCCGGTACGAAGCCGCGCCGGGGCGCTGGCATGACACCCGCCGCGACGTCGTGCTGGACAGCAGCCATGCCGAGTTGATCCACGAACCGGGCAAGTGCATCGACTGCGGCCTCTGCATCCAGGCCGCTGCCCGCGGCGGCGAGCGCTTCGGCACCACCTTCCTCTGGCGTGGCATCAACGTCCGCGTCGCGCCGCCGCTCGGCGAGACCGCGGCCATCGCCCTCACCACGACCGCCGCCACCTGCGTCGCCGTCTGCCCGACCGGAGCTCTGGCCTGGAAACGGGACTGACAGCCGCCATCGATCCGTCCGCTCTGTCCGATCCGTCAGATCTGTCGGACCATCCCTCCCCGCGCTACGTTAGGCGCTACCGTTATGCGCCAACCGCGGAGACAAGACGCCGATGCGTAGCCTCAGCCCATCGGCCCGGCGGGTCCGCCAGGCCCTCGAATTCCAGCGCCCGGACCGGCTGCCTGCCGTGGACGGCTTCTGGCCTGAGTTTGTCGACCGTTGGCGTGCCGAAACGGGCCGGCCCAACACGACCGACATCGAGGACGTCTACCCCAACGACCTGGCAGTGCCGGTGGCCGTCGAGCAACTCTTCCCCTCACGGCTGGCGGTGGTGGGACAGGACGGAGGCTTCGTCCTGCAGGATGACGGCTGGGGCCGGATCGTGCGCACTCAGCCCGGCACCACCTTCAGCGAGGCCGTGACGCAGACCCTCCGCGTGCCGGCCGACCTGGACCGGATCGCCTTCGAGCCGGCGGCGCTGGAGTCGCGTTACCCCGCCTTCCTGGTGGCCGTGCAGCGGGCCCGCCAACGCGGCCAGGCGGTCTTCGTGAAAATCGGCGGCGTGTACATCCGCTCGACCTTCTTCCGCGGCCAGGCCGAGTTCCTCATGGACCTGGCGGCCGACGAGCGCTTCGCCCGCGCCCTGGCCGAGCGCCTGGCAGACCACCTCCTGGCGGTCGGGTTGGAATCCCTGCGGCGGGCTGACGCCTACGACTTCGGCGTCTGGATCTACGACGATATGTGCAGCCAGCGGGGGCCGATGTTCTCGCCGGTCACCTTCGAGCGCGTCTTCCTGCCCATCTACCACCGCCTGATCAACGCCCTAAAGCGGGCGGGGGCGCGCTGGGTCTTCCTGCACTGCGACGGTAACCTCCGCCCCCTGCTGGAACTGCTCATGGCGGCCGGGTTCGACGGCATCAACCCGGTCGAGTACAGCGCCGGCCTGGACGCGGTCGAACTGCTGGAGCGCTACCGCGGACGCCTGCGCTTCGTCGGCGGCGTCTGCAACAGCCACATCCTGCCCGGCGGCGACCTGCCGCGCTTGCGCCGTCACGTCGAGGCGCTGGTGGATGCCGGGCGGGACGGCGGTCTGGTGATTGGCACGCACTCCATCGGGCCGGACATCTCCCCGACCAGCTACGACCTCTATCGCCGCATCGTGGCCACCCGCGGCGTCTACTCGTGAGGTCAGAGCCCAACGCAGATGTCGGCGGGGCGAATCTCGACTACCTGAGCCTGCTGCCGCTGCCCTGAATGCCGCACCTGGTCACTCCGCCACCGTCAGCGCGGCGCGCTGCCGGTACGGCGTCGGCGACTCCGGCGCGGCCGTGGCGCAGATCTGGCGGTAGAGCTCGTCGAACTCGGCCAGGGTCGATACGGAACTCACGCTGGCGCGCAGAGGCCGCGGGTAACCGCGCCCGCAGAGATAGGCCAGGATGATCTTGCGTCCCTCACGCAGTCCGGCACCCTCGCCGTACAGGGACAGCATCCCCTCGATGTGCTCACGTAGGACTTCGCATACCTGCGCATGGCTGGGAGGCGTCGCCGTGGCGTCGCGCAACTCATTGAAAATCCACGGGTTACCGATGGCTCCTCGCGCCACCATCACCGCTTTGCAGCCCGTGATTGCCGCCAAGCGCAGACCGTCCTCACGCGAGAAGACCCCGCCATTAGCCGTCACCGGGATGCGCACCGCCTCGCGAACCGCGCGGATGGTCGCAGCGGCCACCGGCCCCGCATAGACCCGCTGCCAGGTACGGCCGTGGATCGTCAAGGCGCACACCCCGGCGTTCTCAAGCCGCCGGGCAAAGGCGACGGTCGGGCCAGCGTCCTCCTCCGCCAGAATGCGCAGCTTCACGCTCAGCGCGCGGTCAGGGCACTGCCGCCGCACCGCGTCCACGCAGCGCAGGGCCAGATCAGGGGTCAGCGGCAACGCCGCCCCCGCGCCGCGCCGCGTCACCTTGCGGACCGGACAACCCATATTGATGTCCACGCGCTCGAAGGGCATGGTGTAAAGCAAGGCCGCAGCCCGCTCGAGAACCTCCGGATCGCTCCCCAGGACCTGGACCCCCAGCCACTCCTCATCCTCACCACGCGCCAGAATCTCGCGGTTGTGGCGGTTGCCGTGTACCAGAGCGCAGCCGTCAATGAGCGGCGTGAAGGCGAAACGACAGCCACAACGGCGGCAGCCCCGCCGAAAGGGCACGTCCGTATACCCGGCCAGCGGGGCCAGCATCCACTCGACGGTGTCTTCTGCGCTCGTACTCATGCTAACGCGCCCCGCACCAATGGAAACGCCGCGCTCTCGGACCCCTGTGGGTCAAGAGCGCGGCGTTATGGATCAACGTCGTCTGGCGCCAAACCTCGCCGTCAGCGCCCGCGACGACTGCGTAGATGGCCCTTCTTCAGGAACCCGTCGTAGTGACGCGACAGCAGATGCGTCTCCACCTGCCGCATGGTATCGAGCATCACGCCGACGATAATCAGCAAGCTCGTACCGCCAAAGAACTGAGCGATCATCGACGGGATATTGAACTTGCGCGCCAGGAACATCGGGAAAATCGCCAGGAAGGTAAGGAACAGCGCCCCGGCAAAGGTCACGCGGGTCATGGTGTTGTCCAGGAACTCGGCCGTCGGTTGGCCAGGACGGATGCCGGGGACATACCCACCCCGCTTCTGCAGGTCATCGGCGATCTGGATCGGGTTGAACTGGTTCGCAACCCAGAAGAACGAGAACAGCAGAATCATGCCTGCGTAGAGGAACATGTAGCGGTAGTTGCCATAGCCAAACCACGGCCCGACGTAGGCGTTCACAGACGGGAAGATGCGCAGAACCATGCCCGGTAGACTCAGGATGGCGCCAGCAAAGATGATCGGCATCACACCCGAGTAGTTGACGCGCAGGGGCAGGTAACTCGTCGTCCCGGCCGCCACGCCACCACGCCCAGAGGTCCGCCGCGCATAGCGGATCGGAATCTTGCGCTGCCCCTGCGTGATCGCCACCGTGGCACCACAGACCAGGAAGAACATCGCCAGCATGATCATCACGTGAATCACGGTGATCTGACCGCCAGCCTGCCAGAGCTTGTACAGACTCGCCAAGGCCTGCGGTAGGCGCGCCACGATATTGACCGTGATGATGATACTCGCGCCGTTACCGATACCCCGCTCGGTGATGACCTCGCCCAGCCACATGATGAACATCGCGCCGGCGGTCAGTGTGATCACCGTCGTGACCATGAAGGCCGGACCGGGGTTCATCACGATCCGACCGCCCCCTTGGATTCCCAGCGCATCGGGCCGCATCATCGCCGAGGCGAAGATCGTCCCCTGGATGAGGCAGATCAGGATCGTGACATAACGGGTAAGCTGGTTGAACTTCTGGCGACCCGATTCGCCCTCACGCACCATCTTCTCGAGAGCCGGAATCACCGGCATCATCAACTGCATGATGATCGACGCCGATATGTACGGCATGATCCCGAGGGCACCGACTGCAAACTGCTCCAGCGCGCCACCGCTGAAGAGGTTGAACATGTCCAGCACGCCACCCGTACCGCCCTGGTTGGAGCGGCGGAACAGCTCAGCCAGGACCTCGGTGTTGACGCCCGGACAGGGGATGTTACCCGTCACCTGGGCCAGGGCCACCAGCCCCGCAACGACCATGAGCTTCGAACGCAGCTCCGGGATCTTCCAACTATTGGCATAGGCGGAAAGCATGAACGGGCTCCCTCGTCTCTTTCCTCGTGGTCACTCCCGGCAAGCCGGACACTGACCGCGGTCGCCGATCACAGCGTGTGGCAGGCCCCGCCAGCCGCCTCAATCTTGCGGCGGGCATTGGCACTGAACTTCTCGGCGTGAACAGAGAGAGCCTTGGTCAGCTCACCATCACCCAAGACCTTCAAAGGCAGGTCCAACCGGCTGATGAAACCCAGATTCTTCAAGGCCTGCTTGTCAACCTGAGTCCCCGTCTGGAAGTTCGCTTCCAGGTACTCCACATTCACCACCTCGTAGGTGGTGTGATTGGGGTTGTCAAACCCGCGCTTGGGCAGGCGACGAAACAGCGGGATCTGGCCGCCCTCGAAATGCGGGCGGTAACGCGTCCCCGAGCGCGCCTTCGCGCCCTTCTCGCCGCGGCCGGCCGTGCGTCCGCTCCCGGAGCCGTCACCACGCCCGACCCGCTTGCGGACGGGGCGCCTGACCGTATTGCTGAGCGCATGTAACTTCATCGTTAGCCTCACACCCTCAAAAAGGCCTTACAGAGACGCGACGTCACGCTTCGCAAGGATCTCGTCCTTCGTGCGCAACAGCGAAATGCCGCACATCGTGGCCTTGACCACGTTCACCGGGTTCTTCGAGCCCAGGCTCTTAGCCAGCACATCCTTCACGCCCCCCAGTTCGAGGACGGCGCGCATGCCGCCACCGGCGATGACGCCCGTGCCGCGCGTGGCCGGCCGCATCAACACACGACTGCCGCGGAAGTCAGCCTGAACCCAGTGCGTCAGGGTCTGACCGAACATCGGGATGCCAATCATCGACTTGCGGGCCTGCTCACTGCCCTTACGAATGGCATCCGCCACTTCGTTGGCCTTCCCGAAGCCGACCCCTACACGGCCTTTCCGGTCCCCCACCACCACCAGCGCGCTGAAGGCGAACCGACGACCGCCCTTAACGACCTTGCTGCAGCGGTTGATGCTGACCACGCGCTCTTCGAACTCGCCCCCATCGGCTGCGGGCCTGTCACTTCTCTGATATGCCACGGATCAAACTCCCATCTTGGTTGCCCATCCGACCTGCGGGCAGGCTCGGCGGGACATCGCAGCCCGACCCCCGGCCCCGCTCAAAACTCCAGGCCTGCTTCACGCGCCGCGGCCGCCAGCGCTTTGACGCGACCGTGGAAGGTGAACCCACCCCGGTCAAAAACCACCTTCTTGATCTGCACCGCCAGCGCCTTCTCGGCGATCATCTTGCCGAGCGCGGCGGCCCCGGCCACATTGGCGGTTTTCTGAGCCGTTTCCCGGAAGGCCGGAGACAGCGTGCTCGCCGACGCCAGGGTATGGTGTCGCGTGTCGTCGATCACCTGCACGTACATGTGCTGTGCCGACCGGAAAACCGCCAGGCGCGGCCGCTCGGCCGTCCCGACTACCTTGCGGCGGAGCCGCCAATGACGGCGGGCCCGCGCTTCCTGTCTGCTTGCATTGCTCATCGAACGTCTTGCTCCCTAAACCTGCGGAGCCGGCTGCTGCAGCCGACACCCCCACGGCCTGCTCAGCCGACTGTCTTGCCTTCCTTCAGCGAGACATGCTCACCCGCGTAGCGGATGCCCTTGCCCTGGTAACAGTCCGGGGGACGGAAGCCACGGATGGTCGCCGCGGCCTGCCCGACCAACTGCTTGTCAGGACCTTCGACGGTAATGTGCGTGGGGTCCGGCATCGTCACCTTAACGCCGACCGGAACCTCGTATTCAACCGGACCCGAAAAGCCCAGGCTCAGGCTCAAGCCGCGCTCGCCCTTGATCTGGCCGCGATAGCCAACGCCCTGGAACTCCAAGTCCCGGCGGTACCCCGTGGTCACCCCAACCATCATGTTGTTCAAGATGCTGCGGACCATGCCGTGCCGGGCACGAATAGGGCCTTCGTCGCCCGTACGAGTCACGAGCACCCGCCCGCCCTCAGAGGCCACGGCGATGGCCGCGGGAACCGCAAACGACAGGGTTCCCTTCGGTCCGGTTACGGTCACCATGGACCCGTCAATCTGCACCTGGACACGGCTGTCCAGCTGGATCGCTTTGTTGCCCACTCGAGACATAGCAGTACCTTCCTTAAAACGTTGCGGAAGCCCCGTTACCAGACGTAACAGAGCACCTCGCCCCCGAGGTTCTGCTGGCGGGCCGAACGACCGGTCATCAGCCCCTGGCAGGTCGACAGGATGACGACGCCTAACCCGCCCAGTACCCGCGGAATCTCGTCGGCGCCCACGTAGATCCGGCACGACGGTGTGCTGACGCGCTCCAGCCCTTCAATCACCGGAACGGTGCGTTTGCCCTTGTACTTCAACTCGACGGTGACCGTTTTGCGTGGGGTCCCGTCCTCCGTGACCCGGTAGCCCTGGACGTAGCCCTGCTCCTTGAGCACCTCGGCGAGGGCTATCTTGATACGCGACGACGGCATCGAGACCTCGGTCAGCTTGGCCGAACTGCCGTTGCGGATCCGGGTCAGCATGTCAGCAATGGGATCGCTCATACTCATGCTGCGCTCACTCCTGTACTCTTACCAACTGGCCTTCATGACCCCGGGAATCTGGCCGCTGCTGGCAAGTTCTCGGAAGCAGATACGGCAAAGGTGAAACTTGCGCATGTAGGCGCGACGGCGACCGCAGCGCGCACAGCGGCTGTAGCGGCGCACCGCGAACTTCGGCGTCGCGAGCGACTTGTTGACGAGTGCTTTCCTAGCCACCGTAGATCTCCTGCTCAGTTTCCAAAGGGCATGCCCAGCAGCGTGAGCAACTCACGGGCCTCGTCGTCGGTCTTGGCCGTGGTGACCAGGGTGATGCTCATCCCGATGGTGTGTTTCGCCTTGTCCAGATCAACTTCCGTGAACACGCTTTGGTCGGTCAGCCCGAACGTGTAGTTACCGGCTCCGTCGAAGGCCTGCTTGGGCACGCCGCGGAAGTCGCGGACACGCGGCAGGACGATGCTGATCAGGCGGTAGAGGAAGTTGTACATCGGCCCACGGCGGAGGGTCACGGTGGTGCCGACGTTCATGCCTTCCCGCAGCTTGAAGTTACTGATGCTCTTCCGTGACTTGGTGATAATGGGCTTCTGGCCGGTGATGGCCGCGAGCGTGTCGACGGCGCACTGCATCACCTCGCGGTCTTTGGCCGTGCCCACACCGCTGTTGAGCACGATCTTCGCCAACCGCGGCACTTCCATCACGTTGCCGTACCCGCGCGCCTTCATCAACTGCGGCGCCACCTGGGTCTTATACGTCTCGTATAGGACGCTCTTCATCATGATCCTGTCCTCACTTTACCCGCGTCAGGACGCCACCGGTGCCTTGGCGGCAGCGGCTGCGCTCTTGGTCTTATCGGCCGCCTGCGCGCCCTCGGGGTGCCTGGCGTTGTAAAGCTCTTCGAGCATCACGTTCGAGATATGTACCGGACATTCGATGCTCTCAATCCCGCCCTGGGGCTTATCGGCGGAGCGCTTGGTGGCCTTCTTGCGGGTATTAACCCCCTCGACCACGACGCGCTCCTTCAAGCGCTGAACCTGCAGAATCCGCCCGCGCTTGCCCTTCTGGGCTCCGGCAATGACGACGACGGTATCGTTCTTCTTGAGCTGCTTAGCCATCAGATCACCTCCGGAGCCAGCGACACGATCTTCATGAAGTCCTTGTCGCGTAGTTCGCGGGCCACGGGGCCGAAGATACGGGTACCGCGAGGATTGCCCTCGTCATCGATGATCACCGCCGCATTGCGGTCGAAGCGCAGGCAACTGCCGTCAGCCCGACGGATGTTGCTGGCCGTGCGGACCACCACGGCGCGCACCACCTCGCCCTTATGAACCAAGCCGCGGGGCTGGGCCTCTTTGACGGCGGCGCGGACGATGTCGCCGACTCGGGCACAACGTTTGCGCTGGCCAAGGACGCGAATGACCATGACCCGGCGGGCGCCGGAATTATCGGCCACATCAAGGTAGGTCTGTGTCTGGACCATGAGATCGCCTCCTACTCGGTCGCCGCGGCGCGCCGTACGATGGAGATGAGGCGCCAGCGCTTCAGTTTGCTCAGGGGCCGGGTCTCCATAATCTCCACCACGTCACCTGCCCGGGCCTCGTTATTCTCGTCGTGCACGTAGTACTTCTTGTGGTACTTCACAACCTTGCGGTAGACCGGATGAGCCGCCTGGCGTTCCACCCGGCAGACCAAGGTCTTGTCCTGGCAGTCGCTGACCACGGTCGCCTGGCGCGTCTTGCGCACGGCACGCGGCATTGTGTTGACTTCTTCCGACATCGGGTCGCCTACCTCTGTTTAGCGCCTGGCACGCGCCGTCTTCTCGGTCTCCAGCCGGGCAATCTCACGGCGGACCAAGAGGATCCTGCCCGTGTTCTCCAGCTGGCCGGTCTGCTGCTGCATGCGGAGGTTGAACGCCTCGCGCCGGTCGTCTTCAAGTTGCCGCGTGAGCTCTTCGCTCGTCAGCTCTCGGATCTGTGCTGCTTTCATGGAAGCACCCACTCCCAGACATCAGGCAGGTTACCGCGTCCTTTAGTGGCGCGAGAGCATCCTGCAACGGAACGGAATCTTACTGGCCGCGCGGGACAGGGCCTCGCGGGCCACCAACTCGGGACAGCCGCTGATCTCCAGGATCATATTCCCCGGCCGTATCACTGCGACCCACCCTTCGACGTTGCCCTTACCTTTACCCATACGGGTTTCCAGCGGCTTCTTGGTGTAGGGCTTGTCCGGATAGACCCGGATCCAGACCTTGCCGCGACGCGCCATATGGCGGGTTACGGCCACACGAGCCGCCTCGATCTGATTGGCGGACAACCAGCCCCGGTCCAGCACCTGCAAGCCGAAATCGCCGAAATCAAGCTTGTTGTTTCGGCTGGCGATTCCCGCGCGGGCGCCGCGGTGCACCTTTCTGTGCTTTACGCGCTTTGGCATCAGAGGCATTGGCGTTATCCTCCCAGTCCTTAGGTTTGCAGATCCACACTTTCACGCCGATGGCGCCGGCCGTAGTGCGCGCCTCGGAGAATCCGTAGTCGATGATGGCACGCAGGGTGTGCAACGGCACCTTGCCGTCCTTGTACTGCTCGGTGCGCGCCAACTCGGCCCCGTTCAGACGCCCTGAGCAGCGCACGCGGCAGCCGTCGGCTCCGAGGTCCATCGTCGTCTGGATGGAGCGCTTCATAGCGCGCCGGAAGTTGATGCGGCGCTCGAGCTGCTGGCAGATGCTCTCGGCCACCAACTGGGCGTCCAGTTCCGGCGTCTTGATCTCGCGGATGTCGATGTAGATCTCTTTGCCGTCCGTCAGTTCAGCGATGGCTGTCTTCAGGCGGTCGATCTCACTGCCTTTGCGGCCGATCACGAGGCCCGGACGGCCACTGAAGACCGTGACGCGCACACGTTTAGCAAAACGCTCGATGGTCACCTTGGAGATCGCGGCTTGGCGCAGTTCCGACTTCACAAAGTCGCGAATGTGCAGGTCTTCCTGCAGCATCGGGCCGAAATCGGCCTTGCGCGCAAACCACCGTGATTTCCACTCTTTGGTGACCGGGATACGAAACCCGATTGGATTTACTTTTTGACCCAAGGTGCCACTCCCCTGCGATTAGACCTGGTCCGTCACCACGATGCGGATATGGCTGGTACGTTTGCGAATCCGGCCGGCCATGCCGCGCGCTTTCGGCCGGAACCGGCGAATCGTGGGCCCTTCACCAACGATGGCTTCTTTCACCACCAGGCGTTCGGCCGGTACGCTATCGCGTTCAGCGTTCTCTGCATTGGCCACCGCAGAGCGCAGCGTCTGGCTGATCAGACGTGCGGCCTTGCGGGGGATAAGGTCGACCAGCGCCATGGCATCGCGCGCCGGTTTCCCTTGGATCAACCGCGCCACCTGGCGCGCTTTGAACGCCGAGATGCGCACGAATCTCGTGACGGCTCGTGCTTCCATGTTCCTGCCTTCTGTTCCTTGCGTCGACGCTTCAGCCGCCGACCCGCCGCGGACCGCCTTCTCGGGCCGATCCGATCCTCGCTGAACTTTTCCGGACGCGGTCGCACGACCCTCTGCTGCGTTTCAGTCGGCGGTCACTACCGTCCCCGGACCGCTATCACCAAGGCGCCCCGCAGTCACCACTGCCGCGCTGAGGTCAGCCCGCACCTCAACCACGAGGAGCTGAGCCTTCACGGTGCCGTCCTTGACCACTTTCCAGTGGGTTCCGCGACGGATGCCTGCATCCTGCCCGCTGTCGAACACGACCACTTGCAGGTCGTCGTTCACTGCCAACACCCGACAACTGCGTACCGTAAGATCCCGGCTGCCTCGCCCGGCGACTGTCGACAGCGGTTTGAACGCACTTTCGGCGCTGGTTACCAGCTCCGCAGCACGTGTCGTGATCTCACGCCGCATGGCGTCACTCGGTTCCAGCACGTCCAGAGCCGAGTTCAGATACACCTCAAAAGCCCGCACCAACGTAACCAACTGCACTTGCGCTTGCCGCACATCATCCAAGGCCCGGAGTGCCGTCGCACTCGTGTCGCCTCCCGTCAGGCCTGGCCGGTCCAGCAGCAGGTGCGCTGCCTGCAGTTCCAAGGCTTCCGACTGACGGCTGCGTTCCTGACTCCTGAGAAACAACTCTGCGTACCGACTGCGCAACTGCTCAAGCTCTTGCTGCGTTTTGGCGAGCGCCTGTTCCTGCTCGCTGCAGCGCTTCTCGGCAGCCTCGCGGGCCAGGCGCAACTCCTGTACCTGGACCGGTTCGCTTACCGCCGCTGCGGCAGTCTCCACCGCGGTGGACACGCTCGCACAAAAGCACGAAGTCAATAGTATAGCGGGCCTGATCAACGGTGTCCAACCGTTCACTGTCTTTTTCGCCATTTCACAGCCTCCTGGTGGACGTCAGCGGGGTTCCTCGCCAGCCGGTCGCGGGCCGGCGCTGGCGGCCTCGGCCTGCAGCGTCGCGTAGGCCTGCCGAAGGTCGTCGCGCTGCGGGTTGGCGGCAATCGCGCGCGCGAAAAGCGCGGAAGCCTGTGGGTACTCGCCGCGCCGGGCGTGGTAAACGGCGAGTCCGGCCAATGCCTTGTCGTCACGGGGCCGTTGGCGCAGGACCTTAGCCAGGTGCGCCGCCGCGGGGTCCGGGTCTCCCGCGCGCATGAGGAGGAGTGCAAGGTTCAGCCTGGAACTGGGGTGCAGGGGATCCTGGCTGAGCGCCTGCTCGTAGGCTGACCGGGCCTCGGCCAGCCGCCCTTGACGCTCGTAGATGACACCCTGATTGTAGCGCGCGTTAGCGGCGGCGTCCGGCGCCGCGGCGACGCTCTGCAGCAGAGCCAGCGCCGTGCCCTGATCGCCGGCCGCAGCTACAGCGATCGCCAGGTCAACGGTGGCGGTGGTGCGACCGGGTTCCAGGGCAAGGGCCGACTGCATGGCTGCGATCGCCGCCGCGGTCCGGCCCTGCTCCAGGAGGGCGTTGCCGAGGAGGTGGTACAGCGCCGCCGGCGCCGGGGCGGCGGCCAGTCCCAGGCGCGCGTAGTGCTCGGCCTGGCGGGCGTCACCCGTCCGCCAGGCGGCCTCGGCCAAGAGGGTCAGCGCCTCGGTTTCGGCCGTGGGCAGGGCGGGAACAGGGACGGCGTAGGCCAGAGCCAGGCCAGCCAGGGACAGCACCACGGCCCGCGCCCAGGTGCGCTGATCCTGGCGCTGCAGGGCGCGCCACAGGCCTTCCAGCGCCAGGGCCGCGCTGCCCAGTAGGGCCGGCGTCAGCATCAGTCGGTAGCGCCCGCTGGTCACCAGCAAGGCCAGCGCGGCCGTGCCGAGTAGAGGCGCCCACAGAAAGGGCAGGAGACGACGACGGCGATAGCCCACTGCCCAGGCCGCCAGCGCCAAGGGTGCGACGAATCCGAAGCGCAGCAGCGGCAGCCGCTGCAGGGGTGTCAGCATCTGCAGCAGGGGCAGGTCAGGGCCACTGGGGAGGTCGGCGGCGTTCCACGTCAGCAGCGCCTTCCTAACCACTAACCGCGCTGCCTGCAGCGGCTGGCGGACGGCAAAGTGCAGGACTTCTGCCTGGAAGTAGCGCCGGGCCCCGGACGGGGTGTTGAGGCCGGCGCGCGCGGGGCGGGTGGCAAGCTCGTCATAGGCGGCGCCCGGGCGAACGTAGCAGGTGCCGGTGGCCTCGGGGTTGTTGCCGATATACAGGTTCAGCCCTTCCTGCGCCTGAATGGGCACCCATTCGCCACTGACCACGGCGTTGCGCAGGGTGACCGGCAGGATGGGCAGTGCGAACAGCCCCGCCAACAGGGCGATCCAGGCCCGGCGCGGACGGGGTGCCTGAACCACGCGCCGGCAGCAGGCGCAGCAGATCAGGTAGGGCACGGTCAGCGCCAGGGTTAGCGGGTGGGTGATCGCCGCCAGACCGCAGAACAGGGCCGACAGCGCCAGGGGCCACGGCCGCAGCGGCCCGCGTCCGCCGGGACGGTGCGCCGCCGCCCAGCAGAGCAGGACGGCGGACAGCAACAACACCACCAAGCCCTCGCAGAGCAACTCGGCGCTGTAATAGATCAGGGGCTGGTAGAGGGCCCAGAGTCCGGCGCACAGCCAGGCGGTACGCGCATTCATCAGTCGCCAGAGGGCCAACGCGACGAGGGTCAGACTCAGCAGGTCGAGCCCCAGTTGTACGGCCCGCACCGCCGGAATACTGACGGCCGTCAGGGAGTAGAGCCAGGCCAGCGAGTAGGGGTAGAGCGGCGCGTGGATCGGCAGTTCGGTCCAGAGCCATTGCCCGGCCAGGATCTGCCGCGCCCAGGTATCGTACTCCAAGGTATCGGCACCGACGGCGACACGTCCCAGGGGCAGGGCCACGTACTGTGCCCAGTAGAGCAGGCGCACCAGCACCGCCACGACCGCAATGACAACTCCCGCCTGCGCCAGCCGTGGCTGCCGTACCACCCGCGCCCAGATGCGCCTGCACCAGTCCATCCGTCTCGCCTTGCCCGCAGCGGCGGGCCCTTCCCCATGAACTCGGGCCGGCGCCCCGGACGACGCGTCACGCTCCGAACCCCGGTGTGGTCGTACACTAACGGCTGACGGCGGCGATCCCGGCGACCTGCCGGATCTTTTCCATGACCGCCACGCGCCGCCGGACCGCGGCCGGCGTGATCACCAGCGGCGCGCCCTGGCACAGGGCCCGGTGGAAATCGGCATAGAAGGCCTGGACCGAGTCCACCGGCGGCGGCGCTCCCGCCCCGCCCGCCTGGACCTCGCCACCGGGTTCCCAGGTGGCCGTCTGCCACTCCAGCTTCTCGCTGTTGTAGCTGCGGTCCGGCGTCGGGTTCAGATCCAAAGGCCGTTCCGGCAGGCCGCTGAAGTCGACCCACTTCCACTCCAGCCGGCGCTCATGGCCGCGCAAGCCGCCCCGCGTCCCGGCGACCACCCAGCGGTCCTGTGCGAACGGCCAGACACTGGTCAGCTCAATCTCGACCGTCGGCCGGCCGGCCCCGTAGAGGATGACCTTCAGGTGATCCTCGGCATCACCGCTGCACAAGTGGCGCGACGCCTGCGCCCACACCTGCGGCTCGCCCTCGCCGAAGAGGACCATGGCGTGGTCGAGGGGATGGGGGCCGTTATTGTTCAGGTTGCCGCCACCGAAGGCGCGGCTCGTCTGCCAGTCCCAGCGGCGGCCAAAGCCCTGCCACGCCAGGCGAATGTGCACGATCTCACCCAGAATCCCGGAGTCGATGACGTCCTTGATCTTCTGGAAATCCGGCTCGTACCGACGCTGCTGGAAGGGGGCCAGGATACGCCCGGCCGCCTGCGCCGCAGCCGTCATCGCGTCGACCTCCGCCAGGGTCAGGCCGAAGGGCTTCTCGCAGAGCACATGTTTGCCGGCACGTAAGGCAAGGATGGCATGTGCGGCGTGCAGGTAGTTGAAGGTCGAGACGATGACCAGCTCGACCTCAGGGTCGGCCAGCAGGGCCTCGATACTCTCGTGCCGCCGACAGCCCAGTTCAGCGGCGCTCTGCAGCGCGCGTTCGGCGTTGGCATCGGTGACGGCGACGACCTGAAAACGGCCCAGCATTGTCTTCATGGCCTGAGCATGAATCGACCAGCCGCTGCGCCCGAGACCGATGATCCCAACCTTGACGGAATGGTCTGCCATACGCTGCTCCTGCTCCTGCACCTGAACTGCCACCTTCCTGCCCGCGGCCCGCACGCCCCGTGCCAAAGGCCCCGCCGGGGTGCTGCGCATATACCGTAGAACCACAGTTGGCTCCCGGCAAGCGGCCGGTTTCCCCGGCGGCGACCAGGCGCCGCCGATGACGTTCCGCCTCGCCGTCGCGCCAATGCGTGGGCAGTGACGGACGTTGTGTAAGTGGCAGACTGGCTGAAAGTCGACCAGATTCTGACCTTGGTGGCAGACGTTAAACGCGCTCCCGCGGAACTGGATTCTGCACGGAGCCGGGTGCCTTTTCAGGCGGAGCGACTGAGGAACGGCATGGCCAGCGAGACCCCCAGACCAGCGTCCGCAGAGATCCTGCTATCCTGCTTCCAGCGGATGCTGGTCATCCGCTACTTCGAGGAAGCTCTCAGCGAGCTCTTCACGAAGAACCTGCTGGGCGGGACCTCGCACTTCTGCATCGGCCAGGAAGCCTGTGCCGTGGGTGTGGTTTCGGCCCTGCGGGAAACAGACTGGCTGGTATCGAACCACCGCGGCCACGGGCATCTGCTGGCGCGTGGGTTGGACCCGGCCCGGGTCATGGGCGAGTTGCTGGGAAAGCTCACCGGCTACTGCGGCGGCCGGGGCGGCTCGCAGCACATGTGCTCGATGGCCGACCACTTCCTGGGAACCAATGGTATCACCGGCGGCGGTATCCCCCTCGGTACCGGCGCCGCCCTGGCCATCCGTTACCGCCAACTCGCTGACATCGTCGTCGTCTTCTTCGGCGATGGCGCCAGCAACCAGGGCATGTTCCATGAATCCCTGAATATGGCGGCGCTGTGGAGGCTGCCGGTGCTGTACGTCTGTGAGAACAATGGCTATGGCATGAGCAACCCTGTACGGTCCTCCACCGCCGGGGTTGGCATCGCCGAGCGCGCCGCAGCCTATGGACTGCGCGGCGAACGGCGCGACGGCATGGACGTGGTGCAGATCCGCGATGCCGCCGGCGAACTCGCCGACTACGTACGCCAGGGGAACGGACCAGCCGTCCTGGAACTCACCACCTACCGACACTGCGGCCACTCGAAGAACGACCCACGCGTGTACCGTACACCGGCCGAAGAGAACGACTGGCAGGCCTGCGACTGCCTCCTCCAGGCCGCCGCCCATCTGACCGCACTCGGCCTCAGCGCCGCGGCCATCGACGCCCAGCGCCAGGAGGCCCGGCAACTCATCGACGCGGCGGTACGCGCCGCCATGGCGGCGCCTTGCGGCACCCCCGAACACGCCCGCGGAGGCGTCTATGCCTGACCCCGAACTCAGCGATCCCCGCCTCATCTACACCTCCAAGGCGATCAACGAAGCCCTCGATGAGGAGTTGGCCCGCGATCCAACGGTCCTCCTGATCGGCGAGGATATCGGCGTCTACGGTGGAGCCTTCGGCGTGACCCGGGGTCTATATGAGAAGTACGGGCGCGCGCGCATCTGGGAAACGCCGATCTCGGAGAACAGCTTCGTCGGCATGGCGGTCGGCGCCGCGATGCTAGGGCTGCGGCCGGTGGTTGAGATCATGTTCATGGATTTCATCGCCCTGGCCCTGGACCCCATCCTCAACAGCGCGGGTAAACTGCATTACATGTACAACGGACAGGTCCAGGTACCGCTGGTCATCCGCACCCCCGGCGGCGCCAAGGGCGGCTACGGCCCCAGTCACTCGCAGATGCTTACCAATCTCTTCGTGGGCATCCCGGGGATCAAGGTCGTGGCCCCCTCCAACGCCGCCCAGGCCAAGGGCTTACTGAAGAGCGCGATCCGTGATCCCAACCCCGTCATCTTCATCGAGAACAAACGGCTGTACCCGCAGCGCGGACACGTCCCAGTGGGAGACTACACGGTGCCGCTGAATCGGGCCGAGGTAACGGTTTCCGGCAGCGCCCTGAGCCTGATCGCCTACTCGGCGATGGTCCCGGTCTGCCTCGCCGTCAGCAAGGCCTTTGCGGCACGGGGCGTCGCCCTCGAGGTCGTTGACCTCGTCTCTCTGCAGCCCTTGGACCGCGATACCATCGTGAACTCCGTGCGCAAAACGGGACGCGCCATCATTGTCGAGGAAGGCTGCCTGACGGGCGGCGTCGGCGCCGAGGTGGCGGCGATCATCGCCGCCGAGTGCATGGATACGCTGGAGGCTCCTGTCCGCCGCGTCGCCGCGGCGGACGTGCCCATCCCCTCGTCGCCCGAGCTTGAGAAGGCGGTGCTGCCTGGAGCGGACGACGTGGTCAAGGCGGTGCGGGAGATACTGAGTTGGTAGCACAGCGATCATCCACCCGTGGACATCCTTGGCGGTCTCGCGGCGGCGCCTGGGCCGTGGCGTTGTGGAGCCTGGCGACGGTCGCGTTGGGTGCGGACGGCGGCAGCGGAACCGCCCTGCCCGGCTGGGGCGAGCCGATCCTCTACTGCCGCAAGGCGGAGGGCAATCTGACTCTGACCCTGCGCTGGCTCCCCGACCAGGGCCTCCGCCTGGCTGTCGTCTCGCGCCAAGGCGGCGCGGTCGCGCTTGACCTTAACGCCAAGCGCCTGCTCGCCACCGACCTCGGCGCGAACGGCGCGGTCGTCGGACCGCCGCGCCTGACCTACTTCCACACCGACGACGCCCTGAACGCCCCCCACAACCGCGCCGAGGTCACGCTGAAGTTCCGCGACACGGACTGGATGTTCTACCTGGACGGCGACCTGGTCGCCTCCCTGGCGGCGCCCTTCGAGCCCCCTGCGGACGTCTGCCTGGACGCCCAGGACCCGCCGGTCTTGCAGGACAAACCGCTGTTCCGGCCGGTGCCCCGCGAAGAGTTCGCCACCGACTTCATGATCGAGGAAGGTGCGCCCAACGAACTCTACCCTTGGAAGATCGAGACCGGGAACTGGAGCATCCATACGGCCATGCAGGACGCGCTCGCGCGACCGGAGTCCGACCTTGCCCGTATCCAGGCGGTGCCCCTGACCGCCGACAAGAGCCCGAACTTCTACTCGCTCAAGGGGGGTGGCCTGGACGCGGAGAAGAAGGACGTGCTCGAGTCCGTGATCACCACCGGTTACGACTTCTTTGATCAGTACGAACTTGCGGCGGCCATGCAGGTGAATGAGGGCGAGGCGGGGCTGGTGTTCTACCACCGCGGCGAGGGGGCGAGCGACTTCTATGCCTTCACCATCGACATGGCTTCGGGCCGCGATGACGAGGGCTCCCTGCGCTTGTGGCAGCAGCGCCAGGGCAAGACGCGGGTCCTGGCCCGCGTCAAGGTGCCGCTGTTCCGCGACCAGTGGCACCGGCCGCTGGTCCGCATCGACAAAGACGCGATCGTCTGCTACCTGGACGGAGTCGAAGTCATCCGCCGGAACGAGCGTCTGCCCGTCGGCGGCAAGATCGGGCTCTACGCCAAGGCCCGCGAGCAGATCCGCTTCGATGATGTCAAGCTCAATGCGCTCTCGCAGGTACCCCTGCGCGATGTCGGCGACATCGCCTACCAGACTCTCTACCAGGATGGCACCTTCTACCGGCGCCCCAGCCTCTGGAGCCAGGGCACCCCGGACGACGACATCCAGCTCGCGCCGCGGCGGCGGGGCCACGACCAGATCCTGGTGCTCGGCCGGCCGCACCATACGCAGACGGTGTTCGGTGCCACATACGCCCCGGCGGGAGCGACCTGGAGCGTGGGGCTGGTGTGCGGTTTCCGCTCCCTTGACAAACCCTACTACCGCTTTGTGGTCGAGCAAACCCCCAGCCTGGAGTCTTGCCGCCTGGAGCGCGTGCGGCGCGGCAACCTCCAGACCATCGATTCCTGGGAACAGAAACGGTCGGTTCCCGCCAACGCCACGCCGACCCTGGTACGACTGCTGGTCGACGCCACGGATCCTGCCCGGCTCAACCTCCTGCGCGACGGTCGGCTCGTCCTGATGCTGCCCCTCGAGCAGCCCCTCGATGGCGCGCCGGGCCTCCTCGTCGGCGCGCGCACGTCGACCGTGGTCAAGGACCTCGACTACGGCTTCCGCCGCGATCTCCATCTCGAGCAGGCGCAGAAGAACCAGGTCTTCCAACAGGACAGTTTCATGCGGCACTGGGCCTCCCCCGAGGGGCAGTGGTTCGGCGGTGCCGCCGGGACCTTCTGGCACAAGGGCGATTTCTTCTCAGACTACACCGTCCGCTTACCGTGCATCGCCGGATCTGAGTTCCACGCCGGGGTCAGCGATGGCGCCACGGAGGGCCCGGTGCGGGTGGTCGTCGGCGCTCAGACCATCACCCTGAGCGTCACGGAACCAGGCAGCGCGCAGCCGTCCACCTACGAGCAAACAGTGCCCGTGCCCGCCGGAGCCACCGTGGAGGCGCTGGACTACGAGTTCCACCACGAGGGCATCTGGTGTTGGGTTACGGTCGGCGGCAAGGTCCTGGTGCGCCACCGTCTGGCCGGCACCCCCGCCGGCACGCGCTGTTTCGTCAAAGGTATGACGCTGGCCCAGCTGGCGCGCAGCCAGGCCACCCGCGCCAACGTCATCGACGACTTCTTCAACGAATCGCCCTACGCCTGGGTCGTTAACGGCGGTAACTGGCAGATCATTAACCGCTTCCAGTGTACCCCGAGCTGGTCGCACATGGCCGGTGAATCCCGCGATGGCATGGCCGCACTCTGGCACAAGACGGTCTTCTCTGGCGATCTGACCGTCGAGTTCTACGCCGGCACCCGCATGGGCTGGTACGACCGCCCGGGCGACCTCAACTGCACGGTCATGGCCGATACCACCTCGCCGAACCGCGGCTACACGGTCACCGACTGCGAGTATGACTACAATCTCTCGCAGAACTGGAGCACGCTCTACCGCAATGGCGAGGTCGTCGCCCGCTCCGACAAGTACACGGTCCCGCGGCGCCGGGCGGGGCTCGTGCGCAAGTACATGGATCCCCTGATCGCCGAGGGCCGGCCGATCCACGGCGCCTGGTACTACATCAAGCTGCGCAAGATCGGCAACCGCCTCGAGTACTACTTCGATCATGAACTCGTCTTCGCTACCGACGACCCGAAGACGCTCAACGAAGGCCTCGTCGGCATCTGGACCTTCATCCACTCGATGACTCTGGCCCAGGTCAAGATCACTTTCCAGGAGGCCCATCCGCGGCCGTTCCCGATCACGCGACTGCCGCTCACGCCCAGGCTCGCGCCCGCCGCTCCGACGCCCCCGGTCACCCCGCCTGCGACTCCCGTCTGGAGCATCGCGACCAACGGCTTCCCCCTCGACAACCTGGACGCCGCCTACTGGAGCACCGATGATAGCGTCGGCCATGCGTTCATGGAGCCCTTCCAGATGAACGCCGCCGCCCTGCGTCTGACCAACCGCCTGGGCTCGGGCAACATGCTGCTGAAACCGGCCCTGCCGCCCCTGCCCCTGGACCGGCTGGCCGGGTGGACGTTCCAGATGCGGCGCACCGCGGGCGCTCGCGTGAACCTCCACTACAGCATCGGCACCACCGCGGCGGACGGCACCTTCACCCCCCTCCAGGCCTGCTTCCACCAGATCAACGGCAGCGACTTCAGCGACGGCGCCTACCACCGCACCGGCACCTCCGCCGCCCCGGCCCCCTCCGAGCGCATCGACCGCGCCGGCGGGGAATGGCATACGCTCACCGCCTGGATCTCGACCGCGGCGCGAACGCCGCAGGACGAAGCGCGCAAACTCATGGTCCGCCTCGACGGGTTCGGCAACCTCCAGCCAAGCTCGCTGCTCTGTGGCCTCGGCGGCAATGCGCCCGGAGACGGCTTTGCCATCCGGCAGTTGACGCCGGTCTTCTACGGGGTGCCCGAGATCACCGTCGCCACGGCCCCGGAAGCGCTCCGCTTCGCCCTCCGCGAGGCGCCCGCCGGGCGCCTCTTGGGCGAGGCCGTGGGGCCAACCCCGCTGACCGAACTGGCGACCCTCCTAAAGGCCTCCTCGCGGGATGGACTTAACACGACCTGGTTGCGCGCCTTCGACCGCCAAGGCCGCGCCATCTACCACACCTTGGCCTGGGTCCAACTCCCGGCCGTCCCGCCCCGCAGTCTGGGCTGGGACAGCCAGCAGGTCGACACCCTGCGCCTCCAGCACCTCGCGGACTACCCCGATCCGCGCTTCACGGCGGCTGCACTGACACTGAACACGGCGGCACTGCCACTCGAGCCAGTGGGTACGGACGAGGTCTGGCTGGCCCGTCTCCCACGTGGTGCGACGCGCGCCGCGGCCCCCGAACTGACCCTGGCCCTGACCCTGGCCGGGACCACCGAGGAGCGGAGCTTGAACGCGAGCACCCAGCCCAGCAATGGCGGCCCCGTACTGCTCACGGTCGAGGGCCTGCGCAGCTTCTGCTCCACCTTTGAAGGGCCAGACCAGGCACCCCTGACCCTGACGGCCGACGGCCGCATGGTCGTGCGCCGTGACGACCCGCTGCAGGGCCGCTACCTGGAGGTCCGCAACCTTGCCTTGGAGCAGCGGCTGAGCGCCACCTACGGCATCGGCTTCTCGCTGTCCGAGTTCCCCCTCCTGCAGATGCGCTACCGTGCTTTCGACATGACCCACGTCACCGCCGCCTTCGCCAACTACCACTACATCCGCCTGAACGACGACTACGCCCCGGCCCTCGCCGTACGTCTTGCCGAGGACCTGAAGCTCGACGAGGCCTGGCACACCTGGACGGGCATCGCCGCGGACGGCTTCACGCAACAACCCTTCGCCATCACCCGCTTCGCCCCCCAGAGCCTCACCCTGGGCTCCTCTGGCAGCCCTGACCAGACCGGCCGCTATTCCCGCTGGCACCTCGACGATGTGGTCTTCGGCCCAGCCGTCGCCAAACCCGAGCAGCTCGCGTTCATCCCGCGTTACGACGACGGCGATGGCGTCCAGGGGATTCTCGCCGCGATTGCGGCCGGCGCCCCGGCCTACGACGCCCTCACCGCCGAGCAGCGTGGCGCCCTGGCCTGGAAGCCCTTTGAACCGGGTAAGCCCCTGGCCCTCACCTTCGAGGGTCTGACCGATGGCGTCCACCATCTGCTCCTGCGCGCCACGGACACTAAGGGCGCCGAGTCCGCGGTCACCGACATCCCCTTCCTGCTCGACACCCAGCCGTTGCAGGTCGCCACCGCCTTTGGCCCCCTCGCCGACCCCGCCGCCAACGGCGTGCAGCTCGGCATCGCCTTCGCCAACCAGGGCGGCGCGCCCTGGGCCATCGAAAAGGCGACCTTCGCGGTGGCTGGGACCAAGCTCGAGATCCCGGCCTGGACCAGCCTCTTCGTGCACGACGCCCAGGCCGACCGGCTGGTGCTCAATTACCCTCTCATCTGCCGGGCCAACCTCGATGCTGCCGCCAACGGCGACGCCATCGAGTTCTCGGTCGACGGCATCGTCGACGGGGCCGGCAACAGCACCCCGAGGCTAGCGGTCCCAATCACGGTCGACTACGCCAGCGACAAGACGGGACCGGCATGGTACTACCTGCAATTCGAGAGTAGCGTGCACTGGTGGTGGAACTGGGACGGCTATCGCAACACGACCCCCGCCTTCACGCCCGGTCAGTACAACCAGGCCACCGTGGTCCACACCGCGGGCGGGAGCCCCTATCTGCAGCACCTGACCTACTACACCACGGGCGATCTGACACACGCCGTAACCTGGAACCCGTCGACCCACCCCTGGATCTCCTTCCGCATGCGCCGGCCGCAGTACAAACCCGCCGTCGTCGTACAGTTGGCGCTGACCACCACCGACGGCCGTGCCTACACCCTCTCCCTCAATGAGCCGGGCACCGCTGCCACGGAACTGAACCGCGCCCAGTCCATCAAGTGGGACCCCGCGACCTGGAACCGCCTGGCTTTCAATGTCCGCGATATGATGAAGGCGGCCGGGGTCGCCGACGAGCTCCTGGCCAAGACCGTCATCAACGCCATCACCCTGCAGCGCCGCGGGACGGCCCACCTCGAACCGACGTTCCTCGACGACTTCTTCATCCACGGCCCCGCCGCCGACCCCGCCAAACCCGACCCGCTGCTCTGGTATGCCTTCGACGCCAGCGGCGTGGGCTCGCTACAGGTCGAGTGCATGGCCGACGACGACCAGGTCCAGTGGACCGAGTCTTTCCCGGTGGGCAGCGCCGACCTCAACACCCTGCGCGCCAAGATGCCGGCCGCCTTCGCCTGGCTGCGCTGCAGCGCCAAGGACAAGGCTGGCAACCTCTCCGTGCCCTTCTGGCTACCGCTGGCGAAGTAGGTTCGCTGCTCCAGACCCACCCGGCGCGCGCCAGGGCCGCGGGGCTCTCCCCGCTCACACCGCCGCCAGCCGGCCGACAACCTCCCGACCGCCACCCGACGCGCGACGCGTTGGGCGGTATGTTATGCGGCGACAGCACATCACAAAGGATCCGATATGGCCAAAGACTGCATCGCCGTCCTCGCCTGCGGCGTTCTGGAGTGGAACCTCGAGCGACTGCGGGTGCGGCTGCAGGGGCGCGAGTTGATCGTGCGCATCCTGCCCGGGAAACTGCACAACGACCCGCATCGCCTGCGGGCGTTGTTGCAGGAGCAGATCGACGAACTCGACGCCGTCGAGGGGCTGCGCGGCGTCGTCCTGGCCTACGGGGTCTGCGGCCGCGGCACCATCGCTCTGCAGGCGCGCCGGGTGCCGCTGGTCTTGCCCCGGGTGCAGGACTGCATCGGGGCGCTGCTGGGGTCGCACGGCCGCCACATGGACCAGTTCAGTCGCTATCCGGGAACGCGTTACCTCAGTCAGGGCTGGTATGACAGCAACCACGCCAAGCGCCAGAGCGAACGCTACCACACGGCGCGCAACGACTCGCTTTACGGCCCCACGTACGACGAACTGGTCACGCGCTACGGCACCGACAACGCGAGTTTCATCGCCGAGTTCCGCGACTCGTGGAAGCGTAACTATCGCCGTTCGGCCTACATCCACTTCGAGGGCGAAGGCGAGGCCGGACCGGCCTGTACGGCGTCACGCGCCCTGGCCAGCGAACTGGGCTGGGACCACGAGGTCATCGCGGGTGATGAGACGCTGCTCTTCGCCATGCTCAACGGCGACTGGAGTGACCCACGGCTGCTGGTCGTGCCCCCCGGCCACAAGACCGCCTCGGCACCCGGCGAAGCCGTCTTCGGTTTCGCGTTGGGCCTGGACGGGCATATCGAGGAGGTCCTCGCCCGCTTCGCGGCGGCTGGGCCGAGCGCGGCCCCCACCCGTACCGGCATCGGCCTGGGCATCGACACGGGCGGCACCTACACGGATGCCGTGATCTACGACTTCGGCAGCGGCCACGTCCTGGCCATGGCCAAAGCCCCGACGGTGCACGAGAACCTGATCGAGGGCATCCTCGGGGCCCTGGCTAAGCTGCCTGTGGAACCCCTGCGCCGGGTCACCCGCGTCGGTCTGAGCACGACCCTGGCCACCAACGCCTTTGTCGAGAGCAAGGGCCGTCCCGTGGCCCTGCTGCTGCTCAGCGGCTTCGAGGTGGATACCGAAGAGCTGCCCTTCCGCTTCGTGCGCCATCTGCGCGGCGTCATGACCATCGACGGTATCGAGTCGCAGTCCATCGACGAACAGCAGGTGCGCGACTGCGCCCGCGAGGCCAAGGCGGCCGGCTGCGAAGCCATCGCCATCAGCGCCTTCGGGAGTGTCATCAACCCGCTGCACGAGCAGCAGGTCGCCCGCCTCGCCTTCGAGGCCACGGGACTGCACGCGGTCTGCGGCCACGAACTGACCAGCGAACTGAACTTCCTCGAACGGGCCAATACGGCCGGCATGAACGCCAAACTCGTGCCGTTGATCGAGGCCCTGATCGACGCGGTGACCGGGGCCCTGGCCGAGTATGGTCTGCGCGACGTCCGCATCATGGTGGTGAAGGGCGACGGCAGCCAGCTCCTGGCCGACGTGGCCAGGCAGGTCCCGGTGGAAACCGTCCTCAGCGGCCCGGCGGCCAGTGTCGTCGGTGCCGCCCGCATCTTCGGTGCGCTGGACGCGGTGGTGGTCGATATGGGCGGCACCACCCTCGATGTCGCGGTGCTGCGCAAGGGCTTCCCCGAGCTCAGCGACACGGGAGCCCGGATCGGCGACTTCCAAACCAGCGTCAGGGCCATGGACGTACAGACGATCGGCCTCGGTGGCGATAGCGAAATCGATCTGTCAGAGTGGCCCGTGGTGCGCCTCGGGCCCCGCCGGATCATCCCGGTCTGCCGGCTGGCCGAATCACAACCGCGCTTTGCCGCGCAGCTCCCGGACCTGCTCCGGGATGTCGTCTCGCGCCAGCGTAACGCGACCGACATCGTGGCCCTCGCCCCGGGGGCCGACCCGGCGGCAGACCGTATCCTGACCCAGATCACGGACGGGCCCGTACTGCTGGGGACCCTGGCGCATCGCCTGAATCGGCCCTCGCCGGACTACCTGCCCTGGCACGCCCTCGAAAGCCGTGGCTGGCTGCGCCGCTACGGGCTGACCCTGACCGATATCCTGCACCTCCAGGGCCTGTTCAACGCCTTCGATGGCACCCTCTCTGCCCGCATCCTCGACCATTGGTGCGTCCTCCTCGAGGTCACGCGCGAGGAGATCGTGGAGCGCATCCTGCACGAGTTCCGACGCCTGGTCATCGACACGGTGCTACGGGTTGCCTTGCCGGCGCACAACCCCTGGCCCGCAGGCGGCGAACTGCGCCGCTGGCTCACGGCACGGATGGCGGACCGCGACCCGCAGGGCGACGCGCGCATCAGCGCCAAGCTGCAGGTGCCGCTCATCGGCGTCGGCGCCCCGGTCGGAGTCCTTTTCCCCGAGTTGGCGCAGCACCTGGGCACGAAGGTCATCCTCGGCGAGCTATCCCCAGTGGCCAACGCCGTGGGCGCGATCGCCGGCGATGTGATGCTGCGTGAGATCGCCGTTGTCCGGATTCGCGACGATGGGGTGTTCGTCTGCAGTTGGCGGGGCGGTTCGAGCCGGGCAGCGGACCTCGGCGAGGCCCTGAATCGCTGCACGGAGGCGCTGACCGCCGTCCTGCGGCGCGAGGCGGAGGCCAACCGTATCCCCTTTGCTCCGCCCGCCTTCTCCTTGGTGCGTCAAGAGGCCACTACCCGCGACGGGGCGTTGTTCCTCGGGGTGACCCTGCGCGCTGAATTGCGCGGATAAACGGGAGGTTGCGATGGCCGTCGACTTCAGAGACTACTACCAAGTTCTAGGCGTGTCGAAGAGTGCCAGCGCCGATGAGATCAAGAAGGCGTTCCGCAAGCTGGCACGCAAGTACCATCCCGACGTCGCCAAAGACAAGAAAACGGCAGAGAGTAAGTTCAAGGACATCAACGAAGCCTATGAGGTCCTGGGCGACCCGAAGAACCGCGTTAAGTATGACCAACTGGGAGCCCAATGGAAGAACGGGCCGCAACCCCAGCCGCCGCCGGGCTGGCCCGGCGGCCGACCGCGCCCAGGCAGCCGCGGGGCCGGTGACGACGGCTCCGAGTTCCGCTTCGAGGGGACGGGCCTGAGCGATTTCTTCGAGCAGTTCTTTGGCGGCCGTTCGGGGCGGCCGCGGGGGGCCTCTCCCTTTGAGGCCCAGGGGTTTGGCGATGGCAGCGAGGAGCCCTGGGGGGATCACGGCGCCGGCCTGCGCGGCCATGACGTGCAGGGCGAGATCCTCGTCACCCTCGACGATGTACTCAGCGGGGCCATGCGCGACATCGTGATGCAGCGGACCAACCCCCGCACGGGGCAGACCGAGACGCAGCGTTACCAGGTCCGCATCCCGGCCGGCATCCAGGACGGCCAATCGATCCGCCTGCGGGGTCAGGGCGACGGCGGCGCCGGCGGCGGCACGGCTGGGGACCTGTACCTGCGTATCCGCCACGCCCAGCATCCCGATTTCCGCACCCGTGGTGCCGATCTGCTCACGACCCTGATCCTGGCGCCGTGGGAGGCCGTCCTGGGCGGGACGATGCGCCAGCACACCCTGGATGGCACCATCTCGCTGAAGGTCCCAGCCGGCACCCAGCAGGGGCAGCAGTTGCGCGTGCGCGGCAAGGGACTACCGACCGGCGCCGCGACCCGGGGCGATCTCTATGTCGGCATCCAGATTCAGGTGCCGACCACGGCCAGCGCCGAAGAGAAGCGCCTCTGGAAGGAACTGGCGACGGCCTCGCCGTTCAAACCCCGCCGCAGCGCCTAGGCGTCTGCCCTCACTCCCCGTGGTAGCCGACCGCGGCCCAGTCCTGGCGTGCCTGAGCGAGGCCCGCGGGGGTGAGTTCGATGTCGCCCAGGATGCTGGCTGGCTGCCGGTAGGGCTCGGGGGCCAGGGGGTTCGGGGTGTAGTGGTCGTTCTCGAACTGCCGACGCACCGCCTCCTGGCGAAAGTCCGGGATCTCGAAGGGTGCCGAGTCGGCAAGGACGCTGCGCCAGGCAAAGACCCCGGCCAGGCTCATGTCGAGGCCCCGGTAGAGGTTCATCCACGGCTGCCGGCCGCTGCGGATGGCCTCGGCGAAGTGGAACAGCGTAAAGAAGTCGCCGCCGCCATGCCCGGCCGCGGTAGCCTCACGGTGGTGCTGCGGGAAATCGGGCGCGTAGACGACCTCGTTGGGCACGCCTTCGGGCTTCTCCCAAGGCTCGCGCCGCACCCGCATCTGCCCGTCGCCGCCGTGGCGGCAGGATTCAAGCAACCCGCGCTGGCAGTGGATGCGGGTGTAGTTGCCATGGCCGCGCAGGGCACCCTGCAGGATCTTGGCCACGGCGCCGTTGTCCATGCGGCACATCAGAATGCCCGCAATATCGGTGCGCCGCGCCCCCAGGGTATGGCTGGCATCCGTGTAATCGTAAGGAACGACGAAGCCATTGACTTTGACCGGACGGGTATCGGTAATGTACATGACCGGCCCCAAGGCGTGCGTGCAGTAGTAGATCCCCCATGGCAGCCAGTTCCGCCAGTGGTTCACCCCGCAACTCCGGCTGTTCTTGACGCTGGCCGGGTCCGGGTGGACATACTCGGCCTCGCCGTACTTGAACTCGCCGAAGTCCCCGGACGAATACAGGCGCCGCATCTCCTGGTTGTAGGCCATGAACGGGTAGTTCTCGGCGAACATGTAGATGCGGTCGCGCGCCTGCTCGAAGGCCCGGGCCAGCGCGACCCCCTCGGCCGGCGTATGGCAGGCGGCGCACTCGCTCATGACATGCTTGCCGGCCGCAAAGGCCTTGACCGCGAAGGGCGCGTGCTCGTGGAAGTAGTTGGCCAGGACCACCGCCTCCATGTCATGCTCGAGGAAACGGTCATAGTCGGTATAGGCCGTCACGCCCCAGCGCCCGGCCTCCTCGTGCAGCTTCTCCTCCCAGGTGTCACACACGGCCACGAGCTGAAAGCCCAGGTGCCGGGCGTTCATGAAGGTGCGACCGCGGCCGACGCCGACGACGCCAACGCGGATGGGGGCAAGGGCAGCGGGCATGGATCACTCCTGTGTCTCGCCGGCTCTGGCAGATCAGACGGATCGGACGGATCGGACGGATCGGACAGATCGGACGGATCGGTCAGATCCGTCAGATCCGCCCGATCGGCCCCACCGGTATGCCGTATCAGAGCTGCGTAGCCTGCCGACGGCGCAGTTCCTCGACCACTTCTTTGACGCGCTGGGCCTGACTTTTGGGCACGACGAGGACGCCGTCCTCGCTGACCACGACGACGAGGTCCCGCACCCCAAGCACGGCGACCGCCATGCGCGGCGCGCCGGGGCCGTTGACGACAATGCTGTTCTGGGAATCGATCACCACCGGATCGCCGACCAGGACGTTGCCACGACCATCGGCAGCGAGCGACCGTTCCAGGGCGTCCCAGGCCCCCAGATCATCCCAGGCGAAGCGGCCACGGGCCACGAGCACATGCCGGGCGCCTTCCAGGAGGGCATAGTCAATGGACTTGTCCGGCAGCCGCGCGAAGATCTCGTCGGCCGCGCTCTGGTCGCCGCGGCGCAAGGCGCCCTCCAGATCATGGCAAGCGCGCGCGAAAAGCGGATTGGCGTGGGTGAGTTCAGCGAGGAAGACGTTCAGTCGCCAGAAGAACATGCCGCTGTTCCAGTAGAAGCCATCCTGGGCAACGTAGCGGCCGGCGGTTTCGGCATCGGGCTTCTCATGGAAGCGCAGCACCGGGTAGACGGGAAAGCGGCCGGCGGCACCGGCGACCGGTAGGGCATTGGCGCCGGTCTCAATGTAGCCGTAGCCGGTTTCCGGTCGGCTGGGCTGGATGCCCACCGTGACCAACGCCTCGTGCCGCTCGGCCGCAGCAAGGGCGGCGGCGATCGTGCCGTGGAAGATCTCGGGGTCCTGGATGCGCTGATCCGCAGTCAGCACGCCCATCGTGATCGCTTCTGCCGGCAGCGCCAGTTGGGTCAATACCACCGCCGCAGCATAGACCAGGCACCCCGCGGTGTTGCGCTTGCACGGCTCCCCGATGACCTGGTCCGGGCGCAGGCCGGTGCCGGCAGCCAGAATGGGCGCCACCAGGTGCCGCCCGGTCACTACAAAGACATGCTCGAGGCCAACCAGAGCCGCAGCCCGGTCCACGGCCTGCTCGATCAGCGAACGCTGCGGGTCTGCCAGGCGCAGAAGCTGCTTGGGGTGACGTTCGCGCGACAAGGGCCAGAAGCGCTGCCCCGCGCCGCCCGCCATGATGACAATGACGCGCTGCATAACGTGTGCCCTCCCCTTACTCCATCTGCACCCGCCGACACGGTATACCGAGCTGGGAAAGTCTAGCGCGTCTCGGCAACGAAGCAAGAGGCCAGGCCGGGCGGCAACGCCGAGTCAGGCCGGCGACGCCAGACGGGTCGGGCCCCGCGATTCGGGCTTCAGTCGGCCTTGGGGGCAGCGGACGCCGCGGGGGCAGTCCCCCGCCAGGCAGCCACCCGAGCCACATAGACGTCCTTTGACTCCAGGCCGACAATCCGGTCTTTCTCCTTGCCATCAAGGAAGATGCGTACGTCGGGGATGGAGCTCACGCCGTTAGCCTTGGCCACCTCGCCGGCCTTATCCACGTTGACCTTCACCACCGTCACCGACCCGGCCCACTCGTCAGCCAGTTCGCTGATCACCGGCAAGAGACGCTGGCAAGGGCCGCACCAGTCCGCGTAGAAGTCCACCAGCACCGGCCCCTTTGCCTGCAGTACCTGGGCCTCGAACTCGGCACTTGAGGTGATGGCGAGGAGATGCGCGGAGAGTGGCGCGTGGCTGCTGGCCTTGGCCCCCGGACGCCCGACCAACGCGAAGCCAATGAAGCCGGCCATCAAGGCGCCGTAGAGCGCTCCCCGCAAGGGCGTCGCCGTCAACGGACAGCCACCACTCTCGCAACTGCGCGTACTGCCCAACCAGGCGCCCGCGCCGGCTCCTGCCAGCACAATCAGAAGTAACTTGATCATCATCTATCTCCGCCTGCTCTACACTACGTCCGCACCAGGGATCACTACCCGCCAACCCAGCATCGAGCTCTTGTCCCCTCTGGGTTGACCGCCCGCCCAGCCCCTCGGTTCCCGCCAACGCGCGGAATCGTCGTAGCCAGCCGCGAGCTTCCGCATTCCGGGCCGTGGCGACGGCCAGGCTCGGAATCTGGGCTTATAGTGTCGACCTGTCGCGCCACTGGCCAGGCTCTCGTCCCCTCGGGAGTCGGCCGGTGGTGCCGGATGGCCAGAGAGGGATGACGATGAGTCTAGCCAGAGCCAGCATCGCTCGCATCGCGGGCTACGTCCCGGGCGAACAGCCACGGGACCGCAGCTACATCAAGCTCAATACCAACGAGAATCCCTACCCACCCTCGCCACGGGTGGCCGCGGCCCTGCACGCCTTCGACCCGGCGCGCCTGCGCCTCTACTCCGAGCCCCTGTCGCTCGAACTGCGGCAGACGGCGACGGCCCCCTTCGGACTGACGGCAGACTGGGCCATCTGCGGGAATGGCTCGGACGACCTGCTGACCATCGCGGTGCGCACCTTCGTTGACCAGGGCGGCAAGCTGGCCTACCCGGAGCCCAGTTACTCGCTCTACCCGGTCCTGGCCGATCTGCAAGGCGCCGGGCGCGTCCCGGTCGACCTCGATGCGGACTTCGAGCTGCCGGATGATGCGGCCTGCCGGGCCGGCGACGCGACCCTCCTCATCCTCTGCCGACCGAACGCGCCGACGGGCAACGCCTTCCGGCTGGAGACCATGCACCGCGTCTGCCGGGAGTTCCGCGGCGTGGTCTGGATCGATGAGGCCTACGTCGACTTTGCCGACGACCACTGCGTAGACTTCGTGCGCCAGTACCCGAATGTCGTCGTCTCGCGGACCGTCTCGAAGAGCTACTCGCTGGCCGGCCTGCGCCTGGGGGTCGCCTTCGCCCAGCCGCACCTCATCGCCGAAATGATGAAGGCAAAGGACTCGTACAATGTGGACCTGTTGACGCAGGTGCTCGGCAAGGCGGCGCTTGAGGATCGCGACTACATGCTGGGGAACGTGCGGCGCCTGCGGGCCACCCGCGATCGGCTGTGCGCGGAGTTGCGCGGCCTGGGCTTCGAGATTCCACCCTCGCAGACGAACTTTGTCCTGGCCAAACCGCCGGTACCGGCCGACGGACTGTTCCGCGAGCTGCGCCAGCGCGGCTTTCTGGTCCGCTACTTCGACCTGGACCGCGTCCGCGACTATATCCGCATCACCATCGGTACGGATGCGGACATGGCGGCGTTCTTGCGCACCGTGGCGGACATCCTGCGCGAGCCGGGGCGCTGAGTGCGGCGACCGTCAGCGCCGATGCCGACGGGCCGTGAGTTCCGGGCAGAGGTCGGCACTGGCCCCGCGATTCGGCCAGGGCCTCACTTCGCCTGCCGTATCCAGGTGAGTTCGGGGCTCAGGCTCCAGTTCATGTCGAAGAAGCCGGCGACCTCGTGCTGGTTGGTGTCGTCGTAGTTGAACTGGCGGGTGTTGAAGACGATGAAGTCGGGCAGGAAGTCATGCTTGTGGTTGTTGCCGCACTTCTCGCCGTACAATTCGCCTGAGTAGATGACCACGTAGCGCTTCGGGTTGAGCGGGTTCGGGTAACACATGACCAGACCCAGGCTGGCCCCTTCGTAGGTCTTGCCGGCGACCTCGTAGCGTTGCTTGCCGATCTTGATGGGCAGCCGTTCGTGCAGACGGGCCAGGACGCGGTTGCTCTCGGGGGTACCGAAGAGGATCAGGCTACGGCTCTGGATCAGGGCCTCGGTGACCTGGCTGTCCAGCAGTACGGGCGGGCGGCCGTCGGCAAAGCGGTCCCAGTCGTCGGCCCACTTCTCCACCTGCGCCGTCAGCCGGCGATTCTCGGCCTCATCACCGGCCGTGCCTGTGACCAGAACGAAGGGCCCATCGAAGACCTCCTCGACGGGTCCGGTCATGCCGTGCTGCTTGCGGGGCGGCCAGGCGACCGCGGGGACTGCGCCATCGGCACAGACGATCTCGAGCTCACCGGCAGCATTACGCTGCACCGGCCGCGGGCTGCCATTGACCATCGCCTTGAGGCCGTCGGCGGCCTTGATCGGCGCCTTGGCGGGATCGATGACGAGGAGGCGGACGTTCTCAGTCTTGGCTGACAGCATGGTCCCATCCTCGCTGATCCCGCAATCGATCTTGGCCGGCACGCCCCAACGCTCGAAATCGCCGATGCGGCACCAGAAGGCGCGGTCGTACTCGAGGCTGAAGGTCGTGTAGGTGACCCGGCGCGGACTGGGTTCGCGGACGAACGCCTTCTGCCAGCTCCAGGCCTTCTCGAAGATCTCCGGTTCCCAGTAGATATAGTGGCCGGCGCCGGGTACCTCGTAGTAGGTCAGGTCGATGCCTTGGTCTTTCGCGAGCTGCACGAGGGTCCGGGACTGCTTCACCGAGACCAGCGGGTCACGCTCCCCGTGCAGGACGAAGAAGCGCTGGTTGCGGGCATTCATAACCAGGTCCACGGGATTGTCCCATTCGAGCAGCCAGCGTCGGAAGGGCGGGATCTCGTCGCGGCTGGCAGGCCAGTTGCGCAGGATCACCGGCCACCAGGTGTGCATGTCAGTCTGGCCGTCCATCGCGGTGTAGGAAGCATAACGGCCCGGGCGGCGGAAACCGATGTAGTAGCACCCGGCGCCGCCCATGGAGACGCCGGTCAGGCTGACGCGATCCGGATCGATCGGGTAGAGCTCGGAGACCTCGCGGATTGCCTCCTCGACATCCACCTCGCCGACGCCCTGGAAGTCGGTATTGCGACGGCCGTAGACGGTGAGCAGGATGAAGCCCTGGCGCTCAGCGACGGCGAAGGCGTCCTCGCCGAGGACCCACGGATCATTGACGGTGATAGAAGGCACGAAGCCGTGCAGGAAGACGAGCAGGGGCCACTTGCGGTTGGGGTCGAAGGCGGACGGTAGGCGGAGGTAATAGGGCTGGACGGTGTGATCGTTGCGGGTGAGATAGGCGAGTTCGGTGAGCGAGCCCGGCTGGGCCCGGAGCGCCTTGCCGGCCTTGGCAAGTTCCAGGGCGGCCAGGCCTTGACGGACCAGCGTGCCCGCCTGCTGGGAAGTGAAGGTGGAGTAGGTGCTGCGGCTGGCGGTGCGCACCTTCTTGGCCTGCAGCATGGCGTAGGGAACCAGGGTGCGCTCAGCCAGGTTGGCGGGCTTCCAGTCGAGATCTTCGTAGGGAGCGATGGCTTTCTGGAGGTCGGTGAGGCTGGGGAGCGTGGCATCGACAGGGGCAGGGGCAGCGGCCGCCGGGATCTCCATGAGTTGGGCGCGGCAGGACGCACCGACCACGGCAATGGCCGCAAGGACCCGCCACGCAGAACGTCTGATCACGCTGGTATCTCCACCTGCCGCGTGGCAGGGATCCGCTTACCGCCCTAGTGTGGACCGCCCACGGTCCTGCTGTCCAGCAGGATGGCCGCGAGCCGCGGCCGCTCCATTCCTTTGGACCGCCCACGGCCGCGAGCCGCGGCCGATCCATTCCTTTGGACCGCCCACGGCCGCGTGGGCCGCGGCCGCTCCAGCCCTGACAGCTATAGGGACGCTCGAGGCGGGGGCGGGATTGGCCGCGGGCAGGCCCGCGCTTCAGAACGAGAGCAAGCACTGCCAGACGAACATACTGCCCAGGCCATCGACCTGGGACCAGACGCGCTCGAGCAGGGCGGCGTCACCGGAAATTGGCCCGACCTCCGGGCGTTTCTGGGCCCAGGGAATGCACTGCCCAGGCGGCGTACGGCCGGCAGGGAAAGGCGGCAGGCCACCGTCGCCGACGTACTCGGCCGGGGCGAAGGTCGGCGCCTCGGGGTCGCGCAGCACCAGGTCAGCGGTGTCGCTGTAGACCCCGTACTCGCGGGTGGCCTCGGTCAGGGCCCGCAGGTTCTCCGGCTGCGCATCGCTCTGGATGATGGCGCTGGCGTCCATCACGTAACCCCCGTCGGCCGCGACGCCCTCGATGACCTTGCGACAGTACTCGCGCACAGCGGCCGGTTTGCCATGCCAGAGCATGAAGTTGGGAATGCCGCCGCTGAGGCAGAACTTCTGACCCAGCCGGCGATGCACCGCAAAGATATCGGCGGTGTCCACGTGGTAGGCGATGCTGCGGTCGGGGAGTTCGGCAAAGGCATCCAGGTGAGCATTCCAGTTGCCTTCGGCGTAGAACAGGGTCTGGTGGCCGTGCCGCCACAGTTCGAGGATGATCGGCTTGAGCGTGGGCCAGTAGATGGTGTTGAAGTGCTCAGGGGTGACGAAGGGGACGCAACCGCGGTGCATCCAGAAGCCGACGGGCAGTTGCCGGCGCGGGTCGGCACTGCACATGGCGACGTTAGCCAGGTGGGGTTGCAGCGCCTCGCAAGCCGCCTTCACCTTGGCCGGTTGCGTCATCAGGTCCATGGTCAAGCCCACGTAACCGCGCAGCTTGTCGGCCAGGATGTCCAGGGGCGCCTTGAGAATGCCCGCGATGGCCCCGGGCATGCCGAACTCGCGGCGCAGGCGTTCACACTGCGGGCCGAAAGCCGTGAAGTACTGCAGCATGGCCATACCGCCCTTGACCAGCGCCAGGCTGCTGCGGTACGTCGACGGACTGCCCGGGGCCACGACATCCGTCGAGACCCGCGGCAGCCAGACGTTGTAGAGGAAGGCGGTCGGATCGGCGATCAGGGCGTCGTACTCGTCGGCCTTCATGAAAGCGTGCTCTTCATCAGGCTCGAGGTACTGGAAGCCCGACTGGGCCGGCACCTGGACGCCGGGGATGGCGTAGTAGCGCAGCCCGATGGCCTGGGTCAGACCGGTCCAGACGTAGACCATGTTCGGCACCATGGCATCCCAGTCGTAGTCCGCCGCGCAACGGCAGACCGCCTCGAAGGCCTGGGTGTAGTCGTGGGTGACCTCCTGGTTAGTCAACCCGGCGTGGCGCGCGGTGAACTCCGCCACAAAGGGCCGGATCGGCACGCGATCCGGTTTCTCGTTGCGCAGTGCGGTCAGGTAACGGGTGAGGCGCTGGCGATAGAGTCGTTCGGTATCAACGGGCATGCGCGTCGTCTCCGAGTTGAGGTCTGTCCGCCTGCTGACGCGCGCGGCGCGGATGGGGACGCCGACGCGCGGCTACCACTGGACGCCGAACATAGCGCAGTTGATGCCGCTGCCGATGCCCATCAGGACGACTTTGTCGCCCTTGTGCAGGCGCCCAGCTTCTTCAGCCATGGCTGTTGTCACCGGCAGCGAGGCCGCGCCGCAGTTACCGAGGAACTCGAAGGTCGAGTAGTCCTTGGCGAGGTCCAACCCCAGGCGGTCGAATAGGGCATCGCGGTGGGCTTTGCCGACCTGATGACCGCAGACGGCATCCGGCGACTCGTTGGTCCAGCCGAGCACCTTCTTGATGCGCTCCCAGGTCTTGGCGGCGGCCTCGACCCCGCGTAGCAACAGCTCCTGCGAATCGGTCACCATCACCGGACAGTTGCGGCCGTCCATGGCGATGTCGGCGCCCCCCTGGCAAAGGTGGTTTCCGGAGGTATCCGAGTAGTGTGCGGCGCCCAGCACGCGGTGACCGTTGGCGCTCTTGGAGACGTGGCGCATGAGGACCGCGGTCGCGACCGAGCCGATGGTCAGGCTGGCGATCTGGTCTTTGATGCTGCGGCGCGTCAGGGTCTCGTCGCGATTTAACTGCGCGATGGTGCCCTCCACCAGCGGGCCACCGTTCTCGCCGGCTACGACCAGGCCCGACTCGACCTGGCCGAGTTGGATCATGTTGGCCATCATCATCATGCCCGTCATGACCCCGAGGCAGGCGTTGGAGATATCGAAGTTGAGGGCGTGGCTGGGCAGCTTCAGCAGACGATGTACAGCGGTCGAGGTGGCCGGTTCGACAAAGTCCCGCGACACGGCGCAGTGCAGCAGGCAGTCGATTTGCTCCGGCGCGAGTTCGGCCTTGGCAATGGCACGACGGCCGGCCTCGGCGCTCACCTGGCTGGGCAGGGTGCCCGCGCCCCAGAAGCGGCGCTCGCGGATGCCCGTCATGAGTTCCAGACGACCCTCGGGCAGGTGCAGCCGGTCGTAGAGGGGCCGGAGCAGCCGCTCAATAGCCGCCGTGGTCACCCGGCGCTCCGGGAGAACATAGGAAATGGCTTCGATGCAAACATCTGTGTAGCGCATGGCTGCTACGTGTATTGTCGACCAGACCACTCAGTTGCGGCGGCGCCCTGCGCTAACCGCGGGCACGGAATGCACCGCTGCAGCACGGGCAGCGACTCGTCGGAACAAGTCACAAACTATACCCGTACAGGGGCCTGCACGCAAGCCGGTGGCCCGACGGCTTTCCACACTCACTGCGAGGCCCTATATTGCCCGGTTGCACAAAGGTGGCACACGCTCCCCAGAACCAAGAGTTCGACGAACGGCATGAACACGTCAGCGCGAGACAGAATTGTCATTACCGGGGTCGGGCTCACGTCGCCCAACGGGAACTCGCTGTCCGAGTTCCGGGGCAACCTGCTGTCCGGAGTCTCCGGGGTCACGGCCTACACGATTCGCTATTTCGGCGATACCATGGCCGGCCTGTGTACCTTCGATGCGTCGCGCTACCAGACGCGCAAGGAGTTGCGTACCGGCACGCGGGCGGGCTCCATCAGCATCTACTGCGCGGCCGAGGCGCTCCGCGATGCGGGTCTCGAACTGGCGGCGCTGGACCGCTCGCGGCTCGGGGTTTTCGTCGGCATCACCGAACACGGCAACGTCGAGACCGAGGCCGAAATCTACGAGATCAGTAAGTTCAACTATGACGTCAAGTGCTGGTCGCATTACCACAATCCGCGCACCGTGGCCAACAACCCCGCCGGCGAAGTCACCGTCAACCTCGGCATCACCGGCCCCCACTACACGGTCGGCGCCGCCTGTGCCGCCGGCAATCTGGGGGTGGTCAATGGGGCGCAGCAACTGATGCTGGGTGAGGTCGATGTGGCCCTGGCCGGCGGGGTTTCGGAAAGCCCGCGAACCTTCGGCATCTTCGCCGCGTTTCGCAGCCAGAACGCGCTGGCGACCCATACCGACCCGGCCCAGGCCAGCCGGCCGTTCGACCGCGCCCGCAACGGCATCGTCGTCAGCGAGGGCGGCGCACTCTTCGTCCTGGAGCGCCTGGACCGGGCACTGGCCCGGGGCGCCCGCATCTACGCGGAGATCGCGGGGTACTGCTACAACTCCGACGCCGTGGATATGGTCCTGCCCGACCCGACCCGGCAAGCCCAGTGCATGGCGCGGGCTATCGAGCGCGCCGGACTCGAGCCCCGCGATATCCACCTGGTCAGCACCCACGCCACCGGCACGCACGCCGGCGACATCAAGGAGTGCGAGGCGATCCGGGCCGTGTTCGGTCCGGAGTGCGAGCACACCTGGCTCAATAACACGAAGAGCTTCATCGGCCATGCCATGGGCGCGGCAGGAGCTCTCGAGCTGGCCGGCAACCTGCCCAGTCTCCAGGATCGCGTCGTACACCCCACGATCAACGTGGCCGACCTCGATCCCGAGTGCGACCTCCGCAACCTCGTCGTGAACCGTCCGCGCGAGGTTGAAAAGGTCGACACCATCTTGAATAACTCGTTTGGCATGGTAGGGATTAACTGCGTTTTGGTGGTCCGCCGTTACCCAGGCTGAGCCGCTCTGTCCACAGTACCCTGTCGGCTGCTGGGTCCATCGCATGAGTCAGGAGACGCGCCGGATATGACACGTGAAGCCATTGGGCAGGCCATCATTGACATCATCCGGGATATCGTCCCTGACGAGGACTGCTCCGGTCTGGACGGGGATCGCAACCTGCGTGACCAGCTTGACCTCGACTCGATGGACTTCCTGGACATCGTGATGGAACTGCGGAAGAAGTACGGCGTCGAGGTCCCTGAAGGCGACTACCCGAAGCTGGCAACGCTGAACACCTGTATCGACTACCTCAGCCCCAAGCTCGCTGCCAAGTAGGGGTCACGACCGCCGGCGGCGGTCTTCGTCAGGATCTGGAACCCGCGTCGCGGACGCGGGTTTTCTATTTGAGGAGAAGCGGTGATGGCAGCGGACCACGTCAACCTGCCCCCGGCGCAGCACGTCAAGGTGTTGGACGGCCAGGGCTGGGTCGGGCTGCTCGAGAGCATGGGCAGCGAAGTCACCATCGTCAACGCCGCTCGCGTCTCGCTGGGCCGTTGCCGGGAGGCGATGGATGACCAGGATGTGAAACTGCTGAAGTATCTGCTGGAGCACCGGCACACCAGTCCCTTCGAGCACGTCGTCTTCACCTTCAGCGTACACTGCCCGCTGTTTGTACGCTCCCAGTGGCAGCGGCACCGGACCTGGTCCTACAACGAGATCTCGCGGCGCTACACGGAGGTCGATCTCGAGTTTTACGTGCCGCCACAGGTACGTGAGCAGGCGGCCAGCAACCGGCAGGCCTCGATCGAGCCGCTGCACGTCGACCAGGCTGCAGCCCGGCAGCTCATCGACGCCCACAACCGGGCTGGCGTCGGCGTCTACACGCGCCTGCTGGAGATGGGGGTCTGCCGGGAACAGGCGCGCGGCGTGCTGCCGCAGAACCTGCTGACCACCTTCTGGGCCACCGTCGACCTGCATAACCTGATCAGCTTCCTGGCGTTGCGCGACAGCGCCGACGCCCAGTGGGAGATCCGCCAGTACGCCGTGGCGATCAAGGCGCTGATCCTGCCGCAGTTCCCCAGCGTGGCGCAGGCGCTGGGGTGGTAGGAACAAGGCTCCAGGCCTTGCGAAACGGCGGGGGTCGGCTAGCTTTCCACCCAGGCGTTGGCGCGTCCCGGCGTTCTTGCGTGGGCGCGGCGGCGGCGACCCCGGTGCCGGGGCAGGCCGGCGCGAGCGACGCCGGGAGATACTGACGTTGAAGGCAGCGCACGATACGCCTCCGCCGGCCCCCGAGGCCACGCCGGTCCACATCGGTTACCCTGATTTCGGCGCCTTCGCCAGCGCCCGCGCACGCCACCTTTTGCGCATCGCCGTCGGCTGCCTGCCCTCACGGCCGGAGCAATGCGTGCTGACCCGGCCCCTGCTCGGCCAGGTCCTGGCCGAGGCCAGTCAGATCGAGGAACTCCTCGATGCCTACGGCGCCCGCACGAACAGCCGCTGGTACGTCTTCCGCGTCCGCGTCGCGGCCCTCAAGAATTTCTCACAGGCCGGCTACGAACTGCTGCATGTCGCCCACGCCGCGCACGGCTACGACCTCCACGAACAGGCTCCCGTCTTCCGCCAAGAGACCGCGGACGTGATCGCCTATTTCTCGGCGCTGCTCCTGGGAAGCCTCAAGGCCTGGCACGCCGAAGCGCTGGCGCTGGGGCTCGAGATTCCCGCGGACGGCCTGGCGCCGGACAGTTTCGTCGAACACCTGCCGGCCGGGATGCTGCCGCGCGACCGGACGCGGATGCACCAGGAAACCGCCGAGGACCGCGTCGTGACCCTCGCTACCCAGTTCCTGCATGGCACCGAGCGCGCCAGCTTCCTGCGCATCATCTCCCGCGCCAAGCCGGAGGATTACGCCTCCCTGATGGGGGGGCCGGTAAGCGAGGAGAGCCTGCGCGGACTCGAGGTCCGCTTCCATAATCTGCAGTCCCTCTATGATACCTACGTCAGCGACAGCAGCACCGAAACCCTGGACGCGCAGTTGCCGGCGCTGCGCGGCCACATCAGTGCGGTGCTGCATCTGCTCCGCATTGGCACCATCTTCGTGCACTTTCACGAGCGGCATATCCGGCCCCACCGGCAGTCGCTGTTCAGCACCCAGGAGTTCCCCTACGGCGAGGAGGACTTCCTCAAGCTGACCATGGGCTACGCGCTGGGTAACAGCTACCGGTTCCTGCAGATGGCGCGCAATATCTGCCGCGACATGCTGCGCCGCTATGCCGAGGTCGACAGTATCGAGGTGCCGGTACCCAGATTCCATGGCTTCCACGTTCGCCCCAGCACCCTGGTGGCGGTCATCGTCGGCCACTACGGTTCCGATGTCACCATGAGCTGCGGCGGCATGACCTATAACGCCGGCGTGGCGATGGACTTTTTCCGCGCCAACGAATGGATCAACCGCCAGAAGCGGGAACGGGTCTACGAGCAGTTCGTCGGCATGCCGCTGGCGGAGATCGAGCGGGAGTTCTCCGACCGCAAGCAGGCCGTGCGCGAGATCCTCATCCGCCTGGCGGAACGTCAGGCGATCGTGATCCACCGCCATCCACTGCCGCTGGACAGCGTCTCGGAGCGCCGCGATATCCCCTTCGACGAAGTGCTGCGAACCACCATCGCGGCCCTGCTGGCCGAGCGAAAGATCAACATCGAGACCGACATCATGGTGCGCCTGACCGGCGATAAGCGCGTGCTGGCGGACATCCGCATCCTTGCCGAACATGGCTATGGCGAGGACGACTCGGGCAACAACGTGCCCCTACCCCCGGAACTGGGCTACCTGCGCCACTGCCGGAACCTCGGATGAGCGAGCGGATGAACATCGCCAGCCTCCCGGTGCCGCCGCTCCAGCAGCGTTTCGTCGAGTACGCGCAGTCGTTTGCGGCGCCGGACGGACACCTCAACCCGATGATGCAGCTCAAGCTGGATCACTCTCTGCGTGTGCGCGCGGAATGCCGTGCCGTGGCCGCGGAACTGGGCTGGTCGCCCGCCGACCAGGATCTGGCCGACGCGGCGGGACTGCTGCATGACGTCGGCCGTTTCGAGCAGTGCCGCCGCTTCCACACCTTCGCCGACGCGCGCTCCGTCGACCACGGGGACCTCGGCGTCGAGGTCCTGGCGCAAACGGCGCTGCTGGACGACCTCGCGGCCGGCCCGGCGGGATTGCTTCGGGAGGCCGTGCGCTGCCATAACAAACACGAGATCCCCGCCGCCCTCGCGGCGCCCGCCCGCGCCCTGGTGCAACTGGTCCGGGATGTGGATAAGCTCGACATCATGACCCTCATCGAACAGTCAGTGCGCAGCGGTGCCTACGCTCGCGACCCCGGTATCCTGCTGCACGTGACGGCCGACGGACCGCCCTCCGCAGACCTGGTTGCCGAAGTCCGGGCTGGCCGTACCGGCTCCTATGCCCACGTGCGCACCCTCGCCGACATCCGCCTGGTGGGCGTCTCCTGGACCCGCGACATCGTCTGCCTGCCCGTGCTGTCCCGCCTGCGTCAGCGCGGCCTGACCGACGATCTGGCCCGGACCCTCGAGGGTCACCCCGAGGCCCATGCCCTGGCCGTGCAGATGCTGCAGCAGATGACCGGCCGCCTGGAGCGGCCAGCGGCGCTCGTCGTGCCGCCGGGACCCTCGGTGGCGTGAACCCCGGCGGCCCGTGCCGCCGAACCGGAAAGGGAAGGTTGCCATGATCCGAACCTGCACCGTGCGTCTTGTCTGCCTGGCACTGTTGGCCGGCGGGCTCCTGCGCGTCGACCTGATGGCCATGGAGCCCGCGCCGGCCACGACGCTCCGCTTCAAGGACCTCGCCGCGCTCAAGGCGAAGGCGGCGGACTTCGATCGCCGCCTCGGACTGCTCCAGCAGGAACTGGAGGCCCTCAAGCCACGTTTCGAGGCCTTCGTGGCCAAGATCAAGGAGCAGACCGCCGCCCTGCAGGCCATCGCCACGACGCCAGAGGGCCTGAGCGCCGACATTCGCGCCCGCGCCGAGCGCATCCGTAACGGCGACGAGGCCGCGCAGACCGCGGCCCTGCAGGGCTGGCAGGACCTGGGCCAGGAAGGGCTCGTGCTGGCCGCGCGGACGGCCGAGTTCACCCCGCACCAAGCCGTGCGGCAGGCGGTGTTGCGACAGGCCCTGGAACTGGGCGAGCCGGGCTATGGGGTGATCGGCCTCTGCTACGAGCGCCTACCGGTCACGGACCGCACCTGGTTGGTTGAAACGATGACCGTTGAGCCAACGCCGGACACGCTGCTCGCCTTCCTGGCCATGGCCAAAGAGGCCGCGCCGCCCGTCCGCCAGGCGCTCATCCGCGCCAGCGATACCCTCGGCCAGGCGCCACTCTTCGTCGCCGCGCTGGCCCACAAAGCCGATCCCGCCGCCCTCGATGACCTCATCCCCGATCTGACGGAGCTGCAGGGCGAGGATGGCCTGCTGCTGCTCTACGCCGTGGCCGCCAAGGGCGAGTCCCAGCAGCGCCTGGCCGCGGCGCAGGCGGCCGCGAAGCGCGGCGAGGCAGGATTGGTCGTCCTCGCGGGGGCGTTTGCTGCGCCTGTCCCGGCCGTACGCACCGAGGTCGTCCGCGCTCTCAACGCCATCGGCGGCACCCTCGCCCAGGAGATCATCGGCCGGGCCCTGCAGGACCCTGATGAAGTCCTGCGCGCCGCCGCCCAGGAGGGCCTGACGCCACCGCCGCCCGCCCTCCCGGCCCCCGCGGCCGAATAGCGGCGCTTCCGTGCTTCGGCGGGGTCTACCACTCCACCTCACGGCCGTCGTAGCCAGCCTGGATGCCGCGCGCCGCCAGCCAGGCGGCAGCCTCCTCATGCGGCGGACAGAAGTGCAGGCTCAGGTGCGTGGCCACGAAGGGCGTCGTCGTCTCGATCACGCCCTCCTGCAACAAGTCCGTGCGGAGATCGCACAGCAGCGGGAAATTCATGTGGGCCGCGGGGAGGTCAGGGATACCGCTGGTCTGCAGGCCGAAGGTCGCTTCGCCGATAACCGCATGCAGGCGGGTACCGTTGAGGGCGGCACGGGTCTCGGCCAGAAGGGGCCCGGTGTCGGTAGCGTAGAGCAAACGGCGCTGGTCTCGCGACACCACGTAGAGCAGCGAGTCACCGGCGGCACCGCGGTGCCGGGCGGGGAGCGCGCGCGCCGACCAAGGCCCCAGCACGAGGGTCTGAAAGGCACTCAGAGGCCAGAGGTCAACCGGGATTCGCGGCGAACGCGCCTGCAGCGCCGCGATGACGGCCGGACTGCCGCAGACGGCGAGGTGGCCAGCCGCAGTCCGCGCCGCGAGGGCGGCGATGGCGTCCAGGTCGAAGTGGTCCGGGTCGGGATGGGTCACCAACAGGTAGCGCAGGGCGGCCCGCGGCGCCCAGGTTGCCAGTTGCTCGGGGACGGTGGCGCCGCAGTCGAGCAGCAGTTCGCCGTCGAGCAGCGTGGCCGTGTAGGTGCGGCGCGAGCGCCCGCCATGCTGGCGCACGGCGGCACAGTTGGCACAGCGACATTGGTCTGGGGCCTGGATGTCGGCAGCGCCGGTCCCAAGCAGCAGGGCTCGCATGCAGTGGCTCTCCCCGGGGCGGCGCCAGCGCCGGCGCCGGCCGCACTTCACCTCACCGCGGCGCTGCCGGCTGGGATCAGGACTCGTCCTGCCTCGGGCGGCAGTTCGAGCCTGAGTTGTCCAGCCACGGCTGCCAGGCGTCGTCCGCAACCACCGTTTCCCGGCGCCCGCTGTACCTGGATGCTCGCTCCATCTGTGATTTCCCCCGCCGTGCCGGTCGGTCCTGCCAGCCATGCGTAGCGTAGGCCCATAAAGTGGCACACCGAGTGCGATAATCCCAGCCGTGGCGCGCGCCGCGCGCAACCCTGGCTGCAGCAACGGTTCCAAGATCAGAGTCGGGGTGGGTGGCGCGAGTCTGCAACGGACAAGGAGCCCGGGAGTCATGAGAACGCAGTGGCTGGCCAGAGTCTCGGGAGCCTTGGCGGTATGGCTGCTGAGCGGCGTCGGCGCGTGGACCGTGGCCGAGGCTGCCGCGGCCTCGACGCTCGACAATCTGCAGGCCACCTACCAGAACGATGCCACCACCAAGGCCCGTTACGAAGCCTTTGCCGCCAAAGCGGATGCCGAGGGCTACAAAGGGATATCCAGTCTGTTCCGGGCGGCCGCCATGTCCGAGGGCATCCGCGCCGAGAAACACGCCGCGGCCATCCGCAAGCTCGGAGCGGAACCCAAGGCATCGCTGACGACGGTCGAAACCCGCTCGACGCGGGAGAACCTGGCGGCGGCTCTGACGAACGAGACCGCCGTGAAGGACACGGTCTACCCGGGCTTCATCAAGCAGGCTGACGCCGAGCGTAATGCCGTTGCCTCCCGCGCCTTCAAGGGCGCCATCGCGCCCGCTGCCTCACGGGTGAAGGTCTACCAGCAGGCCCTGAAGGACCTGGACTCGTGGCGGGCGCCCAGGGATGTGCTCGTCTGCAAAGTCTGCGCCTACATCACCGCGGACACGACCGTGAAGCGCTGCCCGATCTGCGAGGTCCCCCGCTCCAAGTTCGAGACCGTCAGGTAGGCCGTTGCGCAATTCCAGCCGCCCGCAAGCCCCGCTTTCGCGAAACGACTGCAGCCGGAGCGCCACGCCTTCAGTTTTCGCGAAACCCTCTCCGCCACCCCGCGCGCTTTCGCGAAAGCGGCCAGTGCCGGTTCCTATGGTTTCGCGAAAGCGGTCAGTCATACACACCTTATCGGCAACCTGCGAGACGCCGAGGAGGGTGTCAGCGGCGATGGTGAGTGCAGGCGTTGGCTCCTCACCGGGGGAATGGGAGATGGCAAGTACCGGCCGGGGGCCGAGCGCTTCCCGCGGCATCATGCCGAGTTCCTTGACATTTTGTCCGACATCGTGGGTCGCCAGATAGAGGCCCGCCTGGTCATTGTAGGCCGCTGACGGACAGGTGCGAGGTGCTCGTCGCCGCAGTGGAAGTCAGGGAGATGTCCACGGTGACGGCGAGCCCCGAAACGGGAAGTCCGATGCTGCGCAAGGTCAGCGGGAGCGTGCCTGCCTGCTCGGCCTGGCTCCATTCCACGGCGCCCGCTCGACCGGCTCGAAGCGTGGGGCCTTCAGAAGCCGCGCCTTCGGCGTCATACTCAGAACTCCATGAGGCAGGTTCGGTGGACGCGCCGGTGGACGCGGAACGTGCATGGCACGAAGTTACCGCCAGGCCGCCAACCAGGCAAGCGCAATTTAAGGAACAGACGCATGAGCACCCGTGTCACTGCCGCCCGCATGCAGATACCCTACAAGATCACCTTCAGCCAGGTTGAACTGCCGGCGCCCCAGCCGCACGAGATTCTGCTGGAGGTGCTGGCCTGCGGGATCTGTGGGCATGACCTCGAAATCGGCTCGCAGTTGGCGCAGGAGGCGCGGCCGTTCGGGCATGAGGTGGTCGGCATCGTGCGTCAGGCGGGCGCCCTGGTCAAGCATGTGCAGCCCGGCGACCAGGTGGTACTGGAATCGAGCTCATTCTGCGGCGAGTGCGACCTCTGCCGCAACGGCCGCGTCGACCTCTGCAACAAGGCGCCCGGCATCTGGGGTGGCCCGAGCATGGGCTTCGCCGAGGCGATGCTGGCACCCGGCCACTCGGCGGTGCGGGCCAACGGCATCGACCCGCTGGCCGCGGTGCTCGCCGAGCCCTGCGGAGTGGCGGTGGACATGGTCAAGGTGGCCGAAATCGGCCTGAGCGACAACGTGCTGGTCGTCGGCAGCGGCGCCATCGGCTTGATGGCGCTGGCCATGGCCCGCCGCCGTACCACCGGCCTGGTGGTGGCCGCCAACCCGACCACCGGCAAGCTCGAAACCGCCAAGCGCCTCGGTGCCGATGCGGTCATCGACCTCTCCAAGATCCCCCTGGCGGAGTGCGGCAAGCCCTACGGCGGCTTCCACAAGGTGCTCTCCACCGCCCCGCCGTCGACCCTCCCGGCGAGCCTCGACGCCTGCGGCTACGGCGGCGTCGTCGTCTTCATCGGCTTTGATTGGGGAGCCGGCGGCATGGTGTCCTTCAATACGACCAGTATGCATCTGGGCAAGAAGCAGTTGCGCGCCTCGTTCGCCTCGCCGGCGGTGTATCTCCCGGAAGCCTTGCAGATGCTGCATCGGAACGTGGTACCGCGCCGGGAGATCGTCAGCCATACCTTCCCGCTCAGCCGGCTGGTCGAGGCCTTCACCCTGCTGCGCGAAGACCGCAACGCGGTACGCAAGGTCGTGGTCATCCCCGACGCCAAGTTCACACAGGTGGCGGGCTGACGGCGGGATACGGAGGAGGGAGCTGCCGCAGGGGGCTGCACACAGCGGCTGACGGCCGGAGCCGACCCGACGGTCGGCGATCCCAGGAGCAGCCAGAGCCGACCCGACGGTCGGCGGTCCCAGGGGACAATCCAGCTTCGCAACACGTCTCATCAAGGGAGTTTCGCATCATGGTTAAGGTCGGCATCATCGGCTGTGGCAACATTGCGCGCTTCCATTACGAAGGCTATGAGAAGGCGGGGGCGCAGATCACGCACGTTTGTGATATCCGCCAGGAGGCGGCGACGGCACTGGCCCAGCGTTACGGCGCCAAGGCCAGCACCGACTACCGCGCCGTGCTGGCGGATCCGAATGTCGACCTGGTCAGCATCCTGACCTTCGGCTCGACGCACCTCGAGATCGGGCTGGCCGCGGTCGCCGCCGGCAAGGCCGTGGTCTGCGAGAAGACACTCACCGATGGCCCCGCGGCCTCGGCCACCCTCGCCAGGGCCGCGGCCCAGGCGCGGACGTTCTTCGCTACCGGTTACATGAAGCGGTATTTCCCGGCGGCCCAGCAGGCGAAGAAGCTGCTGGCGGGGATGGGTCCGTTGGTCAGCATCCACGCCCGTACCTGGCAGCCCTTCCCCGGTCTGTTCGAGCAGCCGCTGCCAGAGTGGGAATGGTTGCGGCAGCGTCCGTCCCCGGTGATCCGCAACTACGGCGGCGGCGTGCTGGTCTGCGGCGGCAGCCACATCCTCGACCTGTTGCACTGGTTCGCCGGCCGGCCACTGCGGGTTTCCGGCCAGATGCGCTTCCGCCCGGAACTCGACTTCGATATCCAGGCGAACGCGCTGCTGGCTTACGAGAACGACGCCGTGGCGCATCTCGAGTGCTGCTGGCATTCGCTGCGTTTCGCCGGCTACGAGCGCAAGGGCTGGGATGAGCGCCTGGAGATCAACACCACCGACGGGCGCCTTGATTTCTATACGGTCAAGTGGGACGAGCCCGAGAAGAACGGGGCGCTGCTGGTGCACCAGGACGCGGTCACCGGGACCACCACCGAGTACCGCTACCCGGCGGTCAACCCCTTCCACCTGGAGATGGCCGAGATGCTGCGCCGCTACGAGGCCGGCGAGGCGCCGGAGCCCTCCGCCTGGGATGGCTACGTCGTCGACGAGACCATCGCCGCCATCACCACCAGCGCCAGGGAGAAGCGCACCGTCGAGATGTGCTGGCAGGATCGCTGAGGCCATCGCGACGGGTGACGGCCGGCGGCCGGCGGCCCTGATCGGTCAGATCCGTCAGATCAGACGGATCGGTCAGATCAGGCCGCCGCGCCGTACGCAGTACCTCAGCGCTGCACGCGGGCCGAACCGCCCTCGGCGCAGGCCTTGACCTGGTCCAGGGTGACCATCGTGGTGTCGCCGGGGGTAGTGGTCAGCAAGCCGCCGTGGGCCCAGCCGAGGCGCAGGGCGAGTTCGGGGTCGAGGCCATTCATAAGGCCGTAGAACAGCCCCGACGCAAAGCCGTCGCCGCCGCCGATACGGCAGCAGACGTCCAACTCGCAGGTCGGGCTGACGTAGGTCTTGCCATCCAGCCAAAGCACGGCGCCCCAGGTGTGGTGGTTGGTGGAATGCACATCACGCAGGGTGGTGGCGACGCACCGGATGTTCGGGAAGTCCTTGGTCACGGTGCCCATCATGCTGAAGAACACGCTGGGGTCGAGCTTCGAGGTGGCGACGACATCGGGGCCCTGCAGTCCCAGGCCCATCTGCAGGTCCTCCTCGTTGCCGACCAGCACGTCGACATACGAGCAGATCTTGCGCAGCACCGCCTGGGCGCGGGCGGTGCCGCCCTGGCGCTTCCACAGCTTGGCGCGGTAGTTGAGGTCGAACGAGGTCACCACCCCCGCGGCCTTCGCAGCCTGCATGGCCTCGATGATCAGGGCCGAGGTGGTCTCGGACAGCGAGGCGAAAATGCCACCCGAGTGGAACCAGCGGACGCCGTTGCCAAAGATCGCTTGCCAGTCGAAATCGCCGGGCTGCAACTGCGCCGCGGCTTCGTTGCAGCGGTTGTAGAACACCACCGGTGCGCGGACGCCCTGGCCGCGGTCGCTGTAGACCGTCGCCATATTCGGGCCAGTCACACCGTCATGCTCGAAGACCCTGTAAATGCCCTTGACGCCCATGCCGCGCACGGCGTCAGAGATGAGATCGCCGATGGGGTAGTTGACCAGCGCCGTCGTCACCCCGGCCTGCATGTGGAAGCAGTCTGCGAGGTTGGCCGCGACGTTGTACTCGCCGCCGCTGACCCAGATATGGAACTGCCGCGCTTTGCGGAACGGGATGACGCCAGGGTCGAGCCGATGCACCAGGGCGCCCAGCGAGAGCACATCCAGACCCGAGGCCGTCCGCGCCGGAATCGTCAGACCACTCATCGTCCATCTCCTTGAGTTCAACCCGGCGGCCAAGCGACAGAGGAAGCCCCCGGCGGCCGTCAGAATGCAGGCATTGCCGACCCCGATAATGTACCCGGCGAGTCGCGTCTTGACAGCCCAGGCGCGAACGGCAGGGGCGACGCCGCAGGCGCGATCACGACAACGATCACGACAACGATCACGACGACGATCACGACAACGATCACGACGACGAGCACGACAACGAGCACGACAACGAGCACGACAACGAGCACGACGACGATCACGACAACGATCACGACAACGATCACGACAACGATCACGACAACGATCACGATAGAGATACGGCTGCCGAGGGCGGGCAGGACGATCGGGAAGGCTATAGTGTGAGGCGTCGAGCC
>CAILUI010000266.1 GCA_903837355.1 uncultured Victivallales bacterium
ACCGTCCACCGTCCACCGTCCACCGTCCACCGTCCACCGTCCACCGTCCACCGTCCACCGTCCACCGTCCACCGTCCACCGTCCACCGTCCACCGTCCACCGTCCACCGTTCACCGTCCACCGTCCACCGTCCACCGTTCCCCTGCCACCGGCAGCGCCGCCTGCAGCCGGACGGCGAGATCGGCCGGCAGCCGCACGGGCCTGAGCGTCGCCAACTCCACGCAGGCATGCACCGTATGGCCTTCGGCCAGCAGCGTGCCGCCGCTGTGAACGGCGCAATCGACGCGCAAGCGCACGGGTTTGATCCAGCCCACCCAGCCACTGATCTCCAACTCGTCGTCGTAGCGGGCCGCACTGCGGTAGTTCACCTGGGCCTCGAGCACCGGCAGGGCCAGGCCGCGGGCCTCGATCTCGCGGTAGGGCACACCCAGCGCCCGCAACAACTCATTGCGCGCCATCTCGAAGTAGATCAGGTAGTTCCCATAGTAGACCACCCGCATCTGGTCGGTGTCGGCGTAGGGAACGCGGTAGTGAACCTGAGCCTTGACAGCGCTCATGGCTGCCCCCCGGCCAGGACGGCGCGGACGATGTGCTCGGCGATGGCCTCGGGGGTCATGCCGTCCGTGACCAGGGTGGCCGCATCGGCGGCCGCCCGCAACGGCGCCACGGCGCGCGAACTGTCGATGCGGTCGCGCTCGGCGATCTGCGCCGCGACGCTGGCCACGGTTGACCCCGGCGGCACTTCGCCGGGCTGCGCCAGACGTCGCCGGGCGCGCTCCTCCGGCGAGGCTGTGAGGAAGAATTTGAAGGGGGCGTCCGGGAGGATCACGGTGCCGATGTCGCGCCCCTCCATCACCACCGTGCCCAGAGCACAGCAGTCGCGCTGCCGGTCGCAGAGCCAGGCCCGCACCGCCGGCAGTCTGGCCACCAGGCTGACCACCGCCGCGACCGCGGCCGAGCGCAGGGGCTCCGGCGCGACCGGCTCGCCGTTCAGGTAGAGTTGCAGCCGTCCGGGGCCGGCCACCCCATAGCGCAGATCGAGGGTCGCCAGCAGCGCCGTCACGGCCGCCGGGTCGTTGGCCACGTCGAGCCCACGCTCGAGGGCCACCCAGCTCACGGCGCGATAGAGATCGCCGGTGCTGACGTAGAAACCGCCCAGGCGCGTCGCCACCAGGCGGGCGACGGTGCTCTTGCCGCTGGCGGCCGGGCCGTCGATGGCGATCTTCCAGACAGGCATCACGCGCTCCTCAGTCAGACGGGGCCGGGGCCGCGGGGGCCGCCGGGGCCGGGGTCGCGGGGGCCGCCGGGGCGGTCTCCTCCTCATCCGAACCGCTGTAGGCGCGCCAGAACTTCGGCAGGCGCAGGACATCGCGGAAGGTGATGTAGAGCATCAGGCTGATCAGCAGCACGGCGAAGGTCTGCTGCACGATCCCGATGAACCGTGCCGGCAACCGGCGGCGGATCAATACCTCGATCCCCGCGTACATGATGTGCCCGCCGTCCAGTACGGGGATTGGCAGGAGATTGAAGATGGCCAGACTGAAGGTGACCAGGATGATAATCGACAGGCCACCCCGAATGCCCTCGGTCGTGATGCGGTACCAGATCATCCCGAGAATGCCCACCGGCCCCGTCATGTGCCCGACGCGGACCAGCGAGTGCTTGCCGCGCACCGGCGCCACCAGTGAGGCCAGGACCCGCTGGGTGCGCACCACCACATCGACGCACTGCACCCATGGGTTCGGATGGCCGAGAATCTTCGGGCCCTGCAGCACGATCCCGATCCGGTAGGCGGTGCGCCCCTTCTCCTTCTCCGCCCGCGCCTGGACGCCTGACAGCAGCACCTCGCGCCCGTCGCGCAGGACCGTTACTTCAAGAGGCTTGCCGGCAGACGCCTGCACCGTATCGATGAACATGCCCTGGTCCGGGATCGGCAGGCCGTTGACCCGCACCAGGCGGTCGCCGCGACGGAAACCGGCGGCCGCCGCCGCGGAGCCGGGCAGCACGGTGGCGGCCTCCGTGGGCAGGATGACCGTAAAGAAGGGGTAACCCAACCCCTCGGTGGCCGGGTTGCGTGCCGGCGTGTAGGTGACCTCCTGACGGCCCTGATCAGCCCGCTCGACCGTGAGCGTCAGGCGGTCCGTATTCAACACGATACTCTCACGCAACTCCTCCCAGCCCTGCGCCAGCGGCGCGCCGTTAACCTCGACAATGCGGTCCATGGGGCGCAGGCCAGCCACGTACTCCGGGTTCGGTTCGGGATGGTAGGTCAGGTTCGTGCTCGCGCCCTGGCGCTGCACCGTCACCTCGACCGCCTGGTCGGCCAGCGTCAGCCGTTTGGAGACCTCTTCCCAGGGCCCGGAAACAGGCTCGCCCTTGACGGCCGCCAGCGTGTCCCCCTCCTTCAGTCCGTCCTTGAACAGCGGCAGAACCTGCGGCACCTCCCACACCGTACATTCCGTGGCCGGCGCCGGCTCATACACACCGTACCACCAGGTGAAGGTGGCCAGCAAGAAGCCGAAAAGGATGTTGGCCACGGGCCCGGCCGCGGCGGTCAGAGCGCGACTGGCCGCCGAGGGCACCGGCAGGATCTCGCCCTGGGCCGTCCGGGGCTGGTCCGAGGGATCGAGCTGCGGCAGGGCGACATAGCCGCCGAAAGGCAGCCAGCTCACCACATACTCCACGCCGCGATAGGTCACGCCCCAGATCTTCTTGCCGAAGCCCACCGAGAAGCGCTCCACATACAGCCCGCGCCAGAGCGCCACCAGCAGATGCCCCAGCTCGTGCACGAAGATGCAGAGCCCGAAGAACATCACGACAAAGAGAATCTTCCAGCCGTAATCCAGATAGACCATCAGCAGTATGCCTTACCTGCAGCGCTCATGTCGAATGGCGCAGGGACACGTGCCCCTGCCGCGGACTCTTGACAAATGTAGGGAGCCGGCCGCAAAAGGCAACCCGTCGGGGGCGCCAGGGCGGTCTCATTCGCCAGGCCTCAGTGAAGTCTGGCCCCCGGCTCTGCGGGCACTCTCCGGTATGAGACTTGCGAGTCTCAAGCCGGTATGACCGGACCGCCCTGGAAGCCGGGATCTCCGTATCCCGGCCGCGGCATACGGAGATGCCGCGTTCCACCGGTCCGGGGGCGGGGCTGGAGGGCTAATCCTGCTGGCCAGCAGGACCTGCCAGCAGGCGGTGAGCCGTCCTCCATTTCCCGCTTCAGCCGGCGGCGATCATGCGGTTGAGGCTGGAGACCACAGCACTCACGGCCGCCTGGTCGATATTATGGCCCAGGCCTACGCCGTAGAAGGTCCCCGCCCCGGTCCGCTCCAGGCGCACGAAGGTGATCGCCTCGGCATCCGCGGTCGTGCCCAGGGCGTCCTCCTCGTACTCCTGCAGCACGAAGTCCGGGATCGGCAGTTGGCGAATGGCCCGCGCAAAGGCCGCGATCGGGCCCACGGCCGTGCCGAACAGCACCTGCCGCTGCCCGCCGAACTCGACGTGCGCCTCACCCTCGATCAGGCGCGGGTCGGCCGCGTTCGGCCGCGGCCAGTAGTTGACCAGCTTGATGGGCCCATCCTGGCACACGAAGCGTGCCAGGAAGATCTCCCAGACTTCGCGGCTCTGGACCTCGCGCTTGGCCTCGTCGGCGAACGCCTGCACGTGGCCGCTGAGCTCGATCAGCAGCGCCCGCGGCAGGTCGACGCCGTAGTCCTGCGCCAGCACATGCGCGATGCCGCCCTTGCCCGATTGGCTGTTGATGCGGATGAAGCGCTCGTAGCTGCGGCCGATATCCTTCGGGTCGATGTGGAGGTAGGGGATCTTCCAGCCGCCGAAATGCTCGCGCAGGGCGGCACTGTTGCCGAGCCCTTTGTGGATCGCGTCCTGGTGCGAGCCCGAGAAGGCGCAGAACACCAACTCGCCGGCGTAGGGATGGCGCGCATGCGCCGCCATGCCGGTCAGTTCGGTGATGGTATCGCGCAAAGCCTCGATGTGGCTGAAGTCGAGGCCGGTGTCGATGCCCAGGTACTGCAGGTTGAGGCCGATGGTGATCAGGTCGACGTTGCCCGAGCGCTCGCCGTGCCCGAACAGCGTCCCCTCGACCCGGTCCCCGCCCGCCATCAGCCCCAGTTCGGTGGCGGCCACCGCACTGCCCATATCGTTGTGGGCATGCAGCGAAACGATGGTCTTCTCGGGGTACTTCTGGCGCGCGATGTAGGCCTCGATCATGTCGGCGTAGTGGGTGGGCAGGCGGCGCTCGACCGTGGCCGGCAGATTCATGATGACCTTCTGCCCCGGCCGCGGATTCCAGACCTCGATCACCGCGTTGCAGAGGTCGACGACGAAGTCCAGATTGCTGTCGGTGAACTCCTCCGGCGAGAACTCCAACCCGATGTCGCTCTCGGGCATGGCGTCGGCCAACTCGCGGATCAGGCGCACCGACTCCAGCGCGATCTCCTTGGTCTGCGCCCGCGTCTTGCCGAAAACGAAGTTCATGTGCAGGTCACTGGTGGCGATGTAGACGTGGCAGGTGGCACGCCGCACACCGCGCAGAGCCTCCATGGTCCGCCGGATCAGATGCTCGCGGGCCTGGGTCAGCACGGAGATCGTGACGTCGTCCGGAATGGCCTGCTGCTCGATCAGATCACGGCAGAACTGGAAGTCGTCCGCCGAGGCCGACGGGAAACCGATCTCGATCTCCTTGAAGCCGGTCTGCAGCAGCACGTCATAGTAACGCCGCTTCTGCACCGGGGTCATGGGGTTGGGCAAGGCCTGGTTGCCGTCGCGCAGATCCACGGCACACCACACGGGACAGGCGCTGATCTGCTGGCTGGGCCACCGGCGCTGCGCCAGGTCCACCGTCTCTGGCTTCGCGTAAACTGCTGACATGACTGCTACTCCTTACGGTACACTGCTCGTCAACACTCGAAGGCTGACTCCCGCAGCCCGACCTGGACAGCGGCGGGCACACGGAAGCAACCGGGGGGGGATATCCTGCAACCGCGCTGGTCACAAGGAGTGCTGAAGGCAGACCGTCCGGAGGACAGCACCGTCAGCCTGCAACCACGGCCAAACGGCCACCGCGCGGTTGCAGGCACCTAAGTCGCAGACTCCGTTCAAGCGCTGTCATAGAGGTCTAACCTGCTGCCAGATCCGTACCTGATACGCCCATACCATGCCATCATTCGGCCATGCGTCAAGCCCGCGCTCCGGTGCGGTTTCATTCTGCAGTAGGGGCGGCTCTCCAGAGCTGTCCCCCGGCGGCAGGTCGGGAGACCCGCCGCTACCCGACCCTCGACCCTCGACCCTCGACCCTCGACCCTCGACCCTCGACCCTCGACCCTCAGATACCCGCGCCCCCCGAGAACACCTCCGCCAACTCACGCAGCGCCCTCTCCTCATCCCCGCCGCAGGCGACCAGCTCAATCTCGGCGCCGTGCGTGGCCTCCAGCAGTAGCAGCTCAATGATCGAGCAGCCGTTAGCCTTGACGCAGCCCTTGCAGACCGTCACCTGCGCGGACTGCCGCCGCGCGGCCTCCGCAACCTGCTGGGCCACCCGCAGGTGCATGCCAAACTCGTTCTGCACAATGACGCGTTGCTGCTGCATACAAACCTCGCTGAGGCCGCCACCGGCCACACTCCGGACACCATCCCTAAGAACCCGCCGCCGGCCTCGGGTTCCGCCAACCCCCGCGTTACCCCGGCACCCCGCGGTCCCGTTCGTCTCAGGGGTTTGGCCTGCCTCGTCAGAAACTATTCCGCTACCATTCTTGACTATTCCTATGGGAGTCCTATTTTATTGGGCGTTGGCGGATCACCGCGCCCGTGTTCGTTCTGTTCCGCGCGGGCCGAAGTCTCTCCGGAGGCGCACTCAGTACGGAATGCGAAAGTGCATAGGTAATAGCACGACCATGAAGACGACCCCCAAGACAACGCTGCTGGCTGGCCTCGCTGCGGCGCTCACCCTGGCCACGCCGGCCCTTGCGGCCGGTCCCACCACGCTCCTGAACGTCTCCTACGACCCCACCCGGGAGCTCTATACGGAGTACAACGCTGCCTTTGCGGCGTACTGGAAGGCGACCACCGGCGGCGAGGTGACCGTGCAGCAGTCGCACGGCGGTTCCGGCAAGCAGGCCCGCGCCGTGATCGACGGCCTGGAGGCCGATGTGGTGACGCTGGCACTGGCCGGCGACATCGACGCTATCGCCGAGAAGGGCAAACTGCTGCCCGCTGACTGGCAGACGCGCTTGCCCAACCACAGCGCTCCCTACACCTCGACCATCGTCTTTGTCGTCCGTAAGGGCAACCCGAAAGGGATCCGGGACTGGAACGACCTGGTCCGCCCAGGGGTCTCGGTGATCACCCCCAACCCGAAAACCTCCGGTGGCGCCCGCTGGAACTACCTGGCGGCCTGGGGCTTCGTGCTCAAACAGGAGCTCGGTGACCTGGCCAAGCTCAACCAGCCGGGCAATGAGGCCGCGGTGGCCAAGGCGCAGGAACGCGCCAAGGCCTTCGTGTCGGCGCTCTACCGCAACGTGCCCGTGCTCGACTCCGGCGCCCGCGGTTCCACCACCACCTTCGCGCAGCGCGGGCTGGGCGATGTCTTCCTCTCCTGGGAGAATGAGGGCTTCCTGATCCTCAAGGAGTTCGGTGCCGACAAGTTCGAGGTGGTGATCCCCTCCATCAGCATCCTGGCCGAGCCCTCGGTCAGCGTGGTCGATGTCAACGCCGACCGCCGCGGCACGCGCCAGGTGGCGGACGCCTACGTGCAGTACCTCTACACCCCGGCCGGCCAGGAGATCGCCGCCCGCAACTTCTACCGGCCGCGCTCAGCCGAGGTCGCCGCGCAGCACGCCAGCACCTTCCCGAAGCTGGACCTGTTCACCATCGACGACGTCTTCGGCGGCTGGGCCAAGGCGCAGAAGACGCATTTTGCGGACCGCGCCATCTTCGACCAGATCTACCAACCCAAGTGACGTACTCCCGCCGCGGGGGCCGCGCCGACGACGGCGCCCCCCGCGGCGCTTCCCGCTCCACACCATGAGACTCCGGCTCAAGCAACACTCGCCGCTCCCGGGCTTCGGCCTGGCTCTGGGCTACAGCGTGCTGTACCTGAGCCTGATCGTGCTGCTGCCGTTGGCGACGTTGCCCGTGCGCGCCGGCGAGCTGTCCTGGGCGCAGTTCTGGGACGTCATCAGCGACCCCCGCGCCGTGGCCTCCTACAAGCTCACTCTGGGCGCGGCCCTGGCCGCGGCGGCGGTGAATGCGATCTTTGGCTTCGTCGTGGCCTGGTCCCTGGTACGCTACCGCTTCCCCGGACGGCGCCTGCTCGACGCCTTCGTGGACCTGCCCTTCGCCATGCCGACGGCGATCTCAGGCATCGCACTGACGAACCTGTGCGCGGCCAACGGCTGGCTGGGGCGCTGGCTGGAGCCGCTCGGCCTGAAGCTCGCCTTCACCCCGCTGGGTGTGACCATCGCGCTGATCTTCATCGGACTGCCCTTCGTGGTGCGCACCGTCCAGCCGGCGCTGCAGGAGGTCGATCTGGACCTGGAGGAGGCTGCGGCTATTCTCGGGGCCACGCGCTGGCAGACCTTCCGCCGCGTCATCCTGCCGGCGGTGCTCCCGGCGCTGCTGACCGGCTTCGCCCTGGCCTTCGCCCGCGCCCTGGGCGAGTATGGCTCGGTGGTCTTCATCGCCGGGAACATGCCGATGAAGACGGAGATCACCTCGCTGCTGATCATCGTCAAGCTCGAGCAGTACGACTACGCCGGCGCCGCCGCCATCGCCTGCGTCATGCTCGCCGCCTCGTTCGCCATCCTGCTCGCGATCAACACACTGCAGTGGGGCCTGGCACGGCGGCACCGGGGAACGAGCTGACCATGACACCCACCTCGGCAACCGTGCCTGCAGCGAGTTCGGCGCCGCGTACCCGCGCCGCCGCCCGCGACCCGGCCTGGGTCACGTGGGGCCTGGTACTGACGACCGCCGGCTTCCTGCTGCTCTTCCTGGCCTTGCCGTTGACGGCCATCTTCGTCGAGGCCCTGCGCAAGGGCGTCGGCGTCTACCTGGCGAGCTGCCGCGATCCGGCCGCGCTGGCCGCCATCCGACTGACCCTCCTGGTCGCCGCCATCGCCGTGCCGCTGAACCTCGTCTTCGGCCTGGCCGCCGCCTGGGCCATCGCGCGCTTCGACTTCGTGGGCAAGAGCCTGCTGACCACGCTTCTGGATCTGCCCTTTGCCGTCTCACCCGTGATCTCGGGCCTGGTCTACGTGCTGCTCTTCGGGCTGCACGGCTGGTTCGGCTCGTGGCTGGTGGCGCACCACCTGAAGGTCGTCTTCGCGGTGCCTGGGGTCGTGTTGGCCACCGTCTTCGTCACCTTCCCCTTCGTCGCCCGCGAGCTGATCCCGCTGATGCAGGCCCAGGGCTCCGAGGAGGAGCAGGCGGCGCTGGCGCTGGGGGCCAGCGGCTGGCAGACCTTCTGCCGCGTCACCCTGCCCAACGCCAAGTGGGGCCTGCTCTACGGCGTCATCCTCTGCAACGCCCGCGCCATGGGCGAGTTCGGCGCCGTCTCCGTCGTCTCCGGCCACATCCGCGGACGCACCAACACCATCCCGCTGCACGTCGAGATCCTCTACAACGAGTACAACTTCGCCGCCGCCTTCGCCGTCGCTTCACTGCTCGCCTTGCTGGCGCTGATCACCCTCGGCGTCAAGAGCCTGGTCGAAGCGAGAGTCCGCCGCGAACTGGCCGCCGCGCTCCTGGCGCCGGCGCCGGAGACGCCCGCCCCATGAGTATCGAAGTCCGCCACATCAGCAAGCAGTTCGGCCGCTTCTCAGCCCTGCGCGACGTCAGCCTGCACGTACCCGATGGCGAGCTGGTGGCCCTGCTCGGCCCCTCGGGCTGCGGCAAGACCACCCTGCTGCGCATCATCGCCGGGCTCGAGGTCCCCGACCCGACGCCGACGACGCAGATCCTCTTCGACCAGCAGGACGTGGCCCAGGCCAGTGTCGGCCGGCGCGGCGTCGGCTTCGTCTTCCAACACTACGCGCTGTTCCGGCACATGACCGTCTTCGAGAACATCGCCTTCGGCCTGCGTGTCCGCCCCCGCCCCCTGCGGCCGGCCGCCGCCCAGATCCGCGCCCGCGTCGAAGAACTCGTCCGCCTCGTCCAGATCGAGGGCATGGAGGGACGCTTCCCCGACCAGCTCTCGGGCGGCCAGCGCCAACGCGTGGCCCTGGCCCGCGCCCTGGCCGTCGAGCCGAAGGTCCTGTTGCTGGACGAGCCCTTCGGCGCCCTCGACGCCAAGGTCCGCCAGGACCTCCGGCGCTGGTTGCGCCGACTCCACGACGAGATCCGCGCCACCACCGTCTTCGTCACCCACGACCAGGAGGAAGCCCTCGAGGTCGCCGACCGCATCGTGGTCATGAACCACGGCCAGGTCGAACAGGAGGGCACGCCCGACGAGGTCTTCCATCACCCGGCCTCGGAGTTCGTCATGCAGTTCATCGGCAACGTCAACCTCTTCCATGGCCGCGTCGAGGCCGGCCAGGCGGTGTTCGGCTCGCTGGCCCTGCCCGCGCCGGCAACGACCGCCGCGGCCGGCACCTCCGCCCGCTTGCTGGTGCGCCCCCACAACCTCGATATCGCCCTCCAGGATCCCGGCCAGGGCCTCGCCGCCCGCCTCCTGCGCGTGCAATCCGCCGGCCCTGTGGCCAAACTCGAACTCAGCACCGACGACGGCCAGGCCCTCAAGGTCGAACTCTCCCACAGCCGCTTCCGCGAACTCGGCCTGACCGTCAACCAACGCGTCTTCGTGCTGCCGCGTGACGCCAAGGTCTTCCTCGAAGACTACGCGATCTGAGCGCGCCCGCGGCGCCCGGCGGCGCGCCGGAAGGAAAGACGGCGCCCGGCGACGGCGACGGGAACGAGTCCGGGCACCGTGCTGCGAAGCTACCTTGCCGCAACGGTCAGCAGGCCATCTTCCATCGCCAAGGTGCGGTCGAACACATCTAGCGCCCGATGGTCGTGAGTGACCACCACCACGCCTGCCCGCTGCTCATGCGCGACCTTGCGGAAGAGCTCCATGACCTGTCGGCCCCGGATGCTGTCCAGCGCTGCCGTCGGTTCGTCGGCCAGGATCAAGTCGGGCAGGTTGGCGAGCGCCCTGGCGACCGCCACACGCTGCTGCTGCCCGCCCGAGAGCTGCGCTGGATAGTGCTCCGCCCGATCCGCCACGCCGAGGTAGTTCAGCAGGTCCAGCGCGCGCCGCTTGGCTACGCGTGGCGACTCGTCGTTGATCTCCAGCGCAATCTGGACATTCTCGACGGCGTTGAGGAACGGTATCAGATTAGCCTTCTGGAAGACGAAACCCATATGCTGGCGCCGGAAGGCCCTGACATCGACGACGAAGCGGCCGTCCACAACGACCGGCTTGCCGGCCATGGTAATCCGGCCGGCCGTGGGCGGGGTGACCAACCCGACAATCCCCAGCAGAGTGCTCTTCCCCGCCCCGCTGGGACCGAGGAGGGCGATGACTTCGCCGCGGGCGAGCGACAGGTCCACCCCGCGCAGGGCCTGTACTTCGGTGTTCCCACTGCCGTAGACCTTGGTCAGCCCAACCGCCTCGACGGCCAAGTGGTCGGTTGCCTGCACCGTCACGACAGCACCTCGCTCGGCTGAACCTGCATGGCCCGCCAGATGCCCAGCGCACTGGCCAGTACGGAGATCCCGACCACCACGCCTGCCAGCATATGGAGGTCAGCCGCGACAATGAGCACCCGGCGCGGGAAGCGCGGGAACACACCCAGCCCGACGGCGTAGGCGATCCCGTACCCGATTGCCCCCAGCAGGAGCGCCTGCTGAAGGATCAGGCCGAAGATGATCCCGTTGCGTGCCCCCATCAGCTTCAGAACCGCAATGTCGTGTACCTTGTCGAGGGTCAGCGTGTAGAGGATCAGTGCCATAATGATCGTGGAAACGACGATCAGCAGGGCCCGGAACAGACCGATCTGCCGCCGGGAGCGGTCGACACTGCCCTTGAGCAGCAGCTCCCGTTGCTGCTCCTGGCTGTAGACGGAGACATCGGGCCAGGAGGCGATGCTGCGGCCCACCTGGTCCGGGTCTGCCCCGGGGGCAAGCCGGACCAGCACAGCACTGACCGGCGCCGGCCCCAGGATCGGGATCCCCGCGGAGAGACCGGCGGCACGACCGAGAAGGGCGGGCTGAGTCCTCCCCAGGTCGGCGTCCTGAGCCCGGTTCCGACGGGCCGCGCGCTCCAGCCGGATGGCCTCCCCAGAGGCCGCGTACTGAATGGCCTGCGAGTCCGCCAGCGTGGTGAACGCCAGGCCATCGCCCCCCGCGGAAATCATGTTCCGGGTGATCCCAACCACGGTGTACGTGTCCCGGCCCAGCCGAACCACTTGCCCCAGGGAAAGACCCACCGAGAGATCCGCGACCATCTCGTAGTGGGCTTGCGCGAGCGTCCGGCCCGCCAGCAGCGGCAGCCAGGCGCCCCGGTCCTGCGGCCAGGCCAGGCCTTGGATGGTCACCCGCAGCGGCCGGCCCGCATCCTCCCGCTGCAGGGTGTGAGAGACGAAACTGCCAGCAGAGGCCACGCCCGACACCGAGCGCAGGCGGTCCTCCACGGAGGCCGGCAACCGCGACATCTCGGCGAAGGGGCCACGCGTGTCCTTCTGAACCACCCAGAGATCGGCACCGATGCGGTCCACCAGGAGCGTGGCGTCCTCCACCAGTCCCCGGTAGATGCCGCCCATACCCATGACCACCATGAGCAGGAGCCCAATGCCGACCGCAGTCAGGGCGAAGCGCCCAAAGCTGTGTCGGATGTCTCTGAGGGCCAGGTTCATGGTTTGAGGTACGCCCCCTCACGCAGCCTGCCGCCGCCGCCCGGCGCCAGGACGACGACCTCCCCACGGCGCAGGCCACGGGTGATCTCGACAAGCTCTCGCCCCCGCAGGCCCAGACCGACCTCACGAAGCCGCGCCCGACCCGCCTCGCGAACAAACACGCACGGGCGACCTTCCCTCCAGACGATCAGCCCTGGCGGAATGGCCAGCGTACCCTCCCGGCTCGCAGTGCGCACGTGCACTTCGGCCCGCTGACCGACGGACCAGTTCTTCGGCAACTCGGCCACCTGCACGTCCACCAGAAGCTCGCGCGTCTCGCGGTCGGTCTGCTTCGCCAGACGTTTGACCTGACCCGCGTACGGGCGCTCGGGCTCGGACCGGAAGACCACCTGTGCGGGCTGGCCCACGGCCAGGGTGGCGAGGGCTGACTCGTCGACCCACGCCGAAACCCACATCTCATCGAGACACACCAGATCCATGATGCTCGTGCCCGGGACCACGACATCCCCCACCTCGCGGTAACGGGCAAGTACCAGACCGTTGCCGAAGGGACTGAGCAGACGGGTATCGGCGAGACGTTCCTGATGGTACTTCAGGGTCTGCTCGGACGCGGTGACCTGGTACTCGATCTCGGTCTTCGCGGCCTTGGCCCGATCCATCTCCGCCAGCGCGATGCCGAACCGCTCGCGGCTCTTGTCAAACTCCTCTGCCGTGGCCACCTTCTTCTCCGCCAGCAGCCGGCTCCGCTCCTGGTCGAGACCCGCCTGGGCCAGGACCGCGGCGGCGCGGGAGATATCCGCCTGGGCCCGGGCCAGGGCTGCCCGGGTGGCTTCCAGCGTAGCCTTCGCCATCTCCACCTGCTGGCGCAACTCGCCGTCCTCGATCGTCACCAGCGGCTGATTCGCGGCAACGCTGTCATTCTGGTCGACGAGGAGCGCCGCAATCCTGCCGGCGACCTTGGTGCTGACCGTGGTCCTGGTCCTGGCCTCCAGAGTCCCGGTGCCCAAAACCTCGGCTTCCACGGTGGCGGTTTCCACCGTGAACCCAGTCACGGCGACCGGCTTGAAACGCGCGACGTAGACCACGGTGCCAGCGACTACCGCCAGCACCACGATCTTCCCCGAGGCCCGAACCACACGTCGCAGAGTCTGCCCCCGTCTCATTCGATCCCCTGTCCTTCCCCGCCTCTACCGCAGTTATCCAGACACCAAACAGCACCCGCCGCCAAGCCGCCCAAGGTCAGGCGGATGCCTCCATCTCGATCGCGCGGGGGTATCCAAACAATACAGGTAAAGTAGCGCCTGTTTGCTTCAAAACAAGGGAAAAGCCCCCTTCAGCGGCGCCCCCAGGGCCGCAGAGTCGCCCTGGCCCTGGCCCAAACTCTTCCCGCTCCCCTATCGCTGTCCATCGGCCGCACGCCCCTGGTGCGGAAGGCCTGGAGGGCGTCATCCGCCCACGGCGCGGGACGCGCCGATCCCAGGTCCACTAGGCCAAGGGGGCCAAGCCCGGCCGAGCGGCGCGCGGCGGAGGCCCGCCGCGTCTCCACCGTCTTCTGGAGAGGCGCCCGGCCGCGGGCGCAGCGGCGGCGGCCCGCCGCATCTCCCCACGGGTCGGAACCGTACCGCCGCGTGCCCCCACGCGGCCGCGGGTGAGGGCACCCGCGCGTACTGACCTCCTGCGCTGGAGGCCCACCGCATCTCCACCGGTCGGAACCGTACCGCCGCGTGCCCCCACGCGGCCGCGGGTGAGGGCACCCGCGCGTACTGACCGCCTGCGCTGGAGGCCCACCGCATCCCCACGGGTCGGAACCGTACCGCCGCAGCGCCCCCAGACCCTCGCCCAAACTTTTCCCGCTCCCCTATTCTTGCTTATTCCTATCGTGAATATAGTTTATTGGGCGGATACCGACCAGGCCCTGGCGCAGGCCACACGCCAGGCTCCCCTGACGAACCCGCACTGGAGGACCAGAACATGGCTGACCTGATATTCACCGTAAGCGGCACGTCCGAGTCCCCGGCGCGTACCCGCGTTGCGGCCCGCAACTTCACGCTCATCGTCGACGAACCCCCCGCGCTCGGCGGCACGGATCTGGGGCCGAACCCCGTGGAGTACGTGCTGGCGGCGTTCGTCGGCTGCCTCAATGTCGTGGCCCACCTCGTGGCCAAGGAGCTCGGCTTCAAGATCCAAACCCTGGAGATCGAGGCGGGCGGCCCCCTGAATCCGGCGCGCCTGCTGAACCTGCCCACCCCCGACCGCGCCGGCTTCAAGCAGATCGACGTCAGCCTGCGCGTCAAGGCCGATGCGGACGCGCCGACCCTGGCACGCTGGCTCGCGATCGTCGAGAGCCGTTGCCCGGTGGCCGATAACCTCGGCAAGACGACCCCGGTTCACCTCAGGATCGACCCGCAGACCAAGTGAAAGCGCCGTCCGGGACCGAACCCCGGCAGCGGCGGAGGCCCGCCGCATCTCCACCGTCTTCTGGAGAGACGCCCGGCCGCGGGCGCAGCGGCGGAGGCCCGCCGCATCTCCCGTAGGCCGGGGGCGCCAAGCCAGGCCGGGAGGGCACATAGCGGTGTCGAGCCACCGACAGTCCAAAGCGTGGCCTGCTGGCCAGCGCAGTCTGGGACCGAGTCCCGGCGGCGGCGGGACTCCTTGGACTGCGGCGGCTGGACGCCGCTTTCCCGCGGGCGCACGCGCTCATAGTCCCGGCACCTCCAAAGCGGGTACAGGTATGGCAGCCACGGCGGCATTCCCCCGCTCTCGCGCCCGTTTCCATTTCCACTCCTCGACCGCGCAGAAGACGCACGGCACGATGAACAGCGTGATCAGGCTCACCGCCATGCCGCCGACCGACGGGATCGCCATCGGCTTCATCACGTCCGCGCCGCGCCCGCTGGCCCAGAAGATGGGCATGAGGCCGAAGACCGTCGTGGCAGTCGTCATCAGGCAGGGCCGGATGCGCTTCAGGCCCGCGTCAAGGGTCGCGGCGCGGATCTCGGCGATGGACGTGAACTGGCGATCCTTGAAAGTGCCCTCGAGATAGGTGGCGATGATCACGCCATCGTCGTCCACCACACCAAAGAGAACCAGGAACCCCACCCATACGGCCACCGACAGGTTCACGCCCCACAGGGCCAGCATGATGAAGCCGCCACTGGCGGAGACCAGCACGCCGAGGAAGATCACCGGGGCGATCCACCAGCGCGTGAAGCCTAGGTAGAGCATCACGAACATGATGCACAGCGTGAGGGGGACGAGGAGCTTCATGCGGGCCGTGGCGCGGACCTGGTTCTCGAACTGGCCCGACCACTCCCAGTAGTAGCCGGCGGGGAGTCTCAGGCGGCCGTCCTTCACCGCCTGCTGGAGCAGAGCCTCGGCATCGTTGACGACCGAGACCTCATCGCGGTCGCGGGTGTTCATGGTGACGTAGCCGACCAGGAGGCCCCGTTCGCCCTTGATCTCCTGCGGGCCCAGTACGGTCGAGATGGCCGCAAGTTGGGCCAGCGGCACCTGTGCGCCCGTGGCGGTGGGCACGCTGATCCGCTGGATCGCTTCGGCATCCTCGCGGAAGTCGCGGGTCAGGCGGATGCGGATGGGGTAGCGCTCGCGTCCCTCGACCGACTCCATCAGGTTCATCCCGCCCAGAGCCATCTCAATGACGTCCTGCACGTCTCGGATGTTGACGCCGTAGCGGCCGATGCGATCACGGTCGATATCGACCTGGATGTAGGGCTTGCCGACGATGCGGTCGGCAACGATGTCCGTCGCGCCGGGCACCTCGTGGAGGAGCTGCTCGATCTGGAGGCCGACGCGCTCGATCTCGCGGAGGTCAGCCCCGAAGATCTTGACCCCCATCATGGCACGGAAGCCGGTCTGGAGCATGACCAGACGCGTCTGGATGGGCTGGAGGAAGGTGGGCAACACGCCGGGGATCGCCGTCTTCTCTTGGAGCTCAGCGAGGATCTCGTCCTTGGTGATGCGGCGCTCCTCGGGCCAGACCCAGGCCAGCGGCGCCCTGATGAAGCTGGGCCAGTCGGCGAAGAATCGTTCGACCTTTTTCGTGCGCCACTGGTCCTCGGACTTGAGGATGATAATGCTCTCCATCATGCCGATCGGCGCGGGATCAAGCGCCGACTCGGCGCGGCCAACCTTGCCCACCACCGATTCAACCTCAGGGACGCCGGCGATAGCTCTGTCCTGCGTGCTGTTGACTTGGATCGCCTGCGAGAGCGAGCCCTGCGGCAGCAGCGATGGCATGTAGAGGAAGGAGCCCTCGTCGAGCGGCGGCATGAACTCGCGCCCGATACCGGGGAGGATGCGGCCCTCGCGAACCACGGTTGACCCCGAGGCGATCTCGGCGTCGCGCTGCTTGGGATCGGGCCGGCGCCAAAGGATCCGGAAGCGTTCGCCGCCGCCCTTGTGCCGGACCCGCTCCCAGCGGACTTGGTCAAACTCGACGAGCGGGCGGGCGAGGGCGTCGTCCGGCGGCGCGTGCATGAGACGTTTGAGTTCAGGCGATGCCGGGGCGCGGGCGAAGAGGTTGATGGCGGCCTGAACCGGGTACAGGACCTTGCCCACGCCCAGCCAGACGCTCAGGCCAAGCAACAGGAGGATCAGCGGGGCGACGAGGAACGTCTTCTTGTGCGCGAGAATCCAACCCAGCGCCGAGCCGTACCCCATGGCAATCAGACGCGAGACGCGGTTCTCCTCCAGCGGCAGGAAGCGCTCCCGGGTCATGCGGATGACGCACAGGGCGACGCCCACGCCGACGGCCGCGGAGATCAGCCAGCCTTCATCGTGCCCCTTGGCCAGGCCCCACCGGAACGCCGCCTGCGTGGCGAGCGTCGCGCACACACCGCTGCCGACGGCCAGCGCGGCGGTGACCCGCTTACGCCACTTGACCGGCCGGAGGAGCAGGTAGCAGAGGAACGGGACCACGGTGACCGCGAGCACGACGGACGAGCCGATGGCAAAGGTCTTCGTGAACGCCAGGGGCTTGAAGAGCTTGCCCTCCTGATCGGTGAGGAAGAAGACCGGGATGAACGACACGAGGGTATTGGAGACGGCAGTGATGATGGCTCCGCCGACTTCCGTCGCGCCTTCGTAAACGATCCCGAAATGGCCCTTGTCGCGTCTCTCGTCGTCGGTCGCGGACGCGATGCGTCGGTAGATGTTCTCCGACATGATGATGCCCATGTCGGCCACGTCGCCGATCGCGATCGCCAAACCCGCTAGCGACATGATGTTGCTGTCGACGCCGAAGAGGTACATCAGGATGAAGGTGCTCGCCACGGCCAGCGGGAGCGTGGCGAGCACCGTCGCGGTCGTCCGCAAATGGAGCAGGAAGACCAGGATCACGAGGCTTGCGAGCAGCGCCTCCTCGGACAGCGCTTTCTTCAAGGTGCCGATGGTCTCATTGACGATGGTCGTGCGGTCGTAGAAGGGGGCGATGCGGACGCTCGACACGCGCCCGGACGCGAGGGTCTTGCTCGGCAGGCCCAGTTCGAGCTGGGCGATCTTGGCCTTGACCCGTTTCATCACCTCGCGCGGGTTCTCGCCGTAACGCATGAGCACCACACCGCCGACCGCCTCGACGCCGGCCTTGTCCAGCGCGCCGCGCCGGAAGTCCGGGCCCATCTGGACCGTTGCGACGTTGCGGACCGTGATCGGCGTGCCGCCTTCCTGGCGGATCACGATCCGCTCCAGATCCGCGACCGTCTTGATGAACCCCACGCCGCGGATGAAGAACTCGACCCCGTTGTTCTCGACGACCTTGGCGCCCACGTCGATGTTGCTCTTGCGGACCGCCTCATACACGTCCATGAGGGTGACGCGGTGGGCACGGAGCTTGTCGGGATGGATATCGATCTGGTATTGCTTGACGAACCCGCCGACGCTCGCGACCTCGCTCACCCCCTCCACGGCGTTGAGCTGGTAGCGGATGTACCAGTCCTGGATCGAGCGCAGTTCGGCGAGATCGAAACCCTCACCCTCCACCGTGTACCAATAGACCTGGCCCAGGGCGGTCGCGTCCGGCCCGAGCACAGGCGTGACGCCCAGCGGCAGACGCTGCTGGGCGACGTTCATCCGCTCCAGCACGCGCGAGCGCGCCCAGTAGTAGTCCACACTGTCCTTGAAGATGACGAAGACCATCGAGAAGCCGAAGCCGGACATCGAACGGATGGTCTTCACGCCCGGCGTGCCTGCCAGGCTCGTCGTGAGCGGGAACGTGACCTGGTCATCCACGTCCTGCGGGCTGCGTCCCGCCCAGTCGGCGTAAACGATGACCTGCTTCTCGCCGATGTCCGGGATCGCGTCCACCGGCGTGTGCACGACGGCGAAGTACCCGCCCAGGCATAGCCCGGCGATGATGAGAACCATCAGGAACGGGTTCTTGAGGCACCAGCGGATGACGGTGTTGGTCATGTCGGTGCGTCCCCGTCAGTGCTTGGGTTGGACCGCGCCGCTGGGCGCCGTGGCGGGATCTGCGGGCGTGACGGTCGCTGGCGGTGCGTCGGGGCTGGGTGCCTCCCCATGCTGGTGGCCCGTGGTGCCGCCCATCAAGCCGCCGGGGTAGAACAGGCTCGGCTGCCCGGTGATCTGGAACTGGCTGTCGATGAGGAACCCACCCCGGGTCACCACGCGTTCGCCTTCGGCGACGCCCTTGAGCACCGCGGCGAACTCGCCGGTGCGTGGGCCGAGGACGACCTCTCGCGGCTCGAATAGCCCGTGTGACTTCTCGACGTACACGATCCGGCGGGTACCACTGTCGAGGACCGCACTGGCCAGCACGGTGAGCAGCCCAAGCCCGGTGCTGGGCGGCGCCGCCGGGACGAGCTCGAGTTTCATGTTACAGACAGGGCAGTTCCTCGCCGCGTCATAGGTCTTCTCGCCCTCGCACTTCATGGGGCAGAGGTACGTGGCCGGCGCGGCGCTGGTGGTCTGGGCCCCAGGATCAGCGTGGGCGCCATGATCGGCAACCGCCGCCGCCAGCCCGGGGATCTGCTCCAGGGGCATCTCGCAGACCGGGCACTGGCCCGACTGATCGCGGAACACCTGCGGGTGCATGGGGCAGGAGAACTTGCCCTCGACACCCGTGGGCGCGGCCCGGCCGTCAGCGCCCAGAGCCGACCGGATCAGCGCGCTCACGAACATGCCCGGCTTCAGCGCGTGGTCATCATTCCCCACGTGGACCGGCACCCGGATAGTGCGGGTTTCCTCGCTCACCATGGGCTGCACGAAAGTGACCACGCCGTCAAACACGCGTCCCGGGAGGGCCTCGGCGGCAATCTCCACCCGCTGTCCGTAGCGGACCCACGGGAGGTCGACCTCGTAGATGTCGAGGTACACCCACACGGTGTCGAGGTTGGCGACGCGGTAGAGCGCATCGCCGGCCTTGAAGGCGCTGTTCTGCACGATCAACTTCTCGATGACCGTGCCCTGGATGGGCGAGTACAGCGTGATGCGGTCGGTCATGGTGTTGCTCTCGACCAATACGGCGATCTGGTCCTTGGTCAGACCCCAGCGCTCGAGTTTGAGTCTGGCCATCCCTGCCAGCGGCTCGCCCGCTCCGCCCGCGCCACTCTGGAGGGCGGTCAGCAACTCCCGTTGGGCGATGAGCAACTCGGGGCTGTAGACCTCCGCGAGGTGGTCGCCGGCCCGGATCTCGACACCGGTGAAGTTGACGAACAGACGCTCGGCGTAGCCGTCGACGCGCGCGGTGACCGTCGCCAGCGAGGCCTCGTTGTATTGGATCTTGCCGACAGCCCGCAGCTCGCGCGAGAGTTCCCGCCGGGTCACCGGCGTGGTCTCCACGCTCGCCATGGCCAGGGCGTGGTCGGAGAGCTGGAGCATGGGTTCGCCACCCGAACCGGTCTGCGCGGCAGCCGCGGGAATGAGGGGCATCTCGCAGATCGGGCAGTTGCCCGGCCGATCCAGCCGGACCTGCGGATGCATCGAGCACGTGTAGGTCTGCTGCGCGGCGGCCGGCGCGGCGGCTGGTGCGGACGCAGTGCTCCCCGGCCGTGCCGCAGCGCGCCCGAGCAGGTACCCGCCGCCGACGGCAGCAGCGACAACAACGAAGGCGATGACGATGGACCGACGCTTCATCGACGCACCTCCTCGGAAACCGGGGCCAAGGCGACCGGCAGGCTGGCGCCGACGGTCTGCTCCAGCCGGGCGAGGGCCTCTCCACCGTCACGGCGCGCTTCCTCGGCTTCGAGCCGGTAGCGCAACAGGGTCCGTTGCGTTTCGATGGTGGTCATGAAGTCGGCCTTGCCACTGCTGTAGGCGGTCTCGGCGGCCTGAACTGCTTGGCGTGCCAGCGGTATCTGTGCGTCGCGGTAGAGCGTCTGGCCACGCCGCGTGGCCGTGGCCAGGTCGGCCCAACGCTCCTTGACCATGGCCCGCGTTTCGTTCTCCATAGCGGCCAGCATGCCCTTCATGGCCACGGCGCGGACCGCCGTCTCGCGGACATAGGCACTCTCCCTGCCGTACTGCGCGGCCTGGGCGAGGTCGAGCGGGGGTCGGGCAGCGAAGGTGCCTGACGCCGCCATCTCACCCATCACGGTGGCGGTCGCAGCCGTGCCGGAGGCGATCGTGGCACGGCTGTCGAGGTAGGACGCCCCGCTGGTTGGGTCCGGGACCGCCATGCGCGCGGCCATCTCTGCCATGGTCTCCATGCGCTGGATCTCGACGCGCTGGCGTTGCAGCTCCTGGCGCTGCTGCAGGGCGAGCGTGGTCACCTCGTCCAGCGTCGGTTCCACGGTCGCCTCGGGCCGCGCCTCGGGCCGCGCCTCGGGGTCGCCCAGGGCCGCTTCGGCGGGCCGATCCAGCAGAGCGTTGAGGGCCGCCCGCGCCGCCCCGAGGCGGTCCCGCAGACTCTGTTCGTCCTCCGCCACCATGGCCCACTCCATCTGGGCGGAGAGGGCATCGCCGTACAGCGCCTGGCCGTCCTGGTAACGCGCCCGGGTGACCCGGACCAGGCTGTCGAGCAGCTCGACGTTCTCGCGGGTGATGGCCAGGGCGGCACGAAGGTAGGCATAGTTGAGCCAGGCCAGGCGGGCTTCGGTCAGCACGTCGCGCGTGCGCCGCTCGAGGTCGATCCGCGCCAGAGCCACGTCGATGGCGACCAACTGCCCCTTCAGCGCGGCCACGTCGGGGTAGGGAAACTGCATAGCGGTCATGGCTTTCTGCGGCTGCGTCGTCACCAGGGTGTCCAGTTGCTTGGTGAAGGCGTTATACTGCGCCAGCACGTCGTCCAGCGCGGCGGCCTGCGGATAGCGCAACAGTGCCGCCCGGACGTCCTGCCGCGCTGCGGCGATGCCGGGGTGACGCTCATGGACCAGGGCCAGGAATGGCGCCAGGGCCAGGGGCCCCTTGAGGGCCGCGTCCAGCGTCGCCGGATCGGCATTGCTGACCGCCGCCGCCTGCCGCAGCTCCGCCGAGAGTCCCAGCCCCGCGGCCGCGGCCGCCGCACCCTTCCCGGCCTCCTGCTGGGCACTCGCTTCCAGGCGGGCCTTGATCTCGGCCAGCGCCGTGTCCGCCGGTGCCGGATCGGGGGCGGGCAGGGCCCGGCTGATCTCGTGCAGGTAGTACTCGGATGACGGCGCCGTGGCGGCCTCCCGGCGCAACTGCCGGTAGGTCTGCCCGCCGAGGCAACCGACGAGCCCGAAGGGCACGAGCAGGTGCAGCACGCGGTTCATGGGGCCTCCTGCGGCGCCGCTGCCGCCGTCAGCCGCCCGCCGGCCAGGCGTTCGAGGCGCGCCAAGCTCTGCTGGTAGTCCGTTAGCGCCCGCAGCCGCGCCAGGTTGAAGTTGAGCCAGGTGCTCTGCGTCTCCAGCAGGCCGGGGAGGTTCTTCTCCTGATCCACATTCCAGGCTTCGGCGGTCTGCATCGCCTGCTTCGCCTGGGGGATCAGCGTGCGCTCGTACAAGTCCAGCAAGCGCCGGGCGTTGTGGGCCGCAAAGTAGGCCTTGCGCACCAGCGCCCGCGTCTCCGCGGCCATGGCCCGCAGGTCACCCGCGGCCGCCGCCTGGGTGGCGCGCGCCGCGCGCACCGCGGCCCGCTTCTTACGCACATCGAGGGGCAGGGACACACTGACCTCCGCCATCCAGGCATCCCGGGCCTCCGGCCGCTCCTCCATGCCCGCATCGGCCACGGTCAGCAGCATCACATTGAGCTCCGGCCACCACGTCGACGTCGCCAGGTCGACACTCAGGCCTGCTTTGCGCACCTCAACCAGCATCAGCTCGAGTTCCTGACGGCTGGCCAGGGCTCGTTGCTCCACCTCTTCCGGCGTCAGCTCCAACGGCTCCAGCGCCAAGGCCACCACCGGCCCGACGGCGGTGGACGAGGGCAGATCGAGCAGCGACAACAGGCGCACACGCTCCGTGTCCTGCAGTTCGCGCAGAAGAACCAGGTCATAGTCGAGCTGTGCGCTCTGGGCCTGGGCCTTCAGCAGATCGTTCAGGGTCGCCTGGCTCTGGGCGTAGCGGGCTGCCGCCACCTGCTCGATGTGGGTGAGCAGATCGTGGTTCTGCTGGGTGATGGTGATCGCCCGCTCCAGATAAGCCAGTTCGTGATAACTGAGCTTGACCTCCACGACCAGGTCGCGCAGTGCGATGTCCACCTTCAGCCGCGCCATCTGCGCCTCGGCCAAGGCCATCCGACTCTCGGCCAGGATCATCGGCGGCGGCGGCAGCCTCTGACTCAGGCCCAACTGCGTCGCGTTGGTCATGGCCGAGTAGCGGTACTCCAGCATCGGGTCCGGCAACGACAGGGCCTGTGGGTACAGCTCCACCGCCGCCTGCCAACGCGAACGCGCCGCCTGCAGGCCCGGATTACGCTCTACCGCCTGGCGGATGACCGTCGGCAGATCCCAGGCCGCGAGCGCCGGCGCCGCTGCCGGAGCCGGCTCGGCCGCCGCCGCGACCCGCCCAAGGGCGAGCGCCGCGGCGAGCGCCGGCCCACTCAGCCATTTCCCGTACGCGCTCATCAGAGCACTTCTCCTCGCGGCGGTTCAGGGGTGCGCGCCACGGTTGGCATGGAAGCTCACCCCGACCGGATTGGGCGAGGTGAAGAGCGAGACGTTGGTGTGGCCGTCCATGCTTGAGGTACAGCCCAGCAGGCCAAGCGTTACCACTGCGATCCCCGCCAGGCAGATTGTTTTCACGTCGTCGTCTCCCTGCTATTGGCCGCAGGGCTACGCCCTTCCTCGGGGCGCCGGGCTCGAACTCGGCCCGCATCTCACCATCAGCCAGTGCAACGCCGCCAGCGGCCAAATCCCGCGCCGGATGGCAGAGCTATTCCGCGTTGCCGGGGCGTTGCCCCAATGCCATCAAGTCTCCCGTTCTGCTTGGCTGCACGGGGCGACAGCCGGGCGCCAGCCTGGCTGGCGACCGGGGTCGGGTACCGGCACCCCCGACCTACCTGCCCGTCTGTAACCGAGGTTGCGGTCAGAGACTTCACGGCATTGGGCGTTGCCCCCCTGATTCGCTGGAATCAGCGCACCCGTGCAGTCCACTACGGCAGCCGCAGACGCTGCCGATGACCGCCGCTTCGTAGAGCGGCCGTTGCGCCGGCGTCAGCAGGCTGTGAATCTGGCGGATGTGCTCCAGCGTGGCCCGCTCCGAAGCCGTCTGCGCGGCGGCCATGGCCTCCAAGAGCTGACCGATGGCGGCCTCGTCGGGCGCCGCCGTGAACAGGATTCCCTGCAGGCGCGCCTTGGCGGCACAGTGCACGGCACACTGCGCGGCGAGGGTGCCGCGGTACTGTGTCTCCAGCCGTTGGGCGGCCGCCCGCTGCTCCGGTGTCAGCGTCAGGGTGCGGGTCAGCCACTCGACCTGCTCGGACCCTGCCGCCGCGGCATTACCCGCCGTGCCGCACTCGGGCGGGCAGACCCTCCTGCCGATGGCCACACCGGCAGCAGCCATCGCCAGGACGGCCAGCAGGAAGGCGACGAGAAGGAGGGTGCGTTTCATGGTCAATGGGCCTCCATCATGGCAAGGTAATCACCAGCAACGGTACCCGGCTCGAGAACCGAAAAACTGCCGTACGCCGTCGTGGCGTGGGTACCCGCCACCGGCATGACGTGGTTGCTGACGATACCCACCAGCAGCGCCAGAGTCAGCGGGAGGACGACGCTCCAGGCCAGCCGCCACGGGGATCCCAGCCAGGTCGGCAACCACACCCACAGACCGGCCGCCGCCGGCCGCGTAGCCTCCAACCGCAAACGCCGGAGGACATCCTGCTCAAAGGTCGGCCCGGGCTCGAGGTCGGGCCACTGCCGGAGTAGGCTGCTGAGTGGGTCTGGCTCTGGCGTCTGCATACGGTCGATCCTCTGCGTTGTTCAGTCCGTTCAACGCCGCGGCGGCGCAAATCCCGCGCTATCCGTGGCGCCTGGCGCGAGAATCCTGCGCGCCCGCCTCGCTCGCGGTCGCGGAATCCAGATCGACCACGGATAGCACCGGGAGCACGGATGGGATGACTGCGGCCCCGGCGTCTGCTTCATCCGTGTCCTCCGCGTCATCCGTGGTTCCGAAATCTGCCTGGCACGGAGGTCGGTCACTCAACCCTCCAGTAGGTGTCTGAGGCCTTGCCGCAGCGTCTGCCGGGCGCGGTAGAGGCGGGATTCCACAGACTTCTCGCTGCAGTCCATCACCGCCGCGATCTCGGCGACCGGCAGTTCCTGGTACTCCGCGAGGATCAGCGCCGCACGCTGGTCCTCGGGCAGGGCCGCCACCGCTGCCTCGATCTCCCTGCCCATCTCCCCGCTGAGGGCCAGCGCCTCGGGGGAGCGCGCTGTACTGGCGATCGCTCCGGCGGCCTCCTCCAACACCTCCAGCGACTCGCTCGGATGCCGCCGCCGCTGGCGCTGCTGGTCCAGCGCCGCGTTGCGGGCAATCTGGAACAACCAGGTCGAAAAACTCGCCCGCCCGGGGCGCAGGCGGAACTC
>CAILUI010000267.1 GCA_903837355.1 uncultured Victivallales bacterium
TGCCGTCGCAATGGGCGCGGGAGGCCAGAGGTAGAGCTTGCCCGTCTTGCGGTCGAGGTACCACTCGCCGGGCTGGTCCAGTTCCTCGAGCACGTTCAGGAAGCAGTAGCGCTGCCGCTTGTGGAAGCCGTAGGCGGGCCACGGCGGCGCCGGCCAGATCTCTTTCTTCGCCGTATCGAGACGCTCCAGGCGCTGGTACTCGTCCTGGTAATCTTCCCACCAGTAGCCGTGCATCCAGATGTCGTCCGCCGGTTGCCAGCGCGCCGGGCGGTCACCGTCGTAGACAAAGCGGCCATAGTGCTTGCCGATGGGAATGCCGTCGCGCTCCACCGGGTTCGGTCCACGGTGCATGCCTTCGTACTTGAGTTCCCCTTCCTGGGGTACGTCCGCGATCCGCAGCCAGCCGTCGTTCGGGTAACGGGCCAACGCCATGTACTTGCCGTTGCAGAATACCTGCTCGCGGCTGGGGCTCTTGGGATCGAACGGCGGGAAGGTGGTGACTCCGTGCGCCTTGAGGTCGGCTTCCTGGACCTGGCCGCGTGCCGCCGGGTCCAGCCGCGCCACGACCTGCGGGTCGCTGACCGGTTGCCAGCCGGTCAGGCGCACGCCGCCGAGTATCCGCACGGTCTCGCCCGGCAGCGCCTGCCAGGTGACCGGGGCCTTCTCGGTGCCGGCGTCGGCCGCCGTCAGTTGGAGGGTCTCGGTCAGGCGGTAGAGGCCGCCACGGAGACTGACGGTGACCGGCTCAGTGGGCTGCGCCTGACGGAGTTGGCGCAGCGCCTCCCGGGCCCGAGCGAGGGTGGCGAAGGGAGCGTCCCGAGTGCCGGGATTCCCGTCGTTGCCGTCGGGGGCGACGAAGCGCTCGGTGGCCCCGAGAACGGTAACGGCAGTCAACAGCGCCCCGAACAGGACCACAGCCGCTCTTGGTTCCATGGCACGACCTCCCCGCCAGATCTCGTTCCCGGCACCACGCCTCATGGCCATTCTCCCTTGCTGGGTACTCACGAAACTCCTCTCTCGGCGCGATCGCCGTGTCGAGCGCGCCCTCCATATCGAGGGCGATGACCGGCACGTCCAGCCCGCGGCCGCGCCGGGCGCGACTGCGGCCCCAGTCGAGAGGCTGACGGCACAGGTGAGGGTCTGAACGAGCCTCTTCATCGTGTTGCCGGCGAGTTACCCACCAGCTACCTGACTGGCCAGGTGGCCCGCAGCGGGTCGGCATAGCAGCCGATCCTCTCGACCGGGATCGGTTCGAATCCGAGCTTGAGCGCCGGCGACTCGGGCTGGAGGCGGTAGTCGCCCCTGGCCGCATCGACGAACAACGGATCGGCGACGACGGAGCTGCGATCCAGGCCCATATCCTGCCAGGCGGTCCACTCGTCGACCGTTTCCGCTGCGCGCAGCGACAGGTCGTCGATCCAGATGGTGCCGGAGTCGTCCCGACAGTCGATGCGGACGTAGAGGTCGCGCATGCCGGCAGTGGCTTCGGGTTGGTCGAGAGCCGGGGTGGTGAAGCCGAACTCGAGGCGTTTCCACTCATTGCCGACCCGCGCGTTCGTCTCGCGTGCCCAGTGGTACTGGTTGGCCCGGTACGACTGCGCCACCAGGAAGACGTGCAGGTCCGGCCGGCTGGCCCGGAACCACCCGGCCAGGCAGTAGCTCCGGCCCGGCTCGACCGGGAGGTTGCCCGTCTTGACCATGGCGAAGTCGAACTGGCTGCCCGGATCCGGCGGAGCACAGAGCACTTCCAAAGCGCGACTCCCACTGTGCGCGGCGGCGGTGCTGATCCGGGCCTGCGCCGCGGCGCTCGGACGCGCGTACCACTCCCACCCGGGCGGCATGGCACCGGGGTCGCCCTCCTCGAACCCCGGGTTGGGGCAGATCTCCTTGTCGCCGATCGCCTTGACCTTGGGCGAACCCATGCCCGTGCGCACGGGCCGACCGCCGAGCCACAACACGTTGTGGTCGAATGTTGTCTGCTCGTAGGACAGGCTGGTGCACCGGTAGATGGCCGCCCCCGGGTCCCTGGCCACCAGGATGTTACGCTCGATTCGGTTGCCGGACATGACCAGGGGTGTCCACTCCCGCGGCGGTTTGAGGAACAGCTCCGGGTACTTCCGCTGCCACTCGGGCAGGGCCTGGCGTTGCTCCCAGTTCTTCTGGCGTACCTCGACCTGGCCGGACCAGTACGGGTGTGCGTCGGTCCAGCCGTTGAACTCGATCTGCTGCAGCGTGCCGCCCACCAGGATGTTGTTCTCAATGCGGTTGTAGCGGCCACTGTGGATGTGCACCCCGCCGCGCAGGCAGCCGACCACGATGTTGCCATACACGGTGGCGCCGCTGGCCAGGTCGTCAAGGTAGATGCCCCAGGAGAACGTGGGGCTGCCCCACTTGCCGTGCTCGCGGCCGAAGCCGATGACGTCGTGGATGTAGTTGTGGCGGATCACACAGCCCCACGGCGTGACGGCGTCGCGGCCGCCCGTGTAGATTGCCCCGGTGTCGCAGGTCTCGAGGTTGAGCCGGTAGAGGTGGTTCAGCTCGATGACGTGGTCGTTACCGCCGAAGATGACGCCCATGCGCGGGATGTCGTGCACCGTGTTGCGTGAGAAACGGTTACCGACACCTTCGAGGCGGACGCCGCAGCCCTGTTTCCAGTCCAGACCGGTGTGGTGGATGTGGTTGTTCTCCGCGACGTTGCCGGCCGGGGTCAGGGTCTTGTCATCGCCGCCGGTGAGCTTGATGCCGTGCCCGCCCACGAAGGAGATGTCGTTGCCCACGGCCCGGTTCGCGCTGCCGCCGAAGAGCGCGATGCCACAGCAGTTCTCCCACGGCCCCCAACCACCGATCTCCGTGCCCACGCCGACGTGGCGGATGGTGCAGCGCACGACCTCGCAGTGCTGCGCCTCGTCCACCTGCACCGCGGTCCGGCGGGCTACCTCGATCGTGAAGCCTTCGACGGCGACGTATGCCGCCCCGGCCTGGAGGTGCACGGCGTAGTCGAGCGTCGGCACTTCGACGGTCGCGGGTGCGATTGGCGCAGGGGGCCAGAAGTAGAGCATCGACGCCTTGCGGTCCAGATACCACTCGCCGGGCGCATCGAGTTCCTCGAGCAGATTCTGGTCGTAGTAGCGCTCCGCGCCATTGCCGGTGAAGGCGCCGTAGGTCGCCGCGACCA
>CAILUI010000268.1 GCA_903837355.1 uncultured Victivallales bacterium
CAAAAGTGCATTATTCATATCAGCACCGGCAATATGTAGTTTTGAAACCGGTGTCGTCGTTCCGATACCCACGTTGCCGTTGGCGTCGGAGAAGAGGGCGGAGTCGCCCACCGTGCCGCTGGCGGTGAACTTGGGCAGATAGCCTTCCGTACCGGATCCGCTGACTTTGGCGTTCCAGGCGTTGGTGCTGTCGGTGGTAATACCCGCCGCAACGCTGACGGCAAAGACAGGGTCCGTCTCGGTATAGGCCGTGAGATAGCCGGCGGTGGCGTGGTTACCCCAGCCGAAGGCGGCGTCCCAGTTGGCGGCCTTGGCGGCGGTGAGGCTGGCGGTGCCGTTGAGGCGCAGGCTGCCGGAGAGGTTGATGTCGCCGAGCACGTCGAGCGGGTAGGCCGGAGTGGCCTTGCCGATGCCGACGTTGCCGCCCGAGTACTGGATCGCGCCGCCGCCGGCTGTGCTCCAGTAGGTGTCATGGGACGTGGCCACAGGGACGCCACCAATGGTCATGGCCGTGCCGTTGATGGAGCCGGCGACATCGAGCTTGTAATCGGGTGTGTCCGTCCCGATGCCGACGTTCCCGCCGCCATTGGCAAGCAGCACATTCCCGCCACCGGGATTGATCGTTAAATCAGACCAGCCATCTAATGTTCCGTTATGCGCTCCGAAATAGGCTTTGTTATTATATTGTCCAAGAACAACTGCATTGCTTGCACCCCCAAATACACCTCTGCCTGCCCAATTCGCACCTGTTTCTGTGCCATAAACTTGAAACTTCGAGGCAGGCGTCAACGTCCCGATGCCGACGTTGCCGGAGGCGTCGGAGAAGAGGTCGGAGTTGCCCAGTGTGCCGCTGGCGGTGAACTTGGGCAAATAGCTAGCCGTGCCGCTGCCGCCGAGCTTGGCGTTCCAGGCGGTGATGTCAGCGGCGGCAACGCCGTGCGCGGCACTGGCGGCAAACAGCGGATCGGTTTCGCTGGTGAGGTAACCCGCCGAGGCATGGTTGCCCCAGCCGTAGGCCGTGTTGAAGTGAGCCCAATCGGCGCTGGCGAGCGCGCCGGCAGTCGTGGCACCGGCGGTGGCCAGCGAAACCGTGTTGCCATCGCGGCTGAACGGCGCGCCAAAGGTCAGGGCGCTTTCCTTGCCGCTGAACGTGCTCCAGTCGGTGCTGGAAAGATAACCGTCGGCCGAGGCGGTGGCCGCAGGCAGGGACAGGGTGAGATCGGCACTGAGGTCGCCGCCGCCGGTGAGCGGCGCGGTGGTGGCGATACCGCGCGTGGCGGCGACCTTGGCGTTGAAGATATTCCAGTCGGCGCTGGTGAGCGCGCCGGCCGTCGCGGCACCGGCCGTGGCAAGGGTGATGGTGTCGCCGGAGCGGCTGAACGGTGAACTGAAAGTCAACGCGCTTTCCTTGCCGCTGAAGGTGTTCCACTCACTGCCGTTATAGCCATAAAGCCCGGGGGTCCCGTCTATCTGATAGACGAGCAACCCGGCGGCGGGCGTGTCGATGGCCTGGCGCTGGGCCTGGGTCATGCGTGGCGGCA
>CAILUI010000269.1 GCA_903837355.1 uncultured Victivallales bacterium
GCGGAGCGACGCCTGCCACTGCCAGCCCAGGCAAGCGCCTGCCCCGCACGTGAACCCTCGCGCCGCGCTCCAGAAGAGGCCCTGGCCAACCGCTTCCCTTCGGCGCCAGGATGCGCTACTGTGACTCAGGCACCAACCGGGGCGGCCCTGCGGGGCCGGACCAGGCGGGCGATCCCCGTGGTGTTAACTGCGAGAGCTAACGTGGGAATCCAGGCTAGCGAGCTTAATACCCTTCTCCTGCGCCTGGGGCTCGAGCATCGCCACCAGCTCACCAACCAGCGCCCGCATCGGGAATTGGGCGATGCTGACCTCCTCCCGCCCGGCTTCGATACGGGATAGGTCCAGGATGTCATTGATCAGCGCCAGCAGATTCTTGCCATTGCGCTCGATGACGTCCAGGTAGCCGTACTCCTCGCTGGCAATCTTGCCGGCCAGGCGCCGGTTCAGCACGCCCGAGAGCGCGATCACCGAGTTCAGCGGCGTGCGCAGCTCGTGGCTCATGTTGGAGAGGAAGGCGCTCTTCAGCCGATTCGCCTCGTCGAGTTGCCGCTTCTGCATCTCCAGCTCGGCATTCATCTCGGTGAGTTCGGCGGTCTGCGCAGCCAACTCGCGCTTCTGTTCTTCAAGCTCCCGGTTCTGCTGCTCGAGCTGCGCCGCAAAATCCCGGATCTTACGGAAGGCCAGCACGCCGTTGACACGGGCGGTCAGCACGCTCCAGACGTCGCTGATCGCACGGATGGCCACCGCGTCGTAGGCGCGAACGCTGGCCAGCGAGACCACCGCGGTGACCTCCTGCTCGGTCAGCACGGGGATGGTCAGAATCTCGCGCGGCTTGAACTCGCCGCTGACCGCGGCGAAGGCAAAGCGCGTGTCGGCCGGGATGCCGGTGATACGCTGAATCTGGCGCGTGGCCAGGACCGCGCCCAACTCGCCCTCCAACTCGGTGGCCGAGAAGGGGGCACGAGCGCCGGGGCCCAGGCCGATCGAGTCGAAGTGCTCGAAGGCGGTCTTGGCCTCGTTCAGGAAGTACACCGCGCCGATCTGCGAACCGGTGTGCGTCAACAGCGCCTTGAGCAACTCGCGGCAGAAGGCATGGACATCCTCCTCGCGCAGCATGACGTCGGCGAGTTGGGCCACGTTCCGGTCGATCTGCACCTGCGTCTGGATCGCCTCGGCCATGGCATTGAAGGAGGCCGCCAGCGCCCCGAACTCGTTGGCACCGGCATACTGGCTGCGCACGTCCATCCGGCCCGCACGGAACTGCTCCGTGATGGCCGTCAATTCCGTCAGCGGCCCCTTGATCCCTGCCAGCAGAAGCCAGGCGACACCGAGGCTCAGAAGCAGGATGAGGGCGACGAGGACCGCGAGATTGTAGGCCATGGCGTCCCGCTGCGCGGCCGCCGCCTGGTAGAACTGGGTGGCCTTACGGCTCGCGAAATCATCTATCCGCTGCAGGCTGATCCGGACCGCCTCCGCCTGCAGCTCCTGGATTCCGCCCGGCCGGACACGCTCCGCGGCGGCCGCGGTTTCACCCGCCTGGAACAGGCGGACCGTCTCCGTGCGCAGAGCATCCCACTTCACCCACTCATCCTGCAGAACCGCCACGTCCTCACTCGGACCGAGGTAGCGGTCACGGAGAACGGCAATCTGCCGTTCAGCATCGGCGTCCGCGACCTCGATGGCCTGCAGGGATGTCGCTACCTGCAGGTCATTCTGCAGCAGGAACAGGTTCTTCATGTGGCGCGACATGCGCTCCGCATCAAGCTCCGCGCGTGCCAGCGCCCGGCTGACCGTGAACGGATGGTCGTGAAGGCCCTGCGTCTGCGCCCAGAGTTGGCTCGCCTGCACCCAGGCCAGCGCGCCGAGGGCGAGTACCAACACCAGGATGAGCCCCAGGCCAAGGCGCAGTTGCGTGCCAATCCTCAGATTCCGCAGGTACATAGGTCACCCTTTGCGTTTCTGGAAGACGCTCGCCACGGGGGCCACGGCGCGGAAGCCGCCGGCGCCCTCAACGATCGGCCGCTCGGTCTCGCCGACGATCAGGTAGCCGCCGGGCGCCAGACTGCGCCGCAGTTTGCCCAGAACCCGGTGCTGCACCTCCGGCCGGAAGTAGAGCAGTACGTTACTGCACAGCACCAGGTCGAAGTCGCCGTAGATGCTGGCCGGCGGACAGGTGGTACCGGGGCCCAGCAGGTCGTAGACCGAGAACTCCACCTGCGCCCGGAGCCGCGGGATCACGGAGAAAGCATCGCCCTGCCGGACGAAAGCACCGCCGAGGTGGCGCCCGCGCACATTCCCCAGCGCCGCGGCCGGGTAGACCGCCCGGCGCGCCTGGTCCACATCCGGCTCCGAGACGTCCGTGGCAAACACACGGTAGGACGCCCGCGGCTCCCGGCCCTCAACCCGTTCATCCAAGAGAATCGCCACCGACCAGGCCTCCTGCCCGGCCGCGCACGCTGCCGACCACACGCGAATCTCGCCGCGCGCGGCGCGCTCCGTCCCCTCGACGAAGGCGCTCAGGATAACCTGTTCGAGCCAGGCAAAGGCAAGCGGATTGCGGAAGAAATCACTGTAGGTAACGCGTAGCGCCCGCGCCAGCGCCGCGGCTTCCGCACCGTCTTCCCGAAGCCGCGCCAGATAGCCCGCCACGCTGGCAGCCCCATTGCCCTGCCCGCGCTTCTCGACGGTTCTGGCTAGATTAGGACTCATCGTAGCAGGACACGTCCAGCCCGTGCCGCTCACGCATCATGGCGATGATCTGCTCCACGGGCATGGCAGTCCAGTACTTCCATTCCTGCCGAACAGGACCACAGTGCAATATCGCCTTACCATACGGCGCGCGGCCGGGGATACAATGGTAACGGCGTTCTGCTGCACAGCCCCGCCGGACGTCTCCCCCTGGAGGGCGAAACTCCACGGCCTGCCCTGGAGGCGCTGAGCCGCCGCGAGCACCGAGAGCGGGTGGTCCCGCCAGACGTCTTCCCTGGAGGGCGAAGCTCCACGGCCTGCCCGGCAGGCGCTGAGCCGCCGCGAGCACCGAGAGCGGGTGGTCCCGCCAGACGTCTTCCCTGGAGGGCGAAGCTCCACGGCCTGCCCTGCAGGCGCTGAGCCGCCGCGAGCACCGAGA
>CAILUI010000270.1 GCA_903837355.1 uncultured Victivallales bacterium
GGCCGGCGGACGGTGTGCGGCGGGGTTGGTTGAGGGCTTGCGGTTCAGGCCCGCCGATAGGGCTTGTAGAGCCGTTCCCACTCCTCGACGCTGTGGCAGGAGAGCAGCCCCAGAACCAGATGGGTCTTGCTGCGAAGGCGGTAAGCGTCATATCTACCCCATCTGACGGAGGGGCTTGGGTGAGGCTAAGCTGTACTCTGATCGGACGAGTGGCATGGAGCTGCTCGCCATCCAGATCGGAGGCCGGCACGATGGCGGAGACGATGACCGTCGGGCAGCGCCAGGATCACTGGCGCGGGGTGTTGGAGCAGTGGCGGCAGAGCGGCTTGAAGCGGGCGGCGTTCTGTCGTGAGCGCGGTCTGACCGTGTGGCAGTTGCGCTACTGGCAGCGGCGGCTGGCCGGAAAGAAGCCGTCCGGCAGCGGGGTGTTCGCGCGGGTACGCAGCGTCGGCGGCTCGGGACTGCGGTTGCGCCTGGGGGTGCTGGAGCTTGAGCTGGAGCCCGGCTTCGACGAGGCGACGCTGAAGCGTCTGCTGCGCGCCCTGGGGGCGGCATGCTGAGCATCGGCGGTGCCTCGCGCATCTTCCTTTGCCTGCGCCCCACGGACATGCGCCGTTCGTTCACCGGCTTGAGCGCTCTGGTCTACGAGCACCTGGGTCGGCCGGACGACGGCGCGTACTACGTGTTCGTGAACCGGCGGCGCACCCACGTGAAGATCCTTTACTGGGACGGTGACGGTCTGGCGTTGTGGTACAAGCGTCTGGAGAAAGGGTGCTTCGCAGTGCCGTCGTACCGGGACGGCCACGCCGAACTGGACCGCCGTCACCTGGCGCTGCTGCTCGAAGGAGTGGTGCCACTGCGGCTGAAGCCGAGATTTCGGCTTGGAAAGACCTGTACTTACGGCATAAACAGTTAGTTTACAACATGTTGCATGCTATATTATGCAGCATGTTGACAAGCGCGTCACAACCTGAAGCGGGGCTCGCGGAAGCCCTGGCCGAAAAGGACCGGCTCCTGGCGGAGAACGCCCGCCTGCGCGACCGCATCCGGCTGCTGGAAAAAGCCCTGTTTGGGCCGCGCTCCGAGCGGCTCATCCAGGACCCCGCCGGCCAGCAGTTGTTCGCCGACCTGCTCAAAGAGGTCGAGGAGCTGAACCGGGAGCTGGAGCGCTCCGAAGACCAACTGGCCCCCGAGCTCCCGGCCCCGGTCCCCGCGCGGCGCCGCATCCGCCGCAACCTCGACCAACTCATCCCCGAGGGCCTGCGCGAAGAGGAAATCCTCGTCGACCTGCCCGCGGAGGAGAAGATCAGTCTCGAGACGGGCCTGCCGCTGGTGAGGATCGGCGAGGACGTCACCCGCAAACTGGCCGTGAAGCCCCCCGAGTACTACGTCAAGCGCTTCGTCTTCCCCAAGTACGCCGACCCGGCCGATGTGCGCCGCGGCGTGGTCTGCACGCCGGCTCCCGACTTCGCCATCCCCGGCGGCTACTACGACGAGAGCTTCATTGCCGACGTGGTGGTGAACAAGACCGCCATGCACCTGCCTCTGTACCGCCAGGAGGAGCGCCTCCGCGGTCTCGGGATCGAGGTCAGCCGTCAGACCCTGTGCAGCCTGTACCTCAGTGCGGCCGAGGTGCTGCATCCCCTGTACCTGCGCATGAAGGAGCTGCTGATCGCCTGCGGGGTGATCTTCACCGACGATACGCCGATCGCCCTGCAGATGAAGGGCCACGGCAAGACCGTCACCGGCCGCATGTGGGTCTACGTAGCCGGTGGTGCCGGACCGCCATGGCGAGTGTTCGAGTTCACCGTCGACCGCTGCAAGAAGCGGCCCAAGGAGTTCCTCGAAGGTTATCTGGGCTATATCCATGCCGATGCCTACAAGGGCTATGACGATCTCTTCAAACAGGAGGGGGTCTTCGAGTGCGGCTGCTGGATGCATGTGCGCCGCAAGTTCTTCGAGGCGGTCGACGCGCCGAAGGATCTGCGCGAGGCGGTGCTGCGCGCCATCCGCCACATCTTCCGCTACGACAAGTTCGCCCGGCGCCATCCCACCGGCGGCGACGAGCTGGTGCTGACCGTGCGCCGCGAGAAGATCGCACCGCTGATCGACTGGCTGTTCGCGCGTACCACCAAGGCGCTCATGGGCGGCGAGGTCCTGCCCGCCTCGGCCTTCGCCGGGGCCATCGGCTACATGCACAACCTCACCAACGCGCTGCGGACCTTCCTCGCCGATGCCCGGCTGCGACCCGACAACGGCGAGAGCGAGCGGGCACTCAGACCTCTGGCGATCGGACGCAAGAACTGGCTATTCGCCGGCAGCAAGGGCGGCGGCGACGCCACCGGCATCCTGCTCTCGCTGGTGCAGACCTGCCGGGTCATGGACATCGACCCGTTCGTCTACATCGAGGACGTCCTGCGCCGCATCAACGGCCA
>CAILUI010000271.1 GCA_903837355.1 uncultured Victivallales bacterium
CAACCGACCGGGAGGTCGGCGCTCCCAGCACCCGTCCAACTGTCCTGCCCGCCTGCAGCGTCTGGGCCTGCGCCCTTCACGCAGGCACTTCGGGCAGGTGCTCTCTGTGGTGAGAGATCCCCTTCGTGAGCTTCGCCCGCCTGCATCGCCTGCGCCAGAGCCGCAGGCTCAGGCAATGCGGGCAGGCGTCCTTCGTGGCGAGTCCCTCATCCCTGCCTTCAGTCCGTAGTCCGTCTCCCCGTTGCGCCAGTGTGGGTCCACGACCGTCCGACCTCCGACCGTCCGACCTCTCCCCCTTCATGCTCTTCATGTCCTTCATGGTGAGTTCTCCCGTCCCTTCCCCTACCCGCCGTGGCGCAGCACCCCTGCGCCTCTGCGCGAGAGAGAGTTGAATGGCCCTGAAGCGGGTCTTTGACGCCCTGGCCGCCCTCCTCGGGCTGCTCGTTCTCCTGCTGCCCATGCTGGTGGTCGGGCTGATCGTGAAGCTCTCCTCGCGGGGGCCCATCCTCTACCGCCAGAACCGCGTGGGCAGGCAGGGACGGCTGTTCAGAGTCAGCAAGTTCCGCACCATGTTCGTCGGCTCAGACCGCTTTGGCAGTGTCACCACTGCGGTCGATGACCGCATCACGCCCATCGGGCGCATCCTGCGCCGCACGAAGCTGGATGAGTTCCCGCAGCTCTGGAATGTGCTTCTGGGGCACATGTCATTCGTCGGCCCGCGCCCCGATGTCCCCGGCTATGCGGACCAACTCCAAGGCGACGACCGCCGGGTGCTGGAGCTACGTCCCGGCATCACGGGCCCAGCAACGCTGCTCTTCCGCCATGAGGAGGAGCTTCTGGCCCTGGCGCGCAACCCAAAGGCGTTCAACGACGCCGTGATCTTCCCTGAGAAAGTCCGGCTGAACCTCGCCTACCTGGACCACTGGTCCTTCTGGCGCGACCTGGGCTACATCGTAGCCACCGTCGCTCCCTTCCTCACGCGAGCCGCCGGTATCGACCGCCGTCTGGGACTGGACTACGAGGCCTTCAACGAGCGCCTGACCGCCCTCGCCAAGGACTACTAAAGCGAAGGGGGGAGCCGCGGGGCTCTGCCCCCAAACCCCATTCGACAGGCTCATGGCCTGCGGCCGCCCGGGGCGACGTGTCTCCCCGGACCCCTCCTGAAGGCGGCCGGCGCCAGACATGCCGGAACCGGTCGGCGAAGCCGCCTCGGACTCCATTCGACAGGCCTATGGCCTGCGGCCGCCCGGGGCGACGTGTCTCCCCGGACCCCTCATGAAGCCGGCCGGCGCCAGACATGCCGGAACCGGTCGGCGAAGCCGCCCCGGCCCGGCACATCGGCGCCAACCGCGTAGCCGATCCTGGCGGCGACGGCAGGATGAACCGCTTACGGATGGCCAACTCGCCGTAGGCGACGGCAACGTGCCCGGAGATGGGACAGGTTACCCGCCCTGTCCATATCCGGGCACAGCTTCGGGGTGTCCGAGGGGGTGCACTCCCTCGGCGGGGGGCGGGGGGCAGGGGGCAGGCCCCCTTCGGAGGCCCGGTGATCCGGGGCAGAAAGCCCAAGGGACAGCCAGAACCCATGAGCAGTGAGAAGAAGCCACGAGTGTTTCTGTCCCCTCCGCATCTGGGTGGCGCGGAGCGACGGCATGTAGAGGAGGCCTTTGCCAGCAACTACATTGCGCCGTTGGGACCCAAGGTGAACGCCTTCGAGGCGGCGTTTGCCGAGTACACCGGCATTCCGTACTGCTGCGCCCTAGTCAGTGGTACCGCGGCCACGCATCTGGCCCTGCGCCATCTGATCACAAGCAAGACCACGAGACCACCGGACCACGGGACCATGGACCGCCCGTGGCCTCACGGGCAGTGGCCGCGAGCCGCGGCCGCTCCAGACTCCTCCGCCCCCCGCCCTCCGCCCTCCTCTTCCGGCCCTCAGCTTTCAGGTTTCAGCCCTCAGCCTTCTCCTCCCCCTCAGCTTTCAGGTTTCACCCCTCAGCCCTCTCCTCCCCCTCAGCTTTCAGGTTTCAGCCCTCAGCCCTCCTCGCGCGGCTCCGCGCGCGCCCCCCTCGTTCTCGCTTCCACCCTCACCTTCATCGGCAGCGTGTCGCCGGCCACCTTTGAGGACTGCGACATCACCTTCATCGACTCGGCGCCTGGGTCATGGAACCTGGACCCAGCGCTGCTCGAGCAAGAGCTCGCTGACTGCGCCGCCCGGGGCCGTCTTCCCGTGGCCGTGATCCCCACCGATCTCTATGGCGACTGCTGCGAGTTGCCGCGGATCGTGGCGATCTGCGACCGCTATGGGGTGCCCGTCATCTGCGACTCCGCCGAGGCGATGGGAGCGAGATACAGAAGTCAGAAGTCAGAAGTCGGAAGTCAGAAGTCAGAGGGGGGAGTTGCCCACGAATCGCACGAATTCACACGAAGGGAAGGTAGTACGGGAGGCTTTGGGGTAGCTGGGGAGGGATCGAGGGCAGTCAATCCCGCGGGCATCGCTGTAGGCAGCGATCGGCAGCGATCGGGAGACGATGGGTGCGGCACCGGGGTGCCGTCAGCCGCGTCTACCGAGCCGAGTCCCGTGGGGCGTGGGGAGTCGAGATTCCCCACCGGGGGTCCGGGGGCTGGCCCCCGCTCCGCCTCCGACCCGTCCTCCGACCTCCGACCTCCGTCCTCCGACCTCCTACCTCCCGCCTCCGACCCTCGACCCTCGACCCCTGACCCCTCCCTCTGGCGCCACGCCGGCTTCGATGCTTGGGCGGCGGTGTATTCCTTCAATGGCAACAAGATCATGACCTCGTCTGGGGGCGGCATGTTAGCCTCGCACGACAAGGAGCTGATTGAGCATGCCCGGAAGCTGGCCACCCAGGCGCGGGATCCGTTCCCCTACTACGAGCACACCGAGATTGGCTACAACTACCGCATGAGCAACATCGTTGCCGCGGTCGGTCTGGGGCAGCTAGAGATATTGGACGCGCGCGTCGCGCGTAAGAGCGCCATCCGCAGGATCTACCAGGAAGAGCTTGCCGGGGTAGCCGGCATCCGCTTCATGCCGATTGGCGAGGGCCAGCGTCCCAATGGCTGGCTGACCGTCATCCTCATCGACGAAACCGCGTTCGGGGCCAGTCCCGAGACGGTCCGTCTGGCCTTGGAGGCAGAGAACATCGAAGCCCGCCCTGTCTGGAAGCCCATGCATGCACAGCCCGTGTTTCTGCCGGATGGGGCCTATGGTAGCCGCCACGAGGTCCGCGTGGTTGGCGGGGCGCAATCCGAGGCCCTGTTCCGTCAGGGCCTCTGCCTTCCCAGCGGCACCGCCATGGACGACGACCAGATCCGCAGCATCGCCGCCGCGATCCGCAGACAGAAGGGATGAAGCCGAGGGATGAGGGATGAAAGCTGAAAGCTGAGGGGGGACTGAGGCCGAGGGATGAGGGATGAAAGCTGAAAGCTGAGGGCGGAGGAGAGTGGTCAGTGGTCAGTGGTCAGTGAGCGGAAGGCAGATATCGGAGGGCGGCACTTCCCATCCGTGTCCTCCGCGCCATCCGTGGTTGAATCCTCCGCCCCCCCCTGGGAACGCCGACCTCCCGGTCGGCAGCCGAGCCGAGCCGACGCTCGGCGCTCCCAGCACTCGCCGTGCCCAGCACCCGCGGCACGTCCTGCTGCACAGCAGGATTCGCAGCACTTGAGGAGTAACTATGGTCTGCGATTGCTGCGGCAAGGAAGGCGTGGTCACGAAGCACGTGACTCGTTCCCTCGGCGAAGGGGCAGGGATTCTGGTAGTGGACAGAGTTCCGATGCAGG
>CAILUI010000272.1 GCA_903837355.1 uncultured Victivallales bacterium
CACAACCCCATGCTGGTCGCCGCCGGACTCACCGAGACCGCAACGCCACTGCCCTGGCTCGCCGGCCGCAGGCTGCGGCTCTGCCTCGGGTGACCCCTGCGGTGTTAGTTTGGTGGCAGGCCGTGGGAATCCAGGCTAGGAAGCGCCGGCGGTGGGATTTCAGGGTGCGGGCGGCAGCCAACGCTCCAGGGCTTCGGCCAGCGCTTGCCGCGACACCGGTTTGGCAACGTGGTCGTTCATGCCCGCCGCGAGGAAGCGCGCCCGGTCGCCCTGCATGGCGTTGGCCGTCAACGCGATGATGGGGATTCCGTGATTGCGGACGGCGGAGTCGGGCTGGCGGATCCGGCGCGTGGCCCCGATCCCATCCAGTTCGGGCATCTGCACGTCCATCAACACCAGGTCGTAGGGCAGGGTTTCCAAGGCGTGGAGGGCTTCCGCGCCGTTGGCAACCACGTCTGCCTGCAGGCCCATCTTCTTCAGCATGCCGAGAACCACACGCTGGTTGACGAGATTGTCTTCCGCCAGCAGGATCCGCGCCGGGCGGCCGGCGAGCCGGTTTCCGGCCTCATACGTCGTGTGCCGCGTGACGATCGGCGCGGGCGCGGCCTCGGACTGCTTCCGCAGTGCCAGGGAGAGCATGGCCCGCAGCTCCTCATGCCGGATCGGCTTGGTGGCATAGGCGGCGAAACCGATCTCCTGGAGGCGGCGGGCATCGCCCCGCGTGCCCAGGGAGGTCAGGAGCAGCATGCGGGTGTCGGCCAGACGCGCGTCGGACCGGATGATTCGCCCCAGGGTCTCGCCGTCCATCCCCGGCATCTGCATGTCGATCAGCGCCAGCCGGAAGGGGTCACGCTGCGCCAGCGCCTGGGCGAGCGCCCAGAGCGCCGTGGGACCGTCGGGCACGGCGACTGGGCGCAGGCCCCAGGCAGCGAGGCGGATGGTCAGCAGGTCGCGACCGGTGGCGTTATCGTCAACGACCAGAGCGCGCACGCCATGCAGGTCGGCGGCGGGACGATCTTCCACCGCGGCTTTCCCGGTCTGCCGGCCCAGGCGAACGGTGAACCAGAACTCCGAGCCTTGGCCCTCGACACTCTCCACGCCGACCTGGCCGCCCATCAGTTCGGCCAGTTGTTTCGAGATGGCCAACCCCAGGCCGCTGCCGCCGTACTGTCGGGTGATCGAGGCATCCACCTGGCTGAACTTGCTGAAGAGCAGCCCCCGCTTCTCGGCAGCGATGCCGATACCGGTATCGCGTACGGAGAAGCGCAGGAGAACGTCGCTCCCTGCCTCTTCGGCCAGGGCGACGCGGATTGTCACCTCGCCGGCAGAGGTGAACTTGACGGCGTTGCCCGCGAGGTTGGTGAGGATCTGGCGCAGGCGGCCCGGATCGCCGCGCAGTCGCGCGGGGACGGCGGGATCGACCGCACAGAGCAGCTCCAGGCCCTTCTCGTGGGCCCGTAGCGCCAGGGAGGCAGCGAAGTCGTCAAGCAGGCTCGGGAGGTCGAAGTCCAGGATCTCCAGGTCGAGCTTGCCCGCTTCGATTTTCGAGAAGTCGAGGATGTCGTTGATCAGCCCGAGCAGCGCTTCCCCGCTGCAGCGCACGGTCTCGGCGTAATGCCGTTGCTCGGCATCGAGCGCGGTATCCAGGAGCAGCCCGGTCATACCAATGACCCCGTTGAGCGGGGTCCTGATCTCGTGGCTCATGTTGGCCAGGAACTCGCCCTTGGCGGCACTGGCCCGCGCCGCATGGGCCGCCAATTCGTTGGTCCGGGCGGCGGCCGCGGTGAGTTGGCGATTGGTCTCCCGGAGCTCCTCCTCCACCTGTTTCCGCGCCGTGATGTCGCGGACGATCCCGACCGCATGCCAACCATCCCCCAACAGGAGAGCCGAGAAGGAGATCTCGACCGCGATCTCCTGGCCATCCTTACGGCGGGCGGCCAGCTCCCTGGTCCCACTGATGACACCGCCCTGCCCGGTGCGCGCGAAGCTGGGGAAGGCCGCCTGATGCGCGGCATGGTAGCGCGACGGCGCCATGAGTTGGTGCAGGTCTTGCCCCAGCACTTCCGAGCTGCTATAGCCGAGAATCCGCTCGGTTGCCGGATTCGAGTAGGTGATGAAACCCTGCGGGTCCATCATCAAGATGGCGTCGTGAGCCGAGTCGGTGACGGCACGCAGGCGGGCCGCACCTTCGCGTAACGCTTCCGCCGCCTGCCGGGACAACTGGATGTGGGTATGCGCGCGGGCCAGGACCTCGATCGCGGCGAAGGGCTTGCTCACATAGTCGACGCCCCCCACCGCAAAGGCCTGTACCTTGTCAGCCGTGGCCGTCGAGGCGCTCAGGAAGATGATCGGAATCGCGCGCAGGCGCTCGTTTGCCTTGAAGCGGCGGCAGACCTCATAGCCGTCCAGGCCCGGCATGCGGATGTCCAGGAACACCAGATCGGGCACCTCGTCGAAGGCGGTCGCGGCGAGCGCGGCCGCGCCGCTGGCGAAGGCGCGCACGGCCCAGTTCTCCTGGCGGAGCATTTCGCCGAGCACGTTCAGGTTCTCGGGCTCGTCGTCGACGATCATCAC
>CAILUI010000273.1 GCA_903837355.1 uncultured Victivallales bacterium
ACTGACCCGCCAATGGGTGGACCTGGAACTGGAGCTATCCAGGCTCACGCAGAGACTGGCTGCCGGCGATCAGGGCCAGCCTTGACGCTGGCACTTGCGGATATTCCGCCAAAACGGCTCCGCCGGGGTGGGGAATATCCGAACTGACATGTGCCCGGTTCGGAATGCCGTCTATCGCCAGCCCCTCCACATGATCATGCTAATCTCCAACCCTGCTCTGTCTTCATACTGAAATCACTCCTGTTTCTCCGCCATGATCCTGACCGGGCCGAGCAGGCCGGAAGATTGGGGTCCCCGTTGCTGCATCGCCTGTTGCACGCCATGGCCGACCTGGGTCAACCGTTCCTTATCCGGCAGGCTGCCGTCTGCAGCAAGCCGGTTGCTCCACAGGTTCGCAACCGTGATCACCAAGGAATTCCCCGCAGGCTTCAGCAGGCCGGACGGGATCGTCACGCGCCAGGGCGGACACCAAACGACGCCCAGATCGCGGCCGTTGAGTTCGACGCGTGCCATCTCTTTGACAGTTCCCAAATCGAGCTGGAGCGAGATGCGCTGATCAATGCCCGGCGGCAGCGGGAACATCGTCCGATAGGTGGCCACGCCGCCATACGCCCTGATGCCGTCTTCGCTGCGTTGCGTCCAATCCGTCAAGACCGGGAAGGACAGCGACACCTCTTTCGCCCCGGCGGGGGTGCCCGGCGGCAACGGCTTAACCCACGCCGCGTCAAAGGTCACCGTCCATGGCCCTGCCACTTCCTGAACTTCCTTCAATTCCGGGATGTTCTTCTCCGACCTCTGAACTCCGGCTTCCGAGCTCTGACTTCCTTCCCCGATCACCAGGAAGAACGCCTGGTCCTTCTCGAAATGCAGCGGCACCCTGAGGCGCCCATCCGCACCGCGGGTCTTCTCCGGCAGTTCCCGCACCGCGCCATCGAGCGGGTCGAAGCGTTGCACGACGGACCCCTTGGCGCGAAGCGTCACTGCCAAATCCACGGCCACACCGGATTGGTTGGCCAGGTAATAGATCTCCTTGCCCGGCACCGCGCGGTGCAGGAAATCGAGGACCGGCACTGAGTCGGGTTTCTGGAAGGCTGACCAAGGTGCAGCACTTCCGTAAGCGCCGAGCTGCGCGACGGGTGCCCAGGTCTCCCCCTCTTGGCTGGACTCCCACGTGGCGTCCGAAACAATCTCTATCATTTTTCCGTCGGCAAGCGCCAACACCAGACGGAAAACGAGACCCGCTGCCCCCGGGATGGTATTGACGGCACGGATCCGGATCTCGTTGGCACCCTCATGCAGAGACGCGCTGACGTCCACGGTGAAAGGCGTCAACCAATCGTCACCGCTGCAAAGCTCTTTCCCGTTCACCTGCAACTGGAACGCATTGTCGGCGGTGAGACGAGCCCGCGCCGAGCGAACCTTCGAACCGGCAGCCAGCTCAAAACCTTTTTTGAAGTAGCGGGTTACGGCCTGCGGAGACACGCCATCCTCGGCGTGCCAGATCCAGGCGGCAGGCCTCAACGGAATCTCAGGTGCCGAGGAAGCGCCCAGCGCACCATATTCAACGTCGGGCAGCACTCCGTCTTTCGCGAAGATATCCTGCCTCGACCTCCCCCAGAGCACCCGTCCCTTGCCCACCGTCCGTTCCCCGGAAGCGCCGGGAGTCGCGCCCCACAGCGCGTCGGCATGCTGCTTCAGCTGACGTTCCATGGCCTCCATGTCACCCAGGCCGGGCGTGCGCAAGGGCCGCTTGCCGACCAGGGTCAGTCCGTCCTGCACCAGTTCGCGGATGCGCGCCAGTGTAGCCACGGTCATGGTCGAGCACTGGGGATCGCTCAGCACCAAATAGCGGTAACTGGGCCCCGCGCCCGCTTCGACGCCGGGCGCGGCGGCGACGGGCGGCAGCACCAAGCGTCCGTTTTGCACCCGGGCGCGGGTTTTCAGCACCTCGGCGTTGATGCCGTCGTAATCATAGCTGGCGGGCAGGGCCGGAACGAGCCACCCCTTGCCGGGCACGAAGCGCGAGGCGCCTTCACCGATGAAGTACGCGGCATCGGCAACGAAATCGCCCTGCTGCAGCAGGTGTTGGGTGCGCGCCATGTAGCCCAGGAATCCGTCCGCCAGCGGCCACCAGGAGAAATGCCGGTTTAAGATGTCGAAGTCCAGCAGGCCGGGCTTGCCCTCCATCGGCTGGTGGGTGTACTTGTGAATCACCGCCTGATTCAATCCCCGCGCCCAGGCGGCGTGCAGGGTCTTGCGGTAGTCCGCCGGTTGCGTCCAGAGTCCCGCCGTGGGGTGGAAGGTCAGGGTTTCCGCCTGCACGAACCGATTGCCGTAAATGCGCGCACCCGAGGCGGCGGTGCGCATGACGTCGATCTCGTGCAGGTAGGCCGGGTCGAGGTCGCCGCAGACTGTTGGTTCGCCATACGGATGCCAGAACTCGGCCATGGGCCGGTCGGATCGTCCAAACACTTCCAGCCCCTCCATGTGCGGGTGCGGGAAGCTGCCGTAGCCCGATTCGGAATTGATGCCGCCGTTCATGGCGTGGGCGCGTTCCTGCAAGCGTCCGTAGTACGCGGTCAGCAGATCGGATACGGTATTGCGGTAATCGCTCAAGAAGCGCTCGGTGGTGGCGCGGCTGTCGACCAGACGCCGGGCCATGGCCGGCAGGTACGGCAGCAGATCGTACCCGCGCCGCTGTTTGAACTGCGCACGGAAATCGTCGGTCCAGGTGGGCTGCTGGCCTTTTCTGCCGGCTCCGATCTCCCAACTGTCGGTGTGGAAGATCACCGGCGCGCCGCCCGCGTGCTTCACACTCAGCTCCCGCATGCGCTTGGCCGCCTGATCCATCATCAGGTCCGCGCCTTTGGCATTGAGCACATCCACCTCATACCCGCCTCCGCTGCCCATGCGCGCAGGCTCGGCGACAGGTGTCCAGCCGAACCGCATCACGGTCCAGCGCCCCACGGGGAATGTCCAATCCAGCCGCCCGTCCGGTTGCAGGTGCGCCGACAGATCGATTACGTCCTTGACCGCCACATCGCTGGCCTCGGGGGCGACATACTCGTCCTCCATCGCCAGATAGAGGTTCGTCGGCCAGCCGCCCCAGCCGCCGCCGACATTGGTGGACTTCAGATCCCAGTATTTGATCCCTGGGCGCAGACGCGGTTCGTCGCCCGGGCGCAGCAGTTGGAACTCGGCCAGTTGCAGATCCGGGGCACGGGCCTGGGTGATGACGAGCCGGAACACCCGCGCCGTCACCGGCGCGAAGGTCACCCGCTTCTGTTCGCCGGGAGCCATGCTCATTGCGATCACAGGAGTAAAGCTCTTGCCGTCATCCGAGCGTTGCAGCTCGCACGCCGCCGGGCCCGCCTTCGCCATCCCGGCGATGAACGCGCCGGTCACGGTGATCGGCCGGGCATAGGTGGCTTCCACCCACAGCGGCTTGTCGGGCGCGGCCGGACGGCTCATCCGCACGAAGGTTTCGGGATCGCTGTCAACGGCATGCGCGGCCGGCCAGTACTCCTGAGCGCAATACCCCCAGCTCACATCGCTGCCCTGAACCTGGAGCGGTACCGGCGGCTGCGTAGCCGGCTCGCAGAACGCCACCACCGCCACCTCGTGGTAGACCCCGATCTGGGTGGGCGGCATCGGCAGCGGGTCGCTGATCCGCCCCGGGCCATCGACCTGCATTTCGGCGTGAACCAATTGCTTGGCGCCGTCCTCATTGCCGACCCAGCCGCCGCCCTGGCCCCAACCATCGACGATGCTGGCCGAGAAGGTCAGACCCGCCTCATGGGCCAGGCGCAGCGCCTCGCCGAACCACGCGTCCCAGTCGGGACTGAGCATCTGCGGTTCCTTCGGCAGCGGCAGCCCGCCACCATTTCTGGTCTGCATGTGCAGAACCCCGCCGATCCCCTTGGCTTTCATCTCCTCCATATCACGCGCCATGCCCTGCGGATCGCCATAGCCGCCCTGGAACCACCAGAAAGTCCACGGCTTGGCCTCGTGAGGCGGCGTGCGGAAACCGTCCGCCAGAGCGCCAGGGGACTTGGCCGGTTCGGCAGCTATGCCGAAATGGGCATTCAGGGTTAGCGTGACAGCAACAATCAGGAGCGTGCAGATTCTCAGATGCGTTTTTTTACGAATCATAACCGTTTTGCCTTTCACAACACTTTTATGTTTCTAACAGGGTTTGAGTTTTACCCGCCAAAGCGATCGACTAGGGTCTCAGCAGACGGATACGGGAGAATTGCAGGCAGTAGCTGTCCGGCTCGTCACTGGCCGGGGCACCGAGCTGGCAAGCTGAGAATATGGGGTGGGCCGTCCGGCGACAAAGTGACCGAGCGTGTTCGGATTCGTGGCGGATATCATCCTTCATCGGGTTCGTTTCCTAGTGGATATTCTGGATCAAAAAGAGCTCTGTCTCGTTCCTATCACACCAGTTTGCGCCTTTGCGGGAGATCATCTTGAATGCAATGTGGCATCGGTGATGCTGGAGTTCCGGCCCCGGGACGCTGACATACGCTGAACTCGGCTGCAGGCCAAGCCAGGAGATGGGCCCCGATGACGCGAGCTTCCGTCCTTCTCGGTGCCGGGAGCCTTGCCATGGCCACCGGCCTCATGGGCGCCGCCGCACCTGCCATCGAGCTCGCCGTCGAGGGTGGCGTCTACCGGGTGTTCACCCAAGGGGTAGACCGGCCGCAGGCACTGCGGGTGCGGATCGAGAACCAGGCGAACC
>CAILUI010000274.1 GCA_903837355.1 uncultured Victivallales bacterium
ACGGCTCAGGCATTAGTGGCGTCCTCGGCGATGTCGTCCGCGGTCAGGTCGATCATCGGCACGCCGAACTCGTGAAGCCGCAGAAGGAATGTCACCCGGTCGCACCCGGCCATGGCCGCCGCGATACCGGATGACACGCGCTTCAGCTCGAAGAGCTTGACCGCCATGGCCATGCGCGCCTCCTGCTCGAACTGCTCAGGAGACTCCTGCAGCACGTCGGGAAGCGATACGGGGTAACTCACCGAAACTTGTGGCATCGCGGCCTCCGTCACGAATCGGGCGGGCTTCGCCGGGAAGCCCCGCCAACATGCTGGAACAGCACAGGCCGGCGCCACTCTCCGCAAGAGACAGCCGCGCCGCCTCAGGGCTGTTCCAAGATCGCGGTTCCCGCTACGGGTGAGCGCGTGAGAACGTGAAAGCGTGGATTCGTGGCAGACGGCCGGCACACGCGCCGTAACCCTCACGCAATCACGCTTTCACGCTTTCACCGTGCCGGTGACCAACACCGATGGTCGTTGGGGAAACGGAACAGCCCTGGCGCCGCCTGGCTTCGCCGCCGGGATGGCTTTCATGCCTTCCCGGCCTTGAGCCCCGCCAGCACCTTCCGCACGGCCTCGATGGGCAGGCTGTGGGCCAGGGCGGCCATTTGTTCGCGTTCGCGGGCCTCGGTCGGGTCCGTGACCGTCCCGAACTCCGGCAGGGCCGCAACGGCCCGGCGCTTGTCCTCGCCGTTCGCGTGCTGGTAGATGGCATGGACCATGGGCGAGGCATGCCCGGCGGTCACGTTCACTGCATGTACTGCGGCGTCCCCAGAACGGAGCCGTCCAGGCTCACGGTTGCCGGCGTGGTGACATACACCCAGAAGGCCCCCGTGCGCAGCAGCCGGGGCGCCGGGCGGTAGGCCTGCGAGCGCGGGTCCCAACCCCACACCGGCGCGGTCAGGGCGACGTGCGCTGGAACCGGCATATCGGCGGGGGTGCCGACGAGGTTCCAGCCGGCGTGCAGGTTCCAGGTTGGCCGGGTCGGCGGCAGCCCGCGTACCAGCAGTACGGCAGCCGCCGGCGCGTAGAGCCAGTAACCCGTCAGCGCCTGCAGTGTCGTCACCGGCTGCAGGCCGGCGGTGGTCAGCGTCCAGGCCACGCCGTTGCCTAACACCCGCCTCGCGGGCTCCGGCCGGTCTGGTGTGTCCAGGTCCGGCGGCACCAGCGGGGTCAGCGAATCTACGCGCCCAGCGCTGGGTTCGAGTGGCAGGGACAGGGCATTCCAGCCCGCGCGCAGCGCCAGGTCGATGACCAGGTCCGGGGCGTAGCGGAGCACGTAGGTGCGCGTCACTCCGGCGGGGACCGTGAGGGTGCCGGCGCTGGCCAGGTCGCGGGCCGAGTTGCCCGGGGGCAGGCCGCGGTCGTCCAGTTCGTAGAGGCACAGGAAGCGTCCGGGGGTGCCCGCTGCCAGCGCCGGCCAGGCGAGGCTCATATCCGCCGCCGCCGCGGCCACCACGAGGCGCCACTCGGCCAGGGGTACGGCTGGGCGCAGATCGCGGCTAAGGCTAGTTGCGGCAACCTCGAACCAGGCGGTCCCGGCGCCGGTGGGCGTCGGCTGGTCGAGGTCATCCAGGCCCTCTGCAGCCCCCGCGGCAAAGCCGAAGGTGAGGCTTTGGACGGCCACGCCGGTCACCGTCAGCGACCACTGCACCGCGGGCTCGGCGTCCAGTGCCCCGGCGTCCCACTGCCGGATGAAGATCTCCGTATTGGTGCCACCGACGTTGCTGTCCCAGGCGACGTAGGCCCGTTGCGCCGCAGTGTCCAGGGCGAGGGCCGGCCGCTGTGACGTCCCGACAGTCTGGCTGATGGCGCTGCCCGCACCGCCACCGCCCGCGTCGGCCCAGGCCGTACCGTTCCAGGCCCGCACCATGATCTGGGCCGGCCCGCCGCTCTGTTCCTGCCAGGCCAGAAGAGGCGTTCCCGCCGCGGTGATGGCCAGGGCCGGCCGGGTTGAGGCCCCGGCGGTCGCGCTCGCGCTGCCACTTCCCAGCGGCACCCAGGCTGAACCGTCCCAACCGCGCACGGTGATCTCGGCATTGCCGCTGCGGGAGTCGGTCCAGGCGACGAGTGGGCGACCAGCGGCCGTGAGGGCCAGCGCCGGTGGCTCCTGGCCGCTGATGCCGCCGTGGCTGGCGCTGATGCCGCCGCCGCTGGCACTCGACCCCAACTCCATCCAGGCGCTGCCGTTCCAGGCCCGCACGTAGATCTCGCGGGCGCCGGAGGCGTCGTCGATCCACGCCACCACGACCGTGCCCCCCGCCCCGGTAGCGACGGCCGGGTGGGTGGCCCGGCCGGGGCTGCGGCTGATGCCGCCCGCAATGCCGCTGCCGGTGCTCAGCTCATCCCACGCGCTCCCCGTCCACTGACGCACGCAGATCTCGTCGTCGTCGGCGGAGTTCTCCTGCCAAGCCAGTACCAGCCGCCCGCCGGCCAGCGCGGCCAGAGCAGGGTAGAGCGGCCACCCGGTGGTCTGGCTGACGCCACCGCCGGAGGCGCTCCCCGCGCCGAGCTCCGCCCAGGCGCTGCCCCCCCAATGCCTGACGTAGAGCGCAAACGTCAGGACCGAGCTCTCCTGCACCCACGCCACCACGGGCGCGCCGGCCAGCACGGCCAGTGACGGGTAACAGGAAAGGAGGTCGTCGGCACCCCCGGGGGACACGGATCCCGCACCCAGGCGCTCCCAGGTCGCACCCGTCCAGCCCGCGACCAGCACGTCCCGCAGCCCGCGGTCATGCCAGGCCAGGAACGGCCGGCCCTCACTGCCGAGGGCCAGGCAGGCGTACTCTGAGGCGGTGGGGTTAGCGCTGACGCCGCCCCCGGACGCGCTGCCCGTGCCGACCTCTTCCCAGGTCTGCGCCGAACCGAGTGCGCCGGACAGCAGGGCGAACGCGGAGACGCCGGTGCGCAGAGCCCTGCGCGCCCACTGGAAACTGGTCGCTCGACGTGCCATCCATGCCGCCTTGTTTGCCGGCCTAATCTGCGCTTCGTCGCGCCCACGGCCAGCCCGCAGGCGGAACTATAGCCTCTGCCGGCGCCGGCGCCGTCCCGCGAGTGCGGCTCCCGCCAACCCCAGCAGCGCCAGCGCACCGGGCTCTGGAACGACCCCCTCAACGGTAACCGTGAACCCGTGCGCCACCTCGCCGGTCAGCGCGTCGCCGTTCCCGGCGAGGGCGTCCAGCGTGCCGAAGTTGAGGGTATACACCCCCGGCGTGCTCGGCACTACCAGCGAGAAGGTCTCGATGGTGCCACTGGTCATGGTCGTGCCTGCGGGGTCCAGGCTGGTATTGAGGGTGAAGTCCGCGGTGCCAGGGGTCGAGGCGAAGAGTCCGTCGGCGATGGCCACGGGGAAGCTCGACGTGGCCGGCACCGGCGTGCTCTGGTCAAAGAGCCCGTCGTTGTGGTACCAGCCGTAGGACGCATAGTCGCGGGTAAAAATAGACCAGTTCGTGTTCGGGCACTCGATGGTGTAGAACAGCCCGCCGACGCCTTGCGCCGGCGTCGTGCTCAGGGCTGTATACAGCGCCAGCGTACTGCCGGCGCTGACCGTGGCCGACGCCAGGTCGCCCGTAGTGTACAGAGATACGACGATATCGGCGCGCAGGCTCGCGGCGCTCAGGATCATGCCGCCCAGTACCAGGGCGAGCTTCCGCAGCCATGTATGAGACTTGCGAGTCTCAAGCTGGCACATGCGGACCGCTCTGGAAGCCGGGATCTCCGTATCCCGGCCGCGGCATACGGAGATGCCGCGTTCCACCGGGCCGGGGGCCCGGCTGGAGGGCGAATCCTGCTGTCCAGCAGGACCTGCTGGCCGGCGGTGAGCCGTTCCCGTGGGCCGCTCCAGAGTCGGCATGGTTGACGTCGTTGTCATCATAGTCCCCCTCCAATCCGGGCCCGCGCCGCGAGCAGATCCCCGACGTTGATGCGGCCGTCGGCGTTGAGGTCGTAGCGAGCCAGGGCCGGGATTACGAGCAGACTCGAACGCTCGCGCAGCGCTGCGAGATCTGCCACAGCCACACTTCCGTCGCCGTTCGCGTCGCCGGCCAGGGCCGCGATCGCCAGGCTCGGTGCCACGCTCAGCGGGCAGCCTGCCGCATCGGTGACCGTCGCGGCCAGTTCGAAGGTGTAACGGTGCGCGTTCGGCAGCGCCGCGAAGGTAAACACCAGGGTGCGACCGTCGCTCTCCAGCGCTGCCCCGGTGGCCGTGTGGGTCAGCAGGGGGTTGTCGGTATCGCTGATGAGCAGCGAGGCCGTACTGACCGAGGCCGGGTCAACCGCCTCGCCCAGGCGCACGGCCACGCAGGCCAGCCCGGCGGTGCGGCTCTCCACATAGCCGTCGGACACTGCCGTCCAGATCTCGCCGACTCCGGCGCCGTGCGTGCAGCGGACCTCCCAGGCGGCGCCCTGGAGTTGCGCCAGGGCCGTATCGTAGTCCGTACCGTTGTACGCCTTGCCGGCCGCGACCACCTTGCCGCCCGGCGCCAAGGCCACAGCGTACGCTTCGGCATCGCCGCTGGCCGCGCCGACGGCCGGGAGCACGTGGCCGAAGCCGGGGTCGAGGCTGCCGTTACTTCTCAGGCCGGTCAGCAACATGACCTTGAGACCGCCAGATTCGGTGGACCCCGCCAGCACGATCCGGCCGTCGGTCTGCACCGCCAGATCGAAGGCCCGGTCGTCCGTGCCCGCGACATCCAGCACGGCGACCCCGCTGCTGCCGAACGAGGCATCCGGCACCCCGGCAGCCGACCAGCGCGCAGCCGCCAGATCCAGCCCCGTGCCACCGTTGTCTGCATTCCCGGCCACCAGCACTCGGCCGTCGGCCTGCACCGCCACGGCCAAGGCCCCGGCATCACCCGAGCCTGCCGCCAGCGTCACCGCGCCGCCTGTGCCAAAGCCCGTGTCCAAGGCCCCCGTGGGAACGAGGCGGACCGCGGCGAGAACCTTGCGGCCGGCGACCGTGGTCTGTCCGGCCATGAGCACCTTCCCGTCGGTCTGGATCGCCGCGCCGAAGGCCATATCGTCCACCCCGGCGTTCAGGGCGATCACCGCCGTACCGAGCGTGCCGTAGGTCGTATCCACGCTGCCGTCAGAGGTGTAGCGCGTCGCCGCCATATCGAGGTCGGTGCCGTTGTGGCGCACCCCGACGGCCACGATCCGGTTGTCCCACCACTGCAGCACCAGCCCATAGGCCACATCCGTGCCGCCGGAGAGATCCGTGGTGACGATGCCACCGGTGCCGAAGGTGCTGTCCAGGGCTCCGGCGGTGGTGTAGCGCACCAGCGTCAGGTCGTCGTTGCCGGCGAGGTTGCGCGAACGCCCGGCGGCCACGATTCTGCCATCGGCCTGCAGGAGCACAGCAAAGGCCTCTGCATCCGTGGGACCGACCGCCGTCAGCACCGCTCCTGTTCCAGCGCTGCCGAAGCTCAGGTCTGGCCTGCCATCGGCCAGAAAGCGCGAGACGCAGAAAGCCCCGCCGCCCCCGCCGACATCCGCGTAACCGGCGGTGACTAGCTTCCCATCCGGCTGCACGACCACGGCGCGGGCCCAGTCGTCGCGCCCAGCCGCGCTACCATCCTCCAGTACGGTGCCGTCCGTGCCGAAACAGAGGTCAGCCTGGTTCGCCTTGGCAGGTTCCGGCGGGCTGGTATCGACCTGAATCACCAAGGCTACAGAGGCAGCCGACTCCAGCAACAGCGGTTCGGTCTGCCGCGCCGTGATGCTGTGGAGGCCATCGGTCAGGGTCGTGGTGCCGTCCGTTGTTACGGTAGTGCTGGTCCCCGACGCCAGAGCGCTGCCGAGCAGCGTGCTGCCGGCGTAGAGCCGCACCGTGGCCCCGGCTACGGTGCCCGCGACCGCGACCTCCAGACGGCTGCTGGCCGCGCTGTTGTTGAGGTCCGTCAGGTTGTCCGTGTTGGAAGCCCCCGTGTCGCTCGCCGCCAGCAGGTCCGGCACGCCGGGCGTAGCCGAGAGTACCGAGAGCGTCGTGCCGTCGGCGCCGGGTCCCAGTGCGGTCTCGACCGCAGCGCCATTGCGCGCCCGCGCTTTCAAGGTATAGGTCGCGCCGGACTGCAGCCCGCCGACCGCCGTCGTATCCCAGGTTACCGCCATCTGCCAGACGACCGCAGCTCCGACGCTGCCATCGGCTTGCACCCAGGTGTTGCCGCCGACCGCCGGCGCGACCTGCAGGGCGTACTCGGTGCCGGAAGGGTTGCCGTCCCCGGCCCCGATGGCGACCGCCAGCGTGGTTGCCGCCGGGCTGCCGACCGTAGGCGCCAGCGGCGTGGCCGCCAGGGTCCTGAAGGTGACCTGGCCGCCGTAGGCCGTGTCGTCGCTGTTGGTGGCGTAGGCGCGGACGTAGTGGGCCGTGTCGGGGCCCAAGCCCGTCAGGGCGCTGGTGAAGGTGCCCAGCCCGCTGCCGTTGGTGGTGTGGCTGCCTGCCGTGGTGGGTGTGCCGGTGGTGTTCCAGCAGACGCCGCGGGCGGTCACGGCGCTGCTGCCGGCGCTGACGACCTCACCGCCGCCAGCGGCACCGGTGCTGGTGATGCCGGAGATGGCGGCGGTGGTGACGGTGGCGACGACGGGCGGTTCCCCCACGAAGCCGAGGGTGTAGTAGGCTCCGTCGGTGAGGTTCTGCCCAGCGACCGTGAAGGTCGGAGTGCTGAAAGTACCGGCGACCACCGTGGCGTCGGCGAAGGAGCCGTCGGGATCGACCAGCAGCCTGAGGGCCGAGCCGTCGCCGAGGTCGGCGAGGCCGGTGGTGTCAACCAGGATATCAGCGCTCACGGCGCCGCTCACTTCCGCCTGCCAGACGCGGGTGAGGCGTCTGTTGACGGTAGCGGGACAGTCGGGCGTCTGCCAGTCGTCGGTGCCGCCATCGTGGCCGAAGACGGCGAAGTCGGGCGCGGTGACGCTGGCGTCGGCGACGCTGAAGCGGCTCGAGGCGAGGCTGTCGGTCTGTGCGTCCCAGGCCCCGCGCAGGTTCGCGGAGTCCGCCATCGCGTCGGCGCAGGGGAAGGTGCTGCTCGTCCACGTGGCGCCGTCCATCAACGTGCCGTCGTGGTGGTTGGCCGTGAGATCGGGGACGGTCGTGCCGGCATTCTGGTTGAACCGGTAGTAGGCCACCAGCCCGCTCTCGCTGCCGGCGAGTTGCTTGTGCATGGCGTCACGGATCTCGGCCTCGGTGCGGGCCACGTTCCAGATGCGGACGTCGTCAATACGGCCGGCGAAGTAGCGGGGCGAGGCCAGGAAGTCCACGCCGATGGCGACCACGTCGCCGTTGGCCTGCACGGTTGTCGGGGTCCCCGCCAGCGGCTGCTCGACGCCGTTGAGCCAGAGGCGGCGGGTGCCACCCGAGTTGACGGCGGCCACGTGATACCAGAGGTTGGGTTGCAGCAGGCCGCTGGCGGTTTCCATCTGGTCAAAGCACAGACCGTCGTAGGGCGCGGCGGACGAGAGCCGCAGCAACCAGCCGTTGGCGTCGCCGGTGTGGTACTTGGTGACGATGCCGCCGAGCGCCGCGAAGGAGTCGGCGTTGACCCAGGCTTCCAGGGTGTAGTCGGTCGTGAAGTCGAACTGGGCTTGGTCCGGGATGGAGACGTAATCGCCGCTGCCGTCCAGGGCGACGGCGTTGCCGGGCGGGATCGAGATCGTGATGAAGGAGCGTTCCTCGCCGTAGGCCGTGCCGGAACTGTTCGTGGCGTAAGCGCGGACGTAGTAGGTCTGGCCTGACGTCAGGCTGGTCATGGGGTCGCTGAAACTGCCCAGGTCGGCACCGTGGTCGGTCCTGCCGAGGTAGGTGGTGACGGTCGGTCCGCTGCTGGTGTCCCAAACCAGTCCCTTGGCGGTGACGGCGGAATCGCCCTCGGCGGTCGCTTCCCCGCCGCCCTGCGCGGTCGTGGTGGTGATGCCAGAGATGCCGGCGGTGATCACCACTGGCAGCGGACTGGTGAACGTGCCTTCTGCCGCCCAGGCGCCACCGGCCAGAGCCGAATCCACCGCCTGCACGCTCCAGTAGTAGGTGTGGCCGTTGACCATCCCGGCGAGGGTCCAAGTGGTGTTCTGGTTGACGTTGCCCAGGGCGGGGACACGCCGCCAGCCGCTGGCTGAATCCGCCATGCCGGGGAAGGTGTCCGCCGCGCCGGGAGTGGTGCCGACGCGCAGGTTGTAGGTGAGACCGGCGGTCGGCGTCTCGGTGTCGCTGGCCGCGGCCCAGCCCAGCGTAGCGCCGGTGGCGGTGATGGCGGTGGCGGTCAGGCCGGTCGGCGCCGCGGGTGCGGTATTCGCGCCGGGTGCGGCAGCCGCGGAAACGCCGGCGTAGCGGTAAACGCTGGCAGTGCCGGAGCCTGCGATCAAGATATCGAGTTTGTCGTCGTTGTCGTAGTCGCCCCAGGCCGCGCCGCAGTAGTCAACTCCGGTCAGGGCGGCCGCGACATCGGTGAACGTGCCGTCGCCGTGGTTGCGGTAGACGCTGGCGGTGCTGTAGCCTGCGATCAGGATATCGAGTAGGCCGTCGTTGTCGTAGTCGCCCCAGGCCACGCTGCAGTTCTTAACGTTTGGCAGGCCGGCGCCGCTGTCGGTGAAGGTGCCGCCGCCGTCGTTGCGGTAGACCCGGGTGATAGAATCGTTGAGGGCCTTGCGCCACCCTGCGAGCAGGATGTCGAGTCTGCCGTCGTTGTTGCAGTCGCCCCAGGCCACGCTGCAGTATTCAACGCCGGGCAGGCCGGCAAGGCTGTTGGTGAAGGTGCCGTCGCCGTGGTTGCGGTAGACCCGGGTGATGTCCTCGCCGAGGGCCTCGCACCACCCTGCGAGCAGGATATCGAGCTTGCCGTCGTTGTCGTAGTCGCCCCAGGCCACGCTGCAGAAGTCAACCAGGGGCAGGCCGGCGCCGATATCAGTGAAGGTGCCGTCGCCGTGGTTGCGGTAGACCCGGGTGATAGAATCGCTGACGTCGGGGCACCACCCTGCGAGCAGGATGTCGAGTTTGCCGTCGTTTTCGTAGTCGCCCCAGGCCACGCTGCAGTAGTCAACTCCGGGCAGGCCGGCGCCGATGTCGGTGAAGGTGCCGTCGCCGTGGTTTCGGTAGACCCGGGAGATACGGAGACCGTTGGCGTTGCCGGCGAGGAGAATGTCGAGCTTGCCGTCATTGTCGTAGTCGCCCCAGGCCACGCTGCAGAAGTCAACGCCGGGCAGGCCGGCGCCAATGTCGGTGAAGGTGCCGTCGCCGTGGTTCCGATAGACCCGGGAGATACGGAGACCGTTGTCGTTGCAGTAGCCGGCGAGCAGAACGTCGAGGTTGCCGTCGTTGTCGTAGTCGCCCCAGGCCACGCTGCAGTAGCTGAGGCCGGGCAGGCCGGCCGCGATGCTGGGGAAGAGGGGTAGGGTGGCGAACGATCGGGTCTGGCCGTAGGACGTGCCAGAGCTGTTGGTGGCGTAAGCACGGACGTAGTAGGTCTGGCCCGGACTCAGGCCGGTCAGGGGGTCGCTGAAACTGCCCAGGTCGGCACCGTGGTCGGTCTTGTCGAGGTAGGTGGTGACGGTCGGAATGGCGTGGGTGCTCCAGACCAGTCCCTTGGCCGTGATGGCGGAAGCGCCTGCGGCGGTTGCTTCCCCGCCGCCCTGCGCGGTCGTGGTGGTGATGCCGGAGATGCCAGCGGTGGTCACCACTGGCAGCGGACTGGTGAACGTGCCTTCTGCCGCCCAGGCGCCGCCGGCCAGAGCCGAATCCACGGCCTGCACGCTCCAGTAGTAGGTAGGGCCGCTGACCAGCCCGCCGAGGGTCCAGGTGGTGTTCTGGTTGACGTTGCCCAAGGCGGGAACGCGCCGCCAGCCGCTGGCTGAATCCGCCATGCCGGGGAAGATGTCCGCCGCGCCGGGGGCGGTGCCGACGCGCAGATTGTAGGAGAGCCCGGCGGCAGGCGTCTCCGTGTCGGTGGCGGCGTCCCAGGCGAACGTACCCGTGGCCGCGGTGACGGTCAGGCCGGTCGGCGCGGCAGGCGGGGTGTTGGCGGTGCTGCCGTCGTTCCGGTAGATGCGGGAGATGTCGCCACTGTCGGCGGCGCCGGTGACGAGAATATCGAGCTTGCCGTCGTTGTCGTAGTCGCCCCAGGCCACGCTGCAGTAGCCAACACCGGGCAGGCCGGCACCGATCTCGGTGAAGGTGCCGTCGCCGTGGTTCCGATAGATCCGGGAGATGTGGCCACTGTCGGTGTCGTAGGCGCCGGCGATGAGAATGTCGAGCTTGCCGTCGTTGTCGCAGTCGCCCCAGGCCACGCTGCAATCCTCAAGGCCGGGCAGGCCGGCGCCAAGGTCGGTGAAGGTGCCGCCGCCGTCGTTGCGGTAAACTCGGGCAATGTCCTCGCTGAGGGCGGAGTCGTAGCCGGCGAGGAGGATGTCGAGCCTGCCGTCGTTGTTGTAGTCGCCCCAGGCCGCGCTGCAATCCTCAACGCCGGGCAGGCCGGCAAGGCTGTCGGTGAAGGTGCCGTCGCCCTGGTTGCGGTAGACCCGGGAGATGTCGCCACTGTCGGCGGTGCCGGTGATGAGAATGTCGAGCTTGCCGTCGTTGTCGTAGTCGCCCCAGGCCACGCTGCAGTACTGAACTCCGGGCAGGCCGGCCGCGATATCGGTGAAGGTGCCGTCGCCGTTGTTCCGATAGACCCGGGTAATGCACTCCTGGAGGTCGTCGCACCACCCGGCGAGCAGGATATCGAGCCTACCGTCATTGTCGTAGTCGCCCCAGGCCACGCTGCAGTACCCAAGGCCGGGCAGGCCGGCGCCGCTGTCGGTGAAGGTGCCGTCGCCGTGGTTGCGGTAGATACGGGTGATGTAGTCACCGTTGCCGCTGCCGGCCAGCAGAATATCGAGGTTGCCGTCGTTGTCGTAGTCGCCCCAGGCCACGCTGCAGTACTCGACTCCGGGCAGGCCGGCCGCGATATCGGTGAAGGTGCCGTCGCCGTTGTTCCGATAGACCCGGGCAATGTCCGCGCTGAGGGCGGAGTCGTAGCCGGCGAGCAGAACGTCGAGGTTGCCGTCGTTGTCGTAGTCGCCCCAGGCCACGCTGCAGTACTTAAGGCCGGGCAGGCCGACCCCAAGGTCGGAGAAGAGGGGTAGGGTTGTGAAGGACCGGGTCTGGCCGTAGGACGTGCCCGAACCGTTGGTGGCGTAAGCGCGGACGTAGTAGGTCTGGCTGGGACTGAGGCTGGCCATGGGGTCGCTGAAACTGCCCAGCCCGGCACCGTGGTCGGTCTTGCCGAGGTAGGTGGTGACGGTCGGAGTGGCGTGGGTGCTCCAGACCAGTCCCTTGGCCGTGATGGCGGAACCGCCCGCGGCGGTCGCTTCCCCGCCGCCTTGCGCGGTGGTGATGGTGATGCCGGAGATGACGGCGGTGGTCACCCCTGGCAGCGGACTGGTGAACGTGCCTTCTGCCGCCCAGGCGCCGCCGGCCAGAGCCGAATCCACCGCCTGCACGCTCCAGTAGTAGGTAGGGCCGCTGACCAGCCCGCCGAGGGTCCAGGTGGTGTTCTGGTTGACGTTGCCCAGGGCGGGAACGCGCCGCCAGCCGCTGGCTGAATCCGCCATGCCGGGGAAGACGTCCGCCGCGCCGGCCGCGGTGCCGACGCGCAGGTTGTAGGAGAGCCCGGCGGCAGGCGTCGCGGCGTCGGTGGCGGCGTCCCAGGCGAACGTACCCGTGGCCGCGGTGACGGTCAGGCCGGTCGGCGCGGCAGGCGGGGTGTTGGCGGTGCTGCCCTCGTTCCGGTAGATCCGGGAGATGTCGCCACTGTCGGTGTAGCCGGCGAGCAGGATGTCGAGCTTGCCGTCGTTGTCGTAGTCGCCCCAGGCCGCGCTGCAATCATCAACGCCGGGCAGGCCGGCGCTGACGTCGGCGAAGGTCCCATCACCGTTGTTCCGGTAGATGCGGGTGATGTAATCGCTGTCAGTGTAGCCCGCAAGCAGGATGTCGAGCTTGCCGTCGTTGTCGGTGTCGCCCCAGGCCACGCTGCAGTCCTGAACGCCGGGCAGGCCGGCGCTGAGGTCAGAGAAGGTGCCATCGCCGTTGTTGCGGTAGACGCGGGTGATGTACTCGTCGGGGCCGTCGCAGTAGCCCGCAAGCAGGATGTCGAGCTTGCCGTCGTTGTCGGTGTCGCCCCAGGCCACGCTGCAGTCCTGAACGCCGGGCAGGCCGGCGGCGACGTCGGCGAAGGTGCCATCGCCGTTGTTGCGGTAGACGCGGGTGATGTCCTCGTCGAGGTCGTCGCAGTTGCCCGCGAGCAGAATGTCGAGCTTGCCGTCGTTGTCGGTGTCGCCCCAGGCCACGCTGCAGGAGTAAACGCCGGGCAGGCCGGCGCTGATGTCGGTGAAGGTACCATCACCGTTGTTGCGGTAGACGCGGGTGATGTAGCCACTGCCAGCGGAGCCCGCAAGCAGGATGTCGAGCTTGCCGTCGTTGTCGGTGTCGCCCCAGGCCACGCTGCAGTACTCAACCCCGGGCAGGCCGGCCGCGATATCGGTGAAGGTGCCGTCGCCGTTGTTGCGGTAGACTCGGGCAATGTCCGCGTCGAGGTCGTTGCAGTAGCCCGCAAGCAGGATGTCGAGCTTGCCGTCGTTGTCGTAGTCGCCCCAGGCCACGCTGCAATCATCAACACCGGGCAGGCCGGCGCCGCTGTCGGTGAAGGTGCCGTCGCCGTTGTTCCGATAGACTCGGGCAATGCTCCCGTCGAGGTCGTTGCCGTATCCGGCGAGCAGGATGTCGAGCTTGCCGTCGTTGTCGTAGTCGCCCCAGGCCACGCTGCAATCCCCAAGGCCGGGCAGACCGGCGTTGATGTCGGTCACCACAGGCGTGAGGAAACTGCGCGGCTCGCCGTAGGACGTGCCTTCGGTACTCGTGGCGTAGGCGCGGACGTAGTAGGTCTGGCCTGGCGTCAGCCCGGTCAGCGAACTGACGAAGCTGCCCAGGCCGCTGCCGTCGGTGGTCTGGCGGTCCGCCGTGGTCGGTGTGCCGGCGGTGTTCCAGCAGACGCCGCGGGCGGTGACGGCGCTGGCGCCTTCGCTGACGACATCGCCGCCGCATTGGGCGCTGTCGGCCAGGATGTCCGACACCGCACTCGTGGTTACCGTGGGCGGGTCGGCGGCCCACGCCAGACCCAGCGCCAGCCAACCGCACAGGAAACAGGCTACCCGTGTACGCATCGTGGCTTCCCCTCTCGACGTATGTGGGGTCCGAGACATCTCAATTGGAGCAATCTCGCCCCGAGGTCTCACGGGGGTCTCACGAGGCATTGGGAAAGGGGGGCACGAAACGGCAGTAAGCGCAGTCGATGAATTCCAGGCGTATCGACCGGCGGGCACACGTCAGTTTGGCGCGGAGGCGTGGGCGCAGGAGCGTTACGCCTCGCCGCGCTGTACCTGCGTGGCGGGCAGACCGGCCAGGTCGCGGCGGACCTGTGCCGTTGCGGTCGGATCGTTCAGCGCCTGCGCGATGGCCAGGCTCTCTTCGAGACGAGCTTGGGCGACGGTGAGGTCTCCAGCGGTGGCGGCCAGTCGCCCGGCTGTGGCGAGGACGCGGGCCAGATCCACGCGGCTACCGACGGGACGTAGGGTGCTGACAGCCTCTTCGATCAGGGCTCGGGCGGGCGCCAGGCGCTTGTCGTGCCAGTCGATCCGCGCCAGCGCCTCCAGACTCCAGGCGACCGAGACGGGATCCGGCAGTTCCCTGAAAATCGCCAGGCTCTCTTCGTGGTACTGCCGGGCCTCAGGCCAGTTCTCTCGCGCTTCCGCGACCCTGGCCATATCCCGGAGCGTCACTGCGATCCCGCGCGCCGACCCATTACTGGCGCCACTGGCTCAGGCTCTGCTCATGCAGCGTCCGGGCCGCCGCGAACTCGCCTCGGTCCGCCTGGATGCCAGCCAGGCCGCTGAGGCACAACGCGACGGCCTCCCACTGCTCTGTCTGGCGCGCCATCGCCAGGCCCTGCTCATAGAGGCGCCAGGCGTCGTCAGGGCGCCCTTGCGACTGGGCGACAAAGGCGAGAGCAACGGTCAGGCGGACCTCACCCTCACGGTGGCCGGCAGCGCGGCTGAGCGGAAGCGCTTCCTCGAGGTGCTTCCGTCCCGTGCCCCTCTCGCCCAGCAGGTAAGCCAACCAGCCCAACTGGTGCAGCGCTTTCTCGCGCAGCAGTGCCGGCGCCTGCGGCGCGTGCTCAATGGCCGCCGTCAGCGTCTGGCGCCCCTCCTGCCAGAAACCGCGGATCTCCCAGTAGGGTCCGAGAGCCCCTGCCAGGGCCAGCGCACACTCGGGGTTGGCGGTCAGGGCGTAGGAGCTGGCCGCGCGCAGGTTGTCCGACTCCGAGTCCAACTCCCTGAGGAGATCCGGAGCTTGGGAACTGCCGAGCCGTGGGACCGTGGAGTTCGCGTAGCGGGCGAAGTACTCCGCGTGCCGCAGTCGATGGACCTCCAGGTCCGCCGCGGGCACGAGGCCGGCGGCGTACTCCCGGATGGTTTCAAGCATGTGGAAACGCAGGCGCGGCCCGTGGATCTCGCTGGCCATGAGTGAACAGCCCGCCAGTTCGGCGAGGTGGTCGGCGCCCTGGGGGGCCTGGCAGACCTCCTCAGCGGCCTCCGCCGTGCACCCGCCGCGAAAGACCGACAGCCCGGCCAGCAGACGGCGCGACGCCGCGCTCAGGAGCCCCATGTTGGACTCGACGGCGGAGCGGAGTGAGGAGTGCCGGTCGGCTGACTCGAAGCCGGGGGAGACCAACAGGTCGAAGCGCCGGTTAAGTCGCTTCAGCAATTGCGCCGGAGCCAGGACCCCTGAGCGCCCCGCCGCCAGCACGATCGCCAGCGGCCAGCCCTCGAGGTGGGCACACAGCGAGCGTACCGCATCCACGTTTGTCGGCGTCAGTTCGAAGCCAGGCAGGATGGACCGGGTGCGCTCAACGAACAACTGCACCGATGGGCATTGCAGGAGCCCCTCCATTCCCTGCGCCGGAGTTGGACTCGGCAGGGGGCCGAGCGGGAGGCGATGCTCACCGGGGAGCCCCAGGGCCTGCCGGGAGGTCGCCAGGCAGTGCAGATGGGGCCGTCTTTCCAGCAGGAGACGAAGTAGCCCGGCGCCCTCCGGCAACAGGTGTTCCAAGTTGTCGAGTACGAGCCAGCAGGGCTCTGGTCCGAGCGCCCTTAGGAGCTGCTCGACGGGGTCGCTCCCGGGCGCCGATTCAGACTGGAGAACCCGCAGAATGGCGGCGGGCAGGTGCGTCGTGCTGACCACCGGGGCGAGCGGCACGTACCAGACGGCGTGACCCTGCCGTTCGAGCAGGTCTCTGGCGACTGCCAGCGCCAGTCGCGTCTTGCCGATGCCGGCCGGTCCCAGCACGGTAACCAGGCGTTTGGCGGGGTCCATGGCCAGCTCTGCCAGCCGGGCCCGCTCGGGCCCACGGCCGAAGAGCGGGGTAGGCGGCGCGGGTACACTGCCCCGTCCCTCGCGGAGGGCCTTCAAGGGCGGCGCGGCGGCCATGGGCAGGCCTTGCCGATGGACGGTGAAGACCCGCTCCGGCCTTGACGATCCCGGCAGGCGGTACAGCCCTACGTCGTTCAACGTCAGGCGCGGATCCAGGTCAGGCAAGGCCAACGCCGCGGCACGCTCAGAGCACAACGTCTGCCCGGGGCTGCCAACCCGCAGCAGACGGGAGGCCTGCCGGATAGCCGGTCCCCGGCAGCCGTGTAGGTCCACTTCCACCCGGCCCAGGTCCAGCGCGAGACGCAGGTCGGCGCCACCTCCGCCTGCCGCATCCGGGTGGGCCAGGCGTATGGCGTCGACACAGGCAAGGGCTTCTTCGACCCCGGGAAACAGTGCGGACAACTTCGTCACGCAGCCTGCGTCGATCCCGCCGTACCGTCGTATCTGACTGGCCAGTTCCATGCGCACGAGTGCCGGTAACGGACCGTGCCCCCGGCGGTCGCCGCGGTCAACCATGAGTACCGTGAACGTCCCCGAGCGCAGTTCGGTCCCGGCCGGAGTTCGGAACGCTGCGGCGGCGGCACCGCGTTGGGTCGGTGACGGCGCTCGTATCCCGGCGACCAGTTCGCGCGTGGCCGCCGCTGGCGTGGTTGCCAGCTCGCGTGCGAGAACGTGTTCGAGTCGGGCGTACTGCTGTCGGGCCTGCGCCGTGTCGCCGGCACGGAGATGCAGGCCGATCAGTCGGCGATGGGCCTCTTCCCGCAGCGGATCGAGGTCGACGGCGCGCGCTGCATACTGGACGGCGCGCACCAGCTCTCCTTCACGTTCGAGGACTGAGATCAGGCTCGCCAACGTGTCGCGGAAATGGCCCATGAAGTGCGCCTGCTCGGGCAGTATCCAGTCGTCGTAGTACCCCGCCATGAAGTCGCCGGCGTAGAGGTCGACGGCCTGCTCCATGAGTTCACGTTGCCGCGCCGTCGAGGCCGTGCGCAAGCGGGGCAGCAGGCCAGCGAACTCACGCACATCGGACGTGAAGACAGCGGCGGGGAGGCAGACCGTATCCTGGGAGGCATCGATCACATCGGCAGGTCCCGCGGGCGAGGCCGCCAGCAGTTGGCGCAGCGCCCACAGAGCGGTGCTCAGACTGGCCCGACCGCGGCCGGCGCTGGCGCCGGGCCACAGCATTTCGGCAAGCCGTTCGCGGGAATGCCCCCGTCCCGGATAGCGGGCCAGATAGCCAAGCAGGGAGCCGACCTGGCGCGAGCGGAACCGCGACACGACCTGGCCGTCGCGCACCAGCCGCACACCACCGAAAAGTTCGATTCGCCACACCTGCGACATACTGCCCTCAACGCATCTCCGCCCGCTGTGTGAAGCTGGCCACCAACATACAGACCCGTGCCCGACACTACCAGCCCCTGGGTATCGCTGCGCACTGCCCGCTCTGACACCACCCGGCGCGGTGGCTATGGACGCGGCCGAGTACAAGCACGTGGTGCTCGGCCTGATCTTCCTCACGTACATCTCCGATGTCTTCGAGGCCAAACACGCCAAACTGGAGGCCCAGAAGGAGGACGCCGCGCCCTTCGACGTGAAGATGCGGCGGCTCACGGCCGAACTGGAAGCGCCGTTCGCCGAGTCCACAAGACTCGAAGATGCCATCCGGCAGAATCTCAGATCCCGACGCGCATGAGCTTCCATCCCAGACAAGCCTACAACGATCTACCGCTTCTACCGCCGCCGTGCGAGCTGGAGACCAAGCGCGTTCTGAAGAAGTGCGTTGCGGCCAATAGAGCCCTGGCCGAACTCAAAGGCGCCGGCGACCTGATCCCTAACATGGGTTCCGCTGGCCAGAGCGGCTTCCATGATAGGGCGTTGGCCAAGGGACCTGGTGTTGTTATCGCTCGGAGCGGGGTCGGCTCCATGGGCGTAGTGACCCACTGCGCCACCGACTATTGGCCCCACACGGTGCTATAGGTCACGGACTTCCTGGGCCATGACCCGCGTTTCACCTACTACATCCTTCGGTACCTGGACCTGCGACGCTATGGCCCACAACCCAGACGACGGCCCCCGCAATCCCGCGTCCCTGTGACCGCCAGTGCCCGCCTGCCGCGTCTCGACGCCGGGTGCGCGCTTTGGCCTGGTCGGTATAGAAGCCCGTCTGGAATCGCCTGCTAGGCGGTCGCCTCTGCGCCCACCCCGGCGGCACTAACTCGCATATCTGGTTCGCCTGGATATGCGCCGCGTCGTAGAACACCGGAAATGCGGGGCAATTGCGAACGCCGGCCCTCGCCTCGCCCCTGCCCCTCCAGCCTCGCGGTCGCCTTGACATCCCACCGGTCTGCACCCACTGTAGTGTCCTAACGGGGGTGTTTTCCGGCAAATGGGAGCCGGGGTAGAATAAGAAGTTAGCTGTTTATGCTCGCCTATCTTCTAATTGTAGTTTTCTCAATCATTCTCTGCTTCATGAATTTTGCGTCAGAGATTGTCCACGGCAATATCAGCCATATCAAAAACGGCAGAACACCCAATGCTGGTGCCTGCATCTTCCCAATAATACCATTTATCCCATTGCTTTTCATTTGCATCACATGGGTAATCAATAAATTTCATCCGAACGCAGGCTTCTATGCAGTGTCCATTATATTCATAATTATATCCATCGCATGGTTCTTCAAATATACAAAATTAAAAAAAGAATTGCAAAGTCTTGTGTAAAATAACAGCTAACAAGGCGCTTCAGCGGACCCGGCCCTGGTCGTCTCCTTCGCCGTGGCTCTTCTGCCTTGCCTACGGGCTTCCCTCGCTTCGCTCGGCGGTCCGCTGAGCTTTTTCGTTGGCATCATGAAGATGACGATTTATGACTTGAGGACAAGTGACGAGCAAGCGGGCTTCATCCAAGCCTGCAATCGCTCACTTCATGCGATTCCGGACAACCCGTATCTGGCGGCGCACGGTGACGTTTGCAGCCAACAGTGGTGGACCCATCTGGATGATGGCAAACTCCCGGTCAAGGTCCGACGCGGGCCAGTGACCCACCTCGGACCCACCAGAGATGAGTTTGCTGACGAACCTTGTGACATCATTCGGTTCGAGGTCGACGGGCGTGATCATGAATACGATCGGGAGGGATTCTGGCTCAATCCCGATATCCATGTCGGTGACATCGTTACCGTCACTACGACCAAGGCAACCGTTGAGCCCCCCACCGGCGAGAACACATGGTTCATAGATCTCAAAGTAGAAATCGAGGATGCCAACAACGACCTCCATCTTACAAAATGACCCGCGCCTTGCGCGTCTCATTTTGAAAATGAGGTCAAGCGTTAGCCGACGAAGAGATGGATCGAGACAACCATATCAGACTGTGTACCGATCTCATGCGGACCAGCAGGGAGCCGATGTGGGTCCGGGTTCGCGCGCTTCTGACGGAGAAAGGCCTCAACCCAGCGACATCACTGGTGGCCGAATCATTCCCGGACGATCGGTCACTGGAATTCGGTATCGTGGTGACCGGAGATGGGCGGGTGTTTCAGTTCGACTACGACTACTTGGGCAAGTCGATCGGAGAAGGCACCTTCACTGACTGGGAAGATCTTACAGATGCTTACGAGCGGTCGCCGCACTCGGATATCGTCTCTGCCGCGATCCGGATGGCAAGAGAGCAGACAGACGAGAGCGGCTAACCACAGGCTGCTACGTCGCGGGCTACCGCGCCATAGAGCCTGATCGTTGGCCTGAGTTATGAAAACAAGACCAATCGCAAACGAGAAGATTGAGGCAGTTCTCGGTGGGTTCATTGCCGATGGGTTCAACCGATCGCTTCGCGCCCTTGTGAAAGCCGGCGCTCTCGATGCAACGAAGATGATGAAAGCATACAAGCC
>CAILUI010000275.1 GCA_903837355.1 uncultured Victivallales bacterium
ATGTCGACCACATCGATGCGCTGGACCGTCCCGGCATAGTCGTCGGCGAATGACTGCGGCCCCACGCCGCCGCCACAGCCGATCACCAGCACCCGCTCCGGCGCGCGCTGGGTGAACAGGACCCCCACATGCAGCCAACGAACGTAACCGCAGGCCGTCTCGACCGGGCCCGCTGGAACGGTGCCGTCGGCGGCGACGTTGATCCCGCTCTGCACTTGGTTGTTGAACACCATGTAGCGCGCCCGTTGGCGGCGGTCGAGAAAGCTCTGCGTCTCCACGATCGTGATGCGGTGGTAAGCCGATTCGCGGGCCGCAAGCACCTTACCGGGGAGGCCGCTACCGCCGCTCTGCTGACGCATCTCCTCGAAGGGCGCCAGGACTAAGTCACGGGCCGCAGCCTCGCCCTGAACGACCCCATACCAGCCCGCCACCATCGCGGCGCCGCCCAGGACCAGACTGCCGGCACGCCGCACCCCGCGGACCCCGTAAAAGCAAATGCCGCTGACCAGCACCAGCACGATCCCGACGCCGTAGACGATCCAACGCGACCCGATCCATTCGGTCAGCACGAAGGAAACCAGGAAGGTGCCGATGATCGAGCCCACCGTCGAGATCGCGTACAGCATCCCGGCAACGCTGCCGACGCCGCTGACACTGCGCGTCGCCAGCCGGATGGCAAAAGGCGAGACCATGCCCATCAGGGCGCACGGCAGCGCAAAGAGGGCGACGCTGCTCAGCAGCGCCCGCAGGCGCGGATCCAGCCCCTGGGAACTCGCCAGCGCCTGGCATAACGGCCCGGCCAAGGGCGGGATCACGAAGGTGCACAGCGCCGCCGCCAGCAACACCCCGCCCAGCGTCGCCAAGGCCGGACGGCGATCGGCCAGCCTGCCCCCCAGCCAGTAGCCAACCGAGAGCGCGGTGAGAAAGATGCCGATGATCGAGCCCCACACATAGATGGTGCTGCCGAAGTGCGGATCAAGCAGGCGCACGCCCGCCATCTCCAGCGCCATCAGACAGGCCCCACTCAACAGGGCAACCAGCTTGAGCCGAACCGTGCCCGGCGCACTCGGCTCCGCGGCCGACACCGGCACCACCTGCCGTCTGCTCTTCATCGAGGGGGTCATCGCGCTCGGCGCTCCTTCTACGGACCGATGGTGAACTGCTCGAACAGCGTATTGACCGGGCGCTCGGCCGTGCCGCTGACCCGCTGCGCCCGCACCGTCAACTCGCGGCCCTGGACCAGGACCTCGACCACGTGGTAGGCACACACCCGGTTCTGCGCAAAGGCCCAGCTCGACTCCTCCCGCCAGCCGCCCGGATTCAGCGGCCCGCCGCCGCCACCGGTCACGATGTAATGGATACTGCGGCCGTCGTGCTCGTAGCGCCCCGGCGGCGGCGTTGCCCGCGTCGGCGTACCGTCATCGGGAACGCAGAAGCGGTCGTAAAGATGCGCATGGCCGCTGAACACCAGGGTGACGTCGTAACGGCGGAAGAGGTCCTCGTAGAGGCGGCGCACCGGCAGCATGCACTCGCCACTGCCCGGCGCGGCAGGATCCGGCGGGTTGTCGGCCATCGTCGTCGAGTACAGGGGATGATGCATGAAGACGACGATGTGGTCCGTCCCGCCTTGCTCACGCGCCTCACGCAAGGTGCGCTCCAGCCAGGGCAATGGCGTGTTGGCCCACCAGCGCGTGCCCTGCTCCAACGAGATGAAACAGGCGTTGCGGAAGCGGACGCTGTAGTAGGTCTTGAACGATACCCCACTCGGCACCAGGCGCTTGGCCGCGGCCACGCCAGGATCATTGAAGCGGGTCGGGTACTCGACGGGATCGTCCCGCAGCCGCACCACGAACTCCCGGGCATAAGCCTCAGCTCCGTAGGCCGCGGCGTTGCGGCGGCGCACCTGCTCCTCCAGGAAAGCCCCGTAGTTGCCGATGCCCTTGCCGGCATCGTGATTCCCCATCGTGGGAAAGAACGGCGCCGCGGCCAGCATCTCTCGGTAGTACTCCGCGAAGCGCTCATAGGCGCCCGCGTCGTAACCATGATCCATCAGGTCGCCAGTATGCAGAATCAGGGTCGGCTTGAGCGCCACAACCACCTTCGGCACCGCCAGACGCTCTGGCACTCCTGAGGTCGGGCTCTCGGTGGCGAACTGGTTGTCGCCAAAGACGACGAAGGAGAACGGCGCCACGCCCTCGGCAGCGTCTTCGGCCGACCACAGCGCGTGCGCCCAGCCGAACGCGCCGAGGCAGAGCGCCAGGCCAGTCCGGTAAATGAAGTTGTAGAAGCGCATACACGTGCCTTTTGGCCTCGGCCCTGGTGTGTCGTCCGCCTATTCCGTTGGTGTATGGCAGGCATCTCTGAACGTCCAACACCGAACACTGAACATCGAACATCGAAGTACCACCGCCCGGGCGAGTGTCCGCCCTTCGACGTTGGACGTTGGACGTTCAGTGTTCGATGTTCATGAATAGCACAACGGATCCTGCGGACGCCAGTTACACTAAGAGACTCAGAACCGGTGGGAAAATCGCCCCGGCCCGCCACCGCCATGGTGTGCGGCCCGAGGTAAGAGGGTCCACACCCCCAACGGGTTCATACTCGGTTCCTTTTCTCTCGCCAAGACGCCAAGACGCCAAGGTTGGGACTGCCCTGCCTGCAGGTTCGGCGGCTCGCCCCCATCTGTCCGGGTCATCCGGTTCCCATCCCCCGTTGCTTCTGCGTACTCCCCGTCTTCCTTTGCGCCTTTGCGTCTTTGCGGGATCATCATCTTCATTTCTTCGAACGCCTGGAGCCGGCGGTCCTGCTTCCCGCACGCGGGAGGCTTCCGCCGTTTCCCTCCCGCTGCGTCGATGGTGTTTCCGCACCGCTTCTCAACGCGGGAAGTAGCGGTAAGGGATCGGCTTGCTGCCGGTCCAGAAGAAATAGATCGCCCCGACCAGCATGAACACCAGCGCGCCGCAGATCTCCCCGCCGATCACCCCAATGGCAAAGGGCTTTAGCCGCTGCACCATCCGGTTCCCGCCCAGACGCAGACTCAGCTTCTTGATCATCCAGCCCAGCAGGAACGAGTTCGACATCGCCGCCAGCGGGTAGGTCGCCCAGATCAGAAACAGCACCGGATGCAAGGGCCACCAGGGCACCCGCAAGCGCAGGAAGCTGAACACGATGACCCCCAGAAAACCCGTACCGGCCGCCCACACAAAGGCGCGCTCCGGCTTCATGTTGCGCAGCCGCTCCCAGCCGCTCAGCCCCTCGGATGCCTCCAGCCGATCCGTCGCCTTGAGTTGCATCAGGGCTGGCTCCGCGGCCCGGAAGGGCATCGTCGGCACCCGGTAGTAGGACCAGTGGTACTGCGTCGGCGTGCCGAAGTCGTAGGAGACCACCAGCACCACCGTGATCGCCAGGAGGATGCCCACCAGCCACATCGCCGTCGTGGTCGTAGCCAGCGGCAGCGGCCGCAGACGCAGCTTCTCGCCAATCTTCAGACCATTGGTCAGGTAGGGCATCAGAGCCTGACTCTGGTCGATGCAGAGAACCCCGCACACCAGCGCCGACAGCACGATGCTCGTCGGGCCCATGGAGTAGGTGCCAAAGAGGGGCATCAGGGCGCCAAACGGCTGCCAGCCCGGCTGGATGAAGAACAGCCCCGTCTCGGCGCTCAGGCGCGATACGATCAGGAAGGTCATCAGCATCAACAGCACCGTGCCAACCGCAATCGGCCAGGACAACCCCAGACGGATCACCAGCGCCAGCAGACCCACCAGAGTGACCAGGAACAGCCGCCACCCCCACACCGCCCCTGCCTCCTCGCCGTGGCCGCGCCAGCGCGTGCAGGCCCGGCGCAGGGTCTCGCCGTAGTAGTGCCGCCCGGAGTAGAGCAGCATCAGGGTGAAGGCGGTGTAACTGCCGGCCCGGTGCCAGCCCTGCCAACCGCCGATGTCGTAGTCGGTCACGACGCTGATGCCGCTGGTCACCATGGGAATGCAGACACAGGCCCAGAGGACCTGCGAGATGCCGAGCGTGAACGAAATCTCGGAGTTGAGGAAGAAGGCGAACGCGATCACCAGCGGAAAGATCTCGAGTCGCAGCAGGCCCCAGGCCCAGGGATTCCGGTACAGGGCCGGCCACTTGGCCCCAAAAGCCCACAGCGGATAGCTCAGTTCGACCGGCACCAGGTAGTCTGGAAACCACTGGCACAGGCCGTTGTTCAGCCGGATCAGGAACATCATCGCGAAGCCCATCCAGAAGGTCCGCTGGTACAGCATCGGCCCGAACGCCTTGCTCTCGTCGCGCTCGAGTAGCGCCGAGGTAAAGGCGGCGATGGGATACTGCAGGTGCTCGTGCGCGGACCACTGCCGATGCACGATCAGCGCCATCCCCACCATGCACAGGGAGCACAGGAGCACCATCGGCACCCACGTCCACAGCGGCGCCGCCCACGCCCCCCACGGCACCTGACGCCACTTGCGCGCCAGACTGTCCCACGGGCTGGGCGACGGGTAGTTGGCGCGGTCCGAACCGGTCACGAAACGCGCCACCACCCCGTCGTAGTCGGTGCTGTCCACCAGCGCCTCCGGCGGGGCGTACTCCAGCATGTGCTGCTCGCGCCAGCCGGGACTGATGCGCTCCCAGTGGAACGGCATCACCAGCACCTGCACGAACTGCTCCAGCAGGCCACGCCCGGGAATGCTGCAGGCGACCATCATCAGGATCACCACCACCCCGATCTCCGCCGGCCGAAAGGCCAGGCCCCGGCGCAAGCGATGCAGCAGCGGGTTCAGCAACACCACCGCCACGATCATCAACCCGGTCACGATAATCGCTAACTGGTGCCCGTTGTTGAAGCTCTCCAAGTCCAGCACGCGGTCATTGATATAGCCCGCGCCCGCGATGAACAGAGACAGCAGCAGTCCCAGTATGAGCGCCCTGAGGGTCATCCAGCCATTCCTGTAGTGAGTATCACACCCGCCCCATGGAAGACCCAGAGGCTGTAGCGGTTTGGGCTGTAGGCTATTAGGTTACAACACCGGACCCGAATCCGGAAACGCAAAATGCCCCGCGGTAGGACCTAACAGCCTACAGCCTGAATACCTAACAGCCTTGGCGTCCTGTGGGACGCCTGTGAGTAAGTATCCGGCCCACCGCGCGCTCAATCTAGTGCTGGCGGCCAGCGCTGGCCACCTGCGCCCAAACATCGGCCCCCTCCCTCCCGTTTCATGCTTGTAACCTCGCCACTGTCTAGGTATACTGTAAGCGGACCGAGCCGGGCGGTGGCAGGTGCTGATGGCGTCCCGCCGGCAGGCGCGGTCCCGCTCGAGTGTCGCCAGGACAGCCGCGGCGGGGATGCCATCCCGGCCGGCCGTGCAGGGCTCGCCACACGCAGCAGTAAAGGTGCAGACGGGATGAGACTGCGGAACACCAAGCCAACGACGGTGCGAAGCGTCCCCTTCACTCTCATCGAGCTGTTGACGGTGATGCTGATCGTGGGGATCCTGCTGGCCGTCACCGTCCCGGTCCTCGTCAAAATCACCTCCGGCTCGAGTGTCGAAGCCGCCTCGCGCATGGTCGGCTCGCAACTCCGCCTGGCCCGCCAGGAGGCCATCTCGAAACGCAAGACGGTCGCCGTCCTCTTCCCGACCGTGAACTCCGACGGCGGCAATGCGACGGCCTACGTCGCTTTCCGCCCCTGCATTGTGACGCGCGCCACCTCGGGCACAGCCAACTACGTCTGGCAGGAGTGGGTGACGAATGCCGCCTGGTCGTTCGCCCCGATCGGCGCCGTCGTTGCCGAAGTCGATGGCGACGGCGCGCCGGTCGCGGGGGTCCCCTCGCCCCCGGTGGATGATGCACCGATCACCGTCGGTTCCGTGCCCGACTACACGGACGACGTCCGTGCCGTCGTCTTCAAGGCCTCCGGCCAGGTGGGCGGCAGCCTGCAGCGCTACGTCACTCTGGTGGAAGGCGCCCTGCCTACCGGCGCTGCCACCCCGCTTATCAAGAATGGCAAGAACTGGATCGACATCAACGTCAACCAGTACACCGGCCGCGTGACCTACGAGCGTCCTGGGGAGTAGAGGCTGGGCCCGCCAACGGCAGGGGTGAGAACGCGGATGAGAAAAACACCCTTCAACATGATCGAGGTGCTGCTCGCCCTGGGCGTCATCGCCATCGGCGCGGTCAGCATCATGGCCCTCTTCCCCTACGGCTTCGCCTCCAGCCGCGATTCGGTCGCCGAGAGCTTCGCCGGCGACTCCGCCGACCAATTCCTGCACTGGTTCGCGGCGCAAGCGCGAACACCCGGAGGCTGGGCCATTACGGCTGATCCGACGTGGTTGCCAGCCGCCAAACCTTCTGTCCCTGCGCCTGGCGCGTCCGAGACCCCCGCGTGGGGCGCGGCGGTAGCGATCACCCCCAACCTTCAGTACCAGCAGCACTCCGCTGACGCCGGCGTCCTCAAGGTTGTGTTCCAGCGCGGCAGTGCCGCCATGCCGATCGTGGATTTCTCGAGCGTCTACCGGCTCTGGCGCGAAGACGTCACCACGCCGAACCCGAACCCAACGGTCGGCGGCAGCATCACCATGAACCCACTCTCCGCCCTGGCGATCAACCTGGAAGCGAGCTGGCCCGCCGAGCTCCCCTACCAGCGCCGTCAGAAGGCCGTCTACCGTCTCGAAGTGTTTAAGCCCGGCACCTGAGGTTCCCTCGTCACGGGGACGTACCACATGAACAGCGGTCGTACAGATCAATCACCGGTCCCCTGCCGGACACGGCAGTTCACCTTGGTGGAACTGCTCGCCGCCATGGCCGTGCTGGTGATCATGATGTTCCTGCTCTTCCGCTTCATCGCCGGAGCGCAGCAGGCCTGGTCGGTGGCTACCTCCAGCCAGGAAGTCTATGAGAAGTCGCGCATCGCCATGGACCTGATCACCCGCGACCTGCAGAGCGCCATAGCCCGCGCCAACGACGTGCCCGGACAGCACATCCGCTTCCAGCAGGTTGATTTCGACAAGCTCCGTTTCGTCAGCAACGGAGCGGTCGGAGCGGGGGGGTCCGAGTCCTCTCCCAGCGTCAGCCTGCTCGCCGAGGTCGGCTACCAGTTCGACGCTACCAATTACGCCTTCGAACGGGCCCTGGAGAACTCGGCAGGACTCGCCACCGGCTGGGATCTCTACGAGGACAGATCCGGTGCGCCGAGCTGCATCAACAAGCAAGGCGGTTTCAACGAGGTTATCGACGGCGTCCTGGGCGTCCAGTTCATCTGCTACAACGAGGGCATGGGCGCCGTTACCCCCTGGCTCGGGACGGCGGTCGAAACCGCGGTTCCCTACGCCGTGGACGTGCGCCTGCGGATCATGGACGGCAAGTCGTTTAACCGCTGGAAACTGCTGACCGGTCCTGATAAGTCCAGACTCGAGAGCGAGGTGGCGCTGACCTTCTCGAAGATGATCTTCCTGGGCGGCCGCCAGTAAGGGCGCCGTCCGTCGCCGAGGGTGCAGCAGCAAGGAACCCAGTCATGAAACGCTTGAAGTCCACCTCACGGCAGCGGGGCATCGCGCTGATGATGACCCTCGGCGTGCTGGCGCTGCTGCTGATCATGGCCCTGGCCTTCGCCTACACCACGCGCACCGAGCGCCTGGCGGCCAGCGTCAACACCGATCTGATCCGGGCCCGCCTGCTGGCCGAATCCGGCGTCGAGCGCGCCATCGCCTTCCTGCGTGAGCAGTACCCCGGCAACCCGGCACCCGGGGCGGGGTTCTTCGTGCCAACCACGGCCCTGAGTGCTGCGCCCTGGGTGTTCGATCCCACCGTGTCTCCCCCCGCGCCTCCCGGTCGGGACGGACGCTACCTGGGCAGCGTCAGTTCAGTCAAGTGTGGCGTTGATTCCGGCGTGGTTGAGAACTCCATCCAATACGCACTGGGCTCCACTATCCGCGTCGGTACGACGTCCTTCCAGTTCACCCCGTCAGACACGCTGCATACCGCCATCGGTTGGATCCCGATCAAGGTAACCCATGCCGCCGGCGTGGAGTCCTGTGTCGGTCTCGTCGGCTACTTAGTCATCGACGAGACCGGCAAGATTGATCCGACCCAGGCTGTCGGCTCAATCTACGGCACCGCCTCGGAGGCCACCAGTAACCCCGATACCCGACTCGGCCTCGACCTGCGCGAGATCGCCATGGCTGACGTCTGCGCCGAGGATAGTACGTGGACGCCACCGTACTCCTACGGTACGCTGGTCGGCAACCTCTTCAATACGGCCATGCCGTCCCCTGGCCGCTGGCAGTCGATCTACCATATCATGAATGCCTTCAGCGGCTTGGGCGCCAACCAGGCCTGGCTGAACCGCTTCACCTGGTCGCTGCGACCCTTCAGCGTCGACGAACCCGAGGCTTACTCGGCGACGCCAGGCGGTGCTCTTCTCCACCGCTGTGACATCAACGACATCGACAACACCAACCCCAGCACCGACAACGACTGGAACAATGTCGATGTGGAGAACGCCGGCACCCTGTTCCCCACGGGTTCGGCCCCCGCCGACCAGCCCTACCCGGCCGGTCAGCCCGTCGGAACCACCGGCGTCGGCCTGCCCTGGATCGGCCAGATTCTCCCGGCGACGGTCCAGAAGCAGGTTGTCGCCAACGTCATCGACTTCCTCGATGCGGATGTGTCCGACGGTCTGACCTCAACCGCAACGGAGAATGACTACACGCCGCCACCAGTTGGACCTGACGAACACTCGGTGGGTACGGCGACCTACGTGGGGCTCGAGGATGTCCCCTACATAAACGAGGCCTACGTCCGCGCCAGGTTTGCTGCCTTCAGGCTTCTGGCGCCCCCACTCACTGGCTTCGAGGTCGACATCGCAGTCCAGGGGGCTGTTGAGCTGGCGAACCTCTACACTGCGGTTCGCCCTGCGGGCTACCGGGTTGACCTCAGCGTCGAAGTTGTGCTCACGGCTAACGGCGAGTCATACTCCAAGTTCCTACGCTGCTCATCGAGCTCTATTGCGGTTCCCAGTCGCGATTACGGGAGCACTGGGTGGCTGGATCTTCTTACCTCCACCGGACTGCCCCCAACGTTCACATTCTCGTTGGCTGCCCTCTCAGGGGCAGGCTCGCCTACCTTTGCGATCACGAGTATGCGCGCTGCCGTGAGTGGCCCCGGCGGCGCTCCCACGGCTGCGGGTCTATGGGATTACGCTGAGTTTCCCCCCTGCCCGGTCGCCCCTGTCGCACTGCTTCCCGGCGCCAGTCCAATGGAGATAAGTGCCGGGGTCAACGATCCGCGCTGCAACACGGCTCCATCTGAGTGGAAGTGGGTGAACGGTTTCGTCAGCAGTAACGGCATAGGCCCGGCTTCCGGTACACCCGACGACCCGAATTCACAGTGCGTCGACCCTGGAAATGGCGACACAGAAGCCGTTGCAGATCCCGTGCAGTGGTCGACTCCCTTCATCCGTAACGGCCCCGTGGTATCCTTCTGGGAACTGGGAGCGATCCACCGTGCCGAACCCTGGCGCACCCTCAACTTCCACAGCAGTACGCAAGCGGCGGCCGACATTGGGCAGTACGCCTATGGTGACTGGCCGTTGCTGAACCAGATCAAGCTCACGGCCGCAACCAGCGCCGGACGCGGTCTCCTCAACGTCTGGGACATCCAGCCGCGCGTCTGGAAGCCCCTGCTGCAAGGCCTCCACCTCGGCAGTACCTATGCTGATCCCTGTGGCTCGGGTACCGAGGTGACCGACAACGTCGCCCTGGCCGACGCGACCGTTGATATGGCCGCTGCGGGGGCGGCGCCCCTCTGGAGTTCTGCCGCCGGTGCGGTGCATGGCCGTGCCGCCGCGGTCCTCTATAGCAGGCTGACCGGAGTCGACGCCGCCGGCGCCGACGACGCCACCATCGACGCCCTGCTGGGGACGCGCGATACGGACGGCCTCCAGGAAGAGGTCGTCGGCAAGGTGGTCGGGCTCCTCAACGACCGAATCAGCTACTATACCGTGCTCGTCTGTGCCAAGGCCGTGCAGGACGTCGGGGAGCTTCCGCCGGGACTGAAGGTCCCGGGGACAGATTGGGTGCGTTATGACTTGGGGCCCGGCGGCGCTATCGATGACCCTCCGGACGTGCCGGGGCATAATGATCGCTACTGCCGGCCGATGGCTGAGCAGAAGGTGATGGCCTTGGTGTGGCGTGATGTCGCCACGAGCCAGTTCCGCATTGTCAGCTTTGAATACTTGGAGGATTGACCCATGTTGCGCGTCTGGATCAGAAGCGTGACCCTGGGCGTCGGCATGGCGGTGGCGGCGGCAGCACAGACCCCCGTCCCACCCGCGGCCAACGCCGCGGCCAAACCGGCCGAGGAGGCCAGGCCAAAGACTCCCGCCGAAAGGGAATCAGCCCGTCTCCTGAGCATCTCCGAGTGGGCCAAGAAGACCGGGGCCACCCGCGAGCAGGTCGAACAGCGCGTGTTCGCCCCCATTATCGCCGGCAATCAGTCGGATGCCGAGAAGAACCGCGACGCCGCCATCTCGATCAACAAGAAGGCCGAGGAAACAGCCAAGGCCGGCGACGCCCAGGGCGCCAAGAAGCTGCGCGCAATCTCGGAGCTCTTCGCCGAGTGTGCCAAGGGTAACCAGCACTTTCTGCAGTCCTACAAGAGCGGCGACATGAAGGGGGCTCGCGACGCCCTGAATCGCTTACGGGCCCTTGACGACCGTATCGCCGAAGTAGCCGGCCAGCGCGTGCCGCGGAGTTGGTACGCGCATGAGTACATGGTAGCGACCATGGGCATGAACGAGGCAGAGGCGACGAGATGGGTTGAGCAGCAGTTCCTGGGCCGGACGCTCCCGGCCGGTCCGGCAGCGAATGCCCCTCAGGCTCGGAAGTAACGCCTAGCGGGTTCACCAGACATGTGGATGGGGTTCTCATGCGGCCTATGACGACGAAACGGTTCACCCTGATTGAGCTCTTGACGGTCATGGCGATCATCTTCGTCCTGGCCGGACTGCTCATGGGCGTCTCGAACGTGGTCTCCCGCAATATGCACGAGGCGCGGACGAAGGCGCGTATGGAGGCCATGATGACGGCCCTGCAAGAGCATTTTCAGGACCGTGGGTACTTCCCGCAGCAGGCGGGCGGCGGTGATCTCAATTTCACTGCCGCCGCCTTCACCCACAGTCAGACCGGACGCCCCTACCTCGAGGGTTACAGCGGTGGGTTGTACCTGGACGGCTGGCAACGTGCGTTTCAGTACTCGACGGCCGATGCTGGGGGAACCGCATGGTCGGAAGGCTACCATCTCTGGTCCAGAGGCCCAGATTACCGCCCGCCTCCTGGTTCCGCCGGAACCGACCTGGACGACATCTGCAGTTGGAAGCAGCGCTGATGAGTGTCGGTTTTGACTACGCTGCGGCCGCGCAGCGCCTGCGGACGCGCGAAGCGGAACGGGTCAGTGACTTGGATCGACACCTGCAGCAGGCCCGGCAGGAGGCGGCGGCGATCATCGCTATGATCGTCGCCAAGTATGAGCCGACGCGGATCTGGCAGTGGGGATCACTGGTTCATGGGCGGGGCTTCAGTGCGGTGTCCGATATCGATATCGCGGTCGAGGGCGTGACGGACGCGGCGCGGTACTTCGCGATGTTCGGCGACGCCGAAGAGCTGGCCACGCTGCCGCTGGACCTGGTGCAGATTGAGAAGATCGAGCCGGTGCACGCCGACAGCATACGGCGGAAAGGCCTGCTGGTGTATGACCGATCGCAGTCCTGACCGGATCAGAGAGCTGCAGGCTGAGGTCCAGAAGACCCTGGACCTGATGGCACGCCAGCAGGATTTCTACAACCAGTTCATGGCCAGCGAGTATGTGCAACTTGGGCGGGGCAGGGTAGCAGCCATCGTGGTTGCCGAGGTGCTGACCGACTACTATACGTGCGCGGAGACGCTATTCTGGAGGATCTCGCAGTTCTTCGAGAACAACCTGCCTGCCGACCGTTGGCACGCGGAGGTTCTGCGCAAGATGACGTTTAGCATTCCAGGGGTCCGCGAGCGCGCTGTCAGTGACGAAGCCTACGTGCGGTTGACTGAACTGCGGAGGTTCCGGCATTTCCGGAGGTATTACTTCGGATTCGACTACGACTGGGACAAACTGGACTTCCTGCTCGGCCAGTACGAGCGGCTTGCGGTTCTGTTGGCTCACGACTTGGCTGGGTTCTGCGGGTTCCTTGAACGACTGCTGGCGCAAAGGCCAGCCGAAGCAAGGGCGCCCGAGTGAGGTTCTGCAGGAAAGCGTCGAGAGAACGTAAAGGAGATACGCCGATGAAAGTAGTCTGCAGACGGTTCACGTTGATCGAGTTGCTGGTGGTGATCGCCATCATCGCCGTGCTGGCGGGGCTGCTGTTGCCGGCCTTGGCGGGCGCGCGGGAACACGCCAAGCGGACCCGGGCGCAGACCGAGATGAAGATGCTGCAGACCGCTATCGCCATGTACGAGAGCGACTACGGTTACCTGCCCATGGGCGGCGCTGAGCGCGTCCTCAGTTCGGCTGAATACACGGCTCTGATCCAGACCCTGCAGAACGTCTCGCCCTGCGGTAACGCCCGCGGCAAGCGCTACCTCGACATCTCCACCGAGCAGGGCCCCGGCTTCCTTCTCGATCCCTGGAAACGCGATTACAAAGTGTTCCTGGACCTCGACTACAGCGGCGACATCGCCCTGGACGCTGACACCACCTTCGGCCCCTACGAGAAGGTTTACAACCGGGTCGCCGTCTTCTCTCTCGGCAAGGACGGTGCCAATAGCAAGGGTGCCGATGGGGATGTCAACAGTTGGCGGCAGTAGAAGGCGCGCCTACGCCTGCTTTTTTGCGCTTTGGTGCCCTTGACTTGTCGGCGTCATGCGCTGTATTGTATGTTCTGTTCTGAGGAGTGGGTGGGGTTTCCCCGCAAACTGTTGTGAGTGAGGATGGATATGGGACAGCACAGGAAGCTTGCTGGTGGCTTTGGACTGCTTGTGCTGGCGGTGTCAGCGACCGCTGACTATCTGCCGGTCACCATTTCGACCCTAAGTCCCAGCGCGCCGCCCTACGGCGCAACGGCGGTGCCTGTCACGATGGGTGTGGCGGGCTTTATTCCCCTCCAGGGGATTGCCGTGGGATTCACCTTTCTTCTGGATGACCCCTTGGATCCTACCGTCTATGGGGCACGTGCCAATACCCTTGACGTGCCCTTTTTTATCTCTGTACTTTCTGGCTCCAACTCCGTGGCTCCGTTGTTCTACTTGGTCATGGACTCTGTGCCGGGCAACGATGTCCTCGATGCCCCCCAGGTCAGCCAGGTGGTTGCGTCTTTCTCGGCGCCTTCGGGAGGGTGGCCAGTCAACGGTCCGAGTCCTTCGACTCTGGCTAGGTGTGGTGCGAGTTCCTCGGGCACGTTCATACACGGTGAGGAGTACTGGTTGGTCATGGAGCAGACTGCGGCCGGCGGCGCTAGCGATCTCGTCGGTGGTTACTGGTATCTGCAGAACAATTCGGGGACGTCGAACTACCAGTATGGCGATCTCCCTGGAATGCCACTGCCGCTGTTGGTTGGTGGCCATAACGTTCCGTCGCCGGCCTTCTCCCTCGTCTTCACTCCCGTCCCTGAGCCGGCAGGACTGGGCTTGCTCGCCTTAGCAGGCGTGGCGGGCCTGCTGGGACGCCGCCGCCGCGCGGCCTGAAGCCGCAATCATTGGCTGCTGACAGCGCCGGGTCATGGGACCCGGCGCTGTGCTTTCCTGCCTCTGAGCGGGATCTGCGTCTGGGCGGGCGCCGTGTCGCGGCAAGCGCCCACAGGGCTGTGGGCGGCTCGATATGCGCGAGACGGCCGTGTCCGTAGTTCGAGGAGCCCCCCCTTCGGGAGCGGGGCTCCAAGGCAGCAATTCCTAGGTCGCCCTGTGCTGGTCGCAGGCGCGCGTCTCACATCCTCCCGATTTTCCACGTCGGGCCACCATGGAAGCCGAGCCGATGCCCCCCTCTGTACGGAACACAAGGCCGGGATCCCAGGGTCACCCCTGACCGGGTTGCGCCAAGAGCGGCTACCACCGCAGAGTCGACGTTTACCGGTGGCCTGCGTGAGCAAATGGTCCTCACGGATGGGGTGTCGAAGTGCCACAGACGGGGGCAGGCAGCGCTCGGCGAGGGGTGGAACCGGAGGGTGGGGAAACACCTCAAAAACAACACCCACCGCCCGAGGGAGTGGTCGGGAGGTGGGTGGTCATCCGAAGTGCGGCGGTACAACCGATGCGCGGCTCAGTTGTTGAGCTTGCTCCAGTTCTTGCGCATGTTGGTGCCGATCAACTGGGTCCACGAGTACCAGCCCGTATGGCCGTCGGCAAAGACCATGTTGGCCCCGTCGTTATGCGGGCGTGGAACGAGAGCCCCCGTCCCCCCGGCGTTGCCGTTGCCACTGTCGGAGGGGAAGCCGAGCATGGCCAGGCCGGGAGTGTCTGTAGTGCGCGCATCGCCGACCCAGATCATGGCGGAAGGGCTGACGAGATCGCCCATGGTGAGCGGGCCACCGCGCAGATCGTGCGATGCCGAGCCGAGCTGGCACCAGTAACCGAATCCGCCGAAGGCATCATACACCGCGGCGGCGCCGGTCGTCCAGCCGCTCCAGTTGAGACCGTACTCACAGGAGTTGCCGGTGGAGGCTGACGGGAACTTGGTCTCATCATTCAGATTGGGGCAGTTGAGCACGCCGTAGTTCACGTAGTACTTCTGCCAGCGCTGCCACCAGAAGGCTCCGTCCTGGACAAAGCAGGGGCTGTACTCCTGGTTCTCGTTCGAGTACATCACACCCGCCATCCCCAGTTGCTTGAGGTTCGAGATACAGGTGATGGCGCGGGCCTTGTCGCGGGCGTGGGCGAGGGCCGGCAGCAACAGCGCCGCCAGGATGGCGATAATGGCGATGACCACCAGCAATTCGATGAGGGTGAACCGGCTGTGTCGTCTGCTCATGCTTTGGTCCTCTCACAACCCCGCGTGATGATCCCGTTGCCCACACCGTCGCCCGCAGTCCAGCGCGGCCCCTGGGGCCGTACGCCGGCTCGGCCTGACGTACCGTGAACAGTGTACAACAGTTTGCCCGGTTCCGCAAGCACCCCTCTAGCTGATCATGCCGCGATACGCTACGCTGCTTCCACCACGATACGGTTGCCTTCGACGCGCAGGACGCGGATGGGGCTGCCCTTGGCGATGAGGTCGCCGGAGGTGACCACGTCGAGGCGTTCGCCGCCGAACTCGGCGGTACCGGCCGGACGGAGGTCGGTCCGGGCGACGCCGGTCTGTCCGGCGTAACGCTCGTAGCGGCCGGCGCCGGTGACGAAGCCGCGCTGCTGCCCCAGGGCAGTCTGCAGGACCAGCTTCTGGTAGGCAGGCAGGCGCGGCAGGACCTTGCTGAGGAGCCAGAGGCCCACGACCACAACCGCGGCCGTGGAGCAGGTTCGCCAGAGGGCGCCGATGACATAGTAGTCGAGCGTGAGGCTATCGCTGCCCGGCAGGCTGGGGAGACTGTCGGGGAGCATCGGGATCAGGGCCATGATGCTGCCGACCAGCACCAGCAGGATGCCGAGGATACCGGTCACCCCGAACCCGGGGATGATGAGGATTTCGACGGCCAGCAGGACGAGGCCGATGAACACGATCAGCATCTCCTCGTAGCCGGCCATGCCCGCGATGTAGTGCCCGAAGAAGTAGAGGGTCAGCAGGGCGATGCCGGAGATCCCGAAGATGCCGAATCCAGGGGTCTTGTACTCGATGAACAGGGCCAGCACGGCCAGCCCGAGCAGCAGGGGTCCGAAGCCGGTGATCCAGCGCGCCAGGCGCTCAAAACCGACCTCCTCAAAGCGGACCAGGCGCGCTCCCGGCAGGTCGATCAGCGGGAGAATCTCGGCGACCGTGGTCACCACGGCGCTGGCCAGCAGCGGCGTGTTGTCAGGCGGCAGGAGGGCCGTGGCCTCCTGCGCGGTCAGGGTGAGCAGCTCGCCGGCGGGGCACTTGACCGGTCCCGCCTCGAAGACGCGGTCCGGGTCGACCATGGCTTCGGCCAACTCGACGCTGTAGCCATTGTCCTGCGCCAGGCCGCGGACGAGGGCCCGCGTGGGCGAGATCATTTTCTCGCGGATATCGGGCGGCACTTCCTGGACGCCGCCGCTGAGGGGGTTGATCAGGATCGGCAGGGCATCACCGATGTGCGAGCCAGGGCTCATGAAGATGCGCTGGGTGCCGAGGCAGAGAATGGCGCCGGCGCTGTAGGCGGAGGGGTTGACGTAGGCATACACCGGAATGCTCGGCTTGAGCGACCCCATCCAGCGCAGGATCTCCTGCGTCTCCAGGAGGCGGCCACCGGGGGTATCGAGTTCGAGGATGACGGCCGCGGGCTGCAGACGTTTGATGTCGCGGAAGGCGCGCCGGAAGATGTAGAGCATGCTCTGATCGATGGCGCCCTTGACCGGCAGGACGAAGACAGTCCTGGCGCCGTCAGGGGCCGCGGCAGGCGCGGCGATAGCAGCACAGGACAGAGTGAGCCCAACTGCGACGCAGATGACGGTTCTCATGGTGCACCCCGGTGTCTCGTGGGCGGGAGCAGATGCCTGAAACCCAGTTATACGATAGTGCACGCTGGCCCCAATGCACGGGGTTGGAGAGGCGGCGGGATCCGCCGCGCGCCCGCGGCCGGGCGCATCTCCAGAAGACCGGTGGAGAGGCGGCGGGAGCCGCCGCGCGCCCGAGCCGGGCGCATCTCCAGAAGACCGGTGGAGAGGCGGCGGGAGCCGCCGCGCGCCCGAGCCGGGCGCATCTCCAGAAGACCGGTGGAGAGGCGGTGGGCCGCCACCGCTGCGCCCGAGCCGGGCGCATCTCCAGAAGACCGCTGGAGAGGCGGTGGGCCGCCACCGCTGCGCCCGCGGCCGGGCGCATCTCCAGAAGCCGCCGCGCTCTACGTTCCTGGCTGCCGCCGGCTTCCCTGGCGCCACCGCGCCCAGCGCTGGCGCCAGTGCTTCTGCTTGATGAAGCGGCCGTAGATGCGCTTGCGGATGAAACGGCCAGCGCGCAGGTACCACGGGAGGTTGGCGAGGCGGTCGCGCTCGGCGTCGGTGAGCAGGTCGGGGTAGTAGGAGGCGATGAGTTTGGCGACGGCGAAGAGGTCGGCTCGGGCCACGAGAGCGACGAGGCGTCGTCGCAGTGGGGCCAGAAACCCCTGGGCCGACAGCGCGGTGGCGAAGTCGATCAGGTAAGGCACGTCGCCCGGCCCGCGCATGACGTTGAGCCGGCGTAGATCGCCGTGACTGACGCCGCGCGCATGCATGGCGTCAACCAGGTCGCGAAGGCGCGTGAAGAACAGCCGGCCGGGGAACTCGGCGGCGGCGATCTCGCGACTGTTGCGCAGCGGACCGGCGCCCGCGATGTACTCCATCAGGAACGAGTCCCGGCCGGCGCGCCCCCAGACGAGGGGGACTCCGGGAACCCCGTCCAGACAGCGTAGGATGGCCACCTCGTGGGCCAGGGTCCAGCGCGAGAAACAGACGCGCACGAGCCAGGGCCGGCGGCGGAAGGTCTTCAGCACTGCCGGAGAAGCGTCCTCCGCGAGCAGGTAGACGTCGGCGTTCGCCACGGAACCGGCGGCGTGCAGCAGCCGTCCGCGCTGCAGAAGCTCATCCTCAGGCAGGGCCAGAAGAGCCGCCAGGCCGTCTGGAGACGGCGCCGGCAGCGAAACGCTGTGCGTCGGGTTGTGGGAGTCGTGATGAACCATCACATTACCGTGGTCTTTTTCAGCCTGAAAACAAGCCGTGCACAGTACCGAAGAAGAGGCCGCAGCGGCGGACGACGCCGGGCCTCTGCCCCGTTAGGCATTCCATGATCCAGTTCCAGTCCGTGCGCAAGTCCTTTGGCACCCAGGATGTCCTGGTGAATGCGACGTTCGCCGTGCATCCGGGCGAGCGGGTGGGCATTGTCGGCGCCAACGGTGCCGGGAAGAGCACCATCTTCGAGCTGATCTGTCAGCACATGGAGCCCGAGAAGGGCGAGGTATCGGTACCCACGGGGCAATCGATCGGCTACGTGCACCAGCAACTCAATCCCCACCTGCATGACGACACTCTGCTCGAGTACGTTGAGAACGCCGTGCCGGCGCTGCGGCAGATGCAGTCGGACATCCACGTGGTGGAAGCCTCCCTGGCGGCCGCCGCCGGGGCGGAACGGGAGCGGCTGTTGCGCCGTCTGGGGGAACTGCAGACCGATTTCGAGCACGGTGGCGGCTACACTCTGCGCACCCGGGCCGAGGCCACGCTGAGCGGTCTGGGCTTCACCGTGCGCGGTTTCGAGATGCCCTTCCGGTCCTTCAGTGGCGGCTGGCAGATCCGGGCCGAACTCGCCCGCGTTCTGGTGGCCCATCCCGACATCCTGCTGCTGGACGAGCCGACGAACTACCTGGATGTGCCCGCCGTCGAGTGGCTGCGGGAGTTCCTCAAGAACTTCAGCGGCACCCTGCTACTGATTGCGCACGACCGTTACCTCCTGAATTCCCTGACCGAAACCACCCTGGAGGTCATGGCCGGCCGCGTCACGCGCTACAACGGCAACTACCGGCAGTACATGCTGGAGCGGGAGGCGCGTCACGACCAACTCCTGGCAGCCAAGAAGAACCACGACCGCAAGCGCGACCAGTTGGAGCGCTTTGTGGAACGTTTCCGCAGCAAAGCCACGAAGGCAGCGCAGGCGCAGAGCCGGATCAAGATGCTGGAGAAGCTCGAGGACGTCGAGGCGCCGCCGGCGGTGTTCCGGACGATGAAGATCCGGCTGCCGCCGCCGCCGCACTGCGGGGCGGAGGTGCTGCGGCTCGATGGGGCTGGCTTCAGCTACGATGGAGCCCGCTGGATCTTCCGTGACCTGGACGTGCGCATCGAGCGCGGCGAGAAGGTCGCCGTGGTGGGGCTCAACGGCCTCGGTAAGACGACGCTGCTGCGGCACCTGGCCGGGAAACTGGAACTGAGCGCCGGGCGCCGGGTGGTGGGTCACCACGTCGAGATCGGCTATCAGTCTCAGGACTACGTTGAGGTGATGGCCCCCGACAAGACCGTCTACGCCACGGCGCGTGAATCCGCCATCGGCCGGTCCGACGGGGATGTCCGCGACTTGCTGGGCGGCTTCGGGTTCAGTGGTGACGCGATCGACAAGCCGGTCGCGGTGCTCAGCGGTGGCGAGAAGGTGCGGCTGGCGCTGGCCAGGCTGTTGCTGCAACCGCTCAACCTCCTGCTCCTCGATGAGCCCACGACCCACTTGGATGTCCATGCGCGGGAAGCTCTTGAAGACGCCTTGCGGGACTACCCGGGCACGATCTGCCTGGTCAGCCATGATATCGAGTTCATCCGGCACCTGGCTGGAACCATCTACGCGATGACCCCCGACGGCGTCCGTAAGTACTACGGCAACTATGACTACTACCGCGAGAAGGCCGTCGAGGAAGCCGCCGCACAGGCCGGGATCGCCGCCGCCACCACCCCCGCGGCAACGGGCGTTGCGGCGGGCGACGACCGGCGGACCCAGCGCCGCGAGGAGGCCCGGAGTCGACAGGAGTTCGCGCGCCAGCGGCGCCCCTGCGAACTGCGCATCCAGCGGGCGGAGCAGGCCTCGACGCACCTCGAGAAGGAGCAGTCGATCCTGCACGCGACGCTGCTGGCGGCCCGTCCGGGTACGGACTTTGCGGCCATCAACCGGCGTCTGACGCAGATCGAAACGGAGCTCGCGGACGCCTTGGCGGCCTGGGAAGCGGCGTCGCTGGAGATCGAGGAGTTGCGGCGGCGCTGCGGACTGGAGTGACGTCGGCCCGACCGATAGAGAGGCGGTGCGCCGCCACCGCACGCCCGCGGCCGGGCGCATCTCCAGAAGACCGCTGGAGAGGCGGTGGGCCGCCACCGCGCGCCCGCGGCCGCGCCCATCTCCAGAAGACCGCTGGAGAGGCGGTGGGCCGCCACCGCGCGCCCGCGGCCGGGCGCATCTCCAGAAGACCGCTGGAGTCACTCCGGCTTCGGCGCCGACGGTTCCGGCGTGGGCGCGGCGCTCGCCGCGGTCTGCAGTGCGACAAGCTTACCAAGGTCGCCCTTGAGCGTGATCACACCGCAGCGGGTACACATCAGAGCGCGGGCCTTGACGCTGCCGTCCTTCAGGGTCCAGAAACGTGTCTGGCTCGGGTGGAAGTGTACGCTGCCGGTACTGCGCAGATCGCCCTCCACCAGGACATCATGGTGGCAGGCCGGGCAGACCTCGATGGCCGGCGACGGGGATTTGGCGCTGGGAAAGACTTCGATCACGGCATCGAGGTCCGGTTGCAGGAAGCGTGTCGCATCGCCCACCTTGCGGTAGGTGATGCGCGCGTCCCGCATCCAGCGATAGATCGTCGGCTCCCCGACTTGGAGGTAAGCCGCCGCTTCCCGAATGGTGAACCAGACGGGGCCGTCGACGTCACGTTCCTTGGCCATGCCGTTCCTCGGGTGCTTCTGTCCGCGTCAATGACCCGCGCACCGTACCCTCAGGTCGCGCTGCTGTCAATGGCGAGGCCCAGAGGCAGCCGATCCCCGACGAGTTCGGCAGTGACCTCGTCCGTCGCATCGGCATGGCTGGTCAGCAGCGCGGTCCACGCCTCGGGAGCGCCGGCCTGCTGCAGGAGGGCCAGGGCAGCAAGGCGGTCCTCGTCAGCCAAGTCAAGGTCACGGATACCACAGAGCCGGGCCAGGCTGGCGACGGCAAAGAGCGCCGCCCGCGGGGGCCGCTCGGACGGACAGCGTTGCCTGAGCAACGCGAGCAGCCCGGTCAGAGTGCGGGCAGGAACGACGCCGTTGGCGGGGCCATGGAAGAGGCGGCGGGCGCCGAGCCGCGCCACCACCCAGTAGTGGTGGTCTTCCAGACGGGACGGACTGCGCAGGAGAGCATCGAGCACCTGCGCCTTGACCTGTACGTCCAGGCGCTCCAGGGAGCCCAGGCAGCGCCACTTCTCGATGTAGTCATGGCCGGCAGCCTTGCGGCCCGCGGGCAGCCGCTCGCCGGCCTTGGGGACCAGTTCACTGACCAGGCCGCCGCCGATCTGCTGTTGTTGTCCCAGCTTGAGGCCGGCAGCGATCCGGCGCCACAGCACCCACCACTCGGCGACTGCCTGCGGCTGCGTCGTGGCCGGTCCACGGTGCCAGAGCTTCCAGACTTGGCTCAGGCGCCACTCGTCTCCGGGGGCACCGAATCCGGGCCGGAGGCAGAAGCCGGTAAGGTTCAACCAGCGCGCTTCGTGGTTGGCGGAATACGAACGGGCGTCGGCCAGTCCCAACAGGCAGTCCACGAAGCGGCGCAGAACCGCGACGCTCCAGTCCTCCCGCGCCAGGCCCAGCGCCGCTTCCATCCGGCGCAGGACGCGGGTCGGGTCACCGCTCGCGCCAAACGCCTCCCGCAGCAGACCCTCCGCGGCCTGCAGAGCGGCGTCATCGACGGTCAGGTGCAGCACCGGATCGGGCACCGCCTCGCTCTGCCCCCGCAGGTCAAAGACCAGCGGGAAGCGGTGCGTACTGCCGCTGCTCTCGAGCCAGAGGTCGAGGGTACCCACCTCGTTCAGCACGGCGGCAAGGCTCACGGGCAGTGCGTCGCAGTGACCGCGGCCGTAACGCAGTGCGGTATGGAGCGGTAGCAAGGGCACGAGGTCGGCGGAGGGCTTGATGACGTCACCGGGGCGGTCGCCCAGGCGTGTGGCGCTGCAGGCCAGGGGAAAGCGGACAGGCTGGTTGGTACGGACGACGAAACGCTGGCCGGCCAGGTGCTGGACGGCACCCTCATCGACGTCACGGGGGAGCACGCAGAGCCAGCCGGGTTCGTCCCCCTGATCGATCTGCATGTAGTAGGCACGCGCGAGTCCGCCCCGCACCCGCACGCCGTCGCCCCGGCGCACCAGTCCGTAGTAGGCCGCCCCGCGGGAGACAGCCAGGTTGAGATCGACGGCCGCGATCTCGGGCAGCGGTGGGCCCGGGCGCCACGATCCCACCACCGCGCAGAGCCGTTGCCGGATCTGCTGCGGGAGCAGGGCGCCACCGTTGAACAGGACGGCCGAAGGCACCAGGGGGCAGTCGGGCGGCGCCCCCACCAGGGGTGCCGCGTCACGGAGGAACTGCAGGAGATGGCGCGTCACGGCGGCGTCCGGAGCGTAGGGCAGTCCCATCTCCTGAATGCCACGACGGCGCTCCGGCGGCGGACTGTCACGACCCACCTCCGGGAAGAAGCCTTCAAGGACGAGCTGTTCGACCTCGGTACGGTGGAAGCGGTGGGTACGGGTCCCGGCCACGACCGAGCTGCCGGGGCCGCTGACGGCGATATCATAGAAGGCCGGGCCGCCCGGAGTCAGCAGGATCTCCTTGGCCCGACGGCAGAGTTGGCAGAGCATGAACCACTGGCGCGTCGGCAAGCGCGTGTTCCAGGCCTTCTCGGCCAGGCGAGCGAGGGTCATGTCGATGTTATCGCCGCCCAGCAGCAGGTGGTCGCCGACCGCCGTGCGCCGCAGGGTGGGACCGGCAGCGATGGAGATGAGTGAGAAGTCGGTCGTGCCGCCACCGACATCGACCACCAGCACCGTCTCGCCAGGCTGCAGGCGGCTCTGCCACGAGTCCTCGTGCTTGGCCAGCCAGGCGTAGAAGGCGGCCAAGGGCTCTTCGATCAGGGTCAGGTGCTCGATGCCGGCACGCCGCGCGGCCTCGACAGTCAACTGGCGCGCCACCTCATCGAACGAGGCGGGTACGGTGAGGATGACATTCTGTTCGGCGAGTGTGGTCGGCGTCCCCTGGCGATCTCGCATCTGGCCGAAGGCGTGATCCCAGGCGTGGCGGATGTGATCGAGGTAGCGGAAGGAGACGTCCACCGGCGATAGCTTCTCGTCGCCCAGATCACTGCCCCAGGGCAGGATGCCGCGAGTACGGTCGACGCCGGCGTGGGCCAGCCAGGACTTGGCCGAGCCGATCAGGCGTTCGGGCACGGCGGCACCCTGGTCGCGCGCGAACACGCCGACGGCCAGCTTCGGGTGGGGATCCCAGGGCAGCGCCAGGGCGTCCGGCGGGAGTTCCGGACCGGCCGCCAGATAGCAGAACGAGGGCAGAAGCACAGCCGTGTCGATCTCGCCCGCAGCCACAAGCTGCGGGACCGGGAACTCGCGGATGCTGGAATCCGCCTCGGTGTCGACGTAGCACACCACCGTGTTCGTGGTACCGAGGTCGATACCCACGAGGAAGCGGCTATCGTGCTGGTTGGGGGAAACGACGGTGCTGCGGTTCATCGCCGCTAATGTAGTGCCGGCAGACAGGCGCGACCATCCGGCAGGCAACTTCGGCCGGCCGGCCGGGGTCTGCAAGGGGGGGAAGTTGGACAAACTGGACGAACTGGACGAACTGGACGGTAGAGAGGCGCGACGAAGCAGGAACTGGAGAGGCGGGGCGCTAGTCATGATCCGACTGGGGTTGTGTTGTCAGTTCATCGATGCGCCGATCCACTTCCGGCGGGCAACGGCGACGGCGCTGCAGCGGCTGGGCCGAGCGGAGCAACGGCGCAAGCTCGCCGAGCTCTGCCGGCACAACGCCGAGGCGTTACGGCAGGCGCTGGAGCACTGCCACGGCCTGGGTATCGGTGCCTTCCGGGTCAACAGCCAGATCCTGCCGTTGCGCACGCACCCGGACGTCGGCTACCAGGTGGCCGACCTGCCCGACGGCGAGGAACTGCAGCGGGCCTTCCTTCTCTGTGGCCAGTTGGCACTGGCGTACGCGGTTCGCCTCTCCTTCCACCCGGACCAGTTCGTCGTGCTCTCCTCTCCTGATGAAGGCGTCAGACGGCGCTCGCTCGAGGAGTTGGTCTACCAGACTGAAGTAGCGGTCTGGATCGGGGCCGATGTCATCAACCTCCATGCCGGCGGTGGCTACGGTGACAAAGCGGCAGCGCTGGCACGCTTGCGTACGGAGCTGGAGCGGGCGCCGGCAGAGCTCCGGAGCCGCCTGACCCTGGAAAACGATGACCGCGTCTACACCCCTGCAGACCTGCTGCCGCTGTGCCGCGACACCGGCACCCCGCTGGTGTACGATGTCCACCATCACCGCTGTCTGCCCGATGCCCTGCGGGTGGAGGAGGCGACCGCGGCAGCGCTGCGGACCTGGGCCGAACGCGAACCGCTGTTCCATGTATCGAGCCCGCGGGAGGGCTGGGCGGGGCGGCATCCGCAGTACCATGCCGACTACATTGAGGACGGCGACGTCCCGGCGTGCTGGCGCGACCTGACGCTGACGCTGGACGTGGAGGCGAAGGCCAAGGAGCGGGCCGTTCTGCGGCTGCGGCAGGACCTCGACAGGTTCGAGCGCAGCACTTGACACGTGTCACTTCACGCCTGACACTTGCCAGAAGCGCAACCCGCGCTGAGTCCGCGACCTGACGCCGGCAACCGCCGGGATAGTGGGAAGGAAGATCATGGCAGGCAGAACGGCTGCGGCGACGACGCCGTGGGAGGTGATGGTAGCCCGGCAGGTCATGGTGCCGATGCGGGATGGCGTACGGCTGGCCACGGATGTGTACTTCCCGGCACGGGGTTGCGAGCGCTGTCCGGGACCGCTGCCGGTGGTGCTGCTGCGAACCCCCTATGGCAAGTCGGGGGACGCCGGCACGGGCGAGTACTATGCTCGGCATGGCTACGCCTTCGCCGCGCAGGACACCCGCGGACGCAATGGCTCTGAAGGGACCTTCTACGCCTTCGCCGGTGAGGACAAGGACGGCTACGATGCGGTGGAGTGGCTGGCAGATCAGGCCTGGTGCGACGGCCGCGTGGGCACACTGGGTGCCTCCTACTGCGCGGCGGCGCAGAGCGCGCTGGCCTGCCTGGCGCCGCCGCACTTGAGCGCGATGGTGGTCCAATTCGGGCCTTCAAGCTACTTCCACAGTTCGATGCGCCAGAACGGCGTCCTCGAACTGCGCTTCCTCATGTACGCCTTCAGTATGGCGGCCTCGAGCCGGGAGGCGGCGGCGGACGCGGGCCTGCGGCGGGTTCTGGAGGAGGCCGCGCGGCAGGCGCGGGACTACATCGACGCCGGGCCCATCCGCCGGGGGTGCACGCCGCTGGCGCTGGTGCCCAGTTACGAGCAGTGGGCGCTGGATATCCAGACGCATGTCCTCTACGACGACTTCTGGCAACAGCCCGGCTTCGGCCCCCGCGCCCATTATGACGAGCACGCGGATGTGCCGACGCTCTATGTGGGGGGTTGGTACGACACCTATACCCGCGGCACTCTGGAGAATGTCGTCGAACTGCGGCGGCGCCAGCGCCAGCCGGTGCACCTGCTGATGGGGCCGTGGCACCACGGCGGGGTCGGCCTGCGGGAGGCTGGCGACTGCCTGTTCGCACCCACGGCAGCGCTGGACTTCGAGGCCGTCCGGCGACGCTGGTTCGATCAGTGGCTCAAGGGGCTGGACCAAGGGCTGCTGGACGAGCCGCCAGTGCGCTACTTCCTCATGGGGGGCACGTCGCCGCGCGATCTGCCAGGCGCGGACGGCCCGGCAATCTGGCGCGCCGGCGAGTGGCGTACCGCGCCGGCCTGGCCGCTACCCGAATGCCAGCCCAGCCCGCTCTATCTGCACGGCGACGGCACGCTCTCGCCGCTCGCCCCGGCGACGAGCGCGGCCCCGGCCAGCACCTACACGTACGATCCGCAGGACCCAGTGCCCACCATCGGTGGCAATCTCTCCGCCATGCCGCAGCCGGGCGGCGGTTTCGACCAGTGTTACGACGAGCGGTTCACGCCCGGGCGCTCGAGCCTGCGCCTGGCGGCGCGGCCGGATGTCCTCTGCTTCCAGACGCCGCCCTTCGCGGCCCCCCGCGAGATCGTCGGGCCCGTCCGCGCCCGCCTGTTCGTCTCCAGCACGGCTCCCGACACCGATTTCACGGTCAAGCTCATCGAGGTCCTGCCGGCTACGGCGGCACGCCCGGCGGGAACGGCGCTGAACCTTACCGACAGTATCGGTCGACTACGTTTCCATGGTGGCTACGAGCGCGAGGAGCGGGTACCCCCCGGCGAGATCGTGACGCTGAACGTCGAGCTGTTCCCGACCGCTGTACGCGTCGAGGCGGGACACTGCCTGCGGCTGGACATCTCGAGCAGCAACTACCCGAGGTTCGAGCGCAACCGCAACAGCGGTGAGGCCATCGGCAGCGAGCGCTGTCAGCAGGTCGCTCAGAACACCCTCCACCACAGCCGCGCACACGCCTCGTACATCGAGTTGCCATGGCTGGTGGATGCACCACGTGGATGAAAGGGCATAGGGATGATCATCGATCCGGTCACCTGGGCGCGACAGGGCGCCGAGCTGCTTCCCGGCAAAGTGCGGCTGATCGACCAGACGCTGCTGCCGCGAGAACTGACCTACGTTGAGTTGGACGATCTCGAGGAGATCCGGGACGCGATCTGCCGGCTGGTCGTGCGCGGCGCTCCCGCCATCGGCTGCGCGGCGGCCTTCGGCCTGGCGGCCGTGTGCCAGCACAGCAATGCCTCGTCCGCGACCGCGTTCCTGGCGGAGGCGGCACAGACCGGCGCACGCCTGGCGTCGGCGCGCCCAACCGCGGTCAATCTGCGCTGGGCCGTAGAACGCTGCCTGGGGGCAGTCCGCGCCGCAGGAGCGCCGCAGACCCCCGCCACGCTGAAACAGGCACTGATCCTGGAAGCCGTGGCGATCTACGAGGAGGACCTGGAGCTGTGCCGCGCCATCGGGCAGCACGGGTTGGCCCTCTTCGGCGGACGTTCCGAGCTCAGCGTCATCACGCACTGCAACGCCGGCGGCCTTGCCACCAGTGGTTACGGCACGGCCCTGGCACCGATCTACGCGGCGCAGGAGGCCGGCCTTTCCCCCCGCGTCTACGCCGACGAGACGCGCCCGCTCCTGCAAGGGGCGCGCCTGACGGCCTGGGAGCTCGACCGCGCTGGGGTCGAGGTGACGGTGATCTGCGATAACATGGCCGCGGCGCTGCTGCGGCAGGAATCGGTCGGCTTCGCCATCGTTGGCGCCGACCGCATCGCCGCGAACGGGGACACGGCCAACAAGATCGGTACCTACGGCCTGGCCGTGCTGGCACGGCACCACGGGGTGCCGTTCTACGTGGCGGCGCCCTACTCCACCGTCGACGCGGACCTGGCAGACGGCAACGGCATTCCCATCGAGCAGCGCGCGGCGGACGAGATCCGACGCGGGTTCGGAGTGCTGACGGCGCCGGCGCAGGTCAAAGCCTGGAACCCGGCCTTTGACGTGACGCCGGCCGAACTCATCGCCGGGATCGTCACCGAGATGGGCATCCTGCGGCCCCCGTTCACCGAGTCCATCCGCCGTTTCCTCGACTCCGGGCCCAGGGGATGAACGGCGCCAGCGTCCTCGACGTCTACCGCATCCTC
>CAILUI010000276.1 GCA_903837355.1 uncultured Victivallales bacterium
CGTGGATTGAAACAGCCTTGACCGCACGGGCACTGGCTGGCTGTGCAGTCGCTCCCCGCGCAGGGAGCGTGGATTGAAACCAGTGCATCCGCGAGCGCACGGCGAGGTCATCGACGTCGCTCCCCGCGCGGGGAGCGTGGATTGAAGCGGCTCCGGAGCCGATCCGGAGATCGGCGTTCCCAGGTTACGCCGCGCACGGGGAGTTCCGTAGCCGATCAGGAGATCGGCGTTCCCAGGTGTCGCTCCCCGCGCGGGGAGTGGGGGTTGAAAAGGCTCTGGAGCCGATCCGGAGATCGGCGTTCCCAGGTTGCGCCGCCCGCGCCGGAGGCGGTTTCCACTACTGGCCCAGGTTATCCTTGACGATATGGCCGGCGGCGGGGTCAAAAACCAGGGCGGGGCCGGTGTTGTGCCGCAGGATGTTGTCCTTGACGATCCAGTTGCGGCAGCCGGTTCCCAGGACCAGCGAGCTGCGGTGTTGGGTCACGGCGCTGTTCCAACTGAACACTTGGTTGGCGGCGAAGGTGAAATCGACGGCGCGGGTGGCTTCGACGGCGGCAAAGGCCCCGGACGTTTCCTCGGAATTGGTGTGGATGGTGTTGCCGAGGAAGAGGGTCAGGTAGAGCTCCTCGCGGCCCTCGGGGTCACCGATCAGAATGCCGGTCTCCCGGCTCTGTTCGAAGCGGTTGTTCTCGATCCGGTTGAAATGGGAGCCGGCGACGAGGCGAAGGGCAACGCGGTTCCCCCAGTGGTAGTTGCGGCTGTAGGTGCCGGCCGCGGAATGGTCCAGCAGCACGCCGCTGCGCGGGGCGCGGGCGCCCTGCCGGGCATGGGCGCCGAACTGATTGCCGTCCAGGTAGAAGTCGTTGTTGTGCAGACTGGCCAGTTGATCGCCGGCGTTATCGATGAAGTGGCAGTCACGGACGGTGTTCGACGACTGCGGGACCGTGGCCTCCCCCACATAGCGCACGCCGCTCTCGGGCCAGTTGGCGAGGCGGCAATGGGCGATCGCGTTCGAGCTGGACTGGCCCGTATAGAGCACGCCGTTGCCACTGGCCGCGGCCGCATCACCCACCAGCATGAGGTCGCGGACCTCGCAGAAGCTGCAGTCCTGGAACTCGATGGCGGCGCCGACGCCGCGCCGCTGGAGGGTCGTGTTCCAGCCGCTGCCAAACAGGTTGACGTGGTTGCCGCGGCTGAAGCGCAGCGGGGCCTCGAGCGCATAGGTGCCGGGCCGCAGGATGATCGTCCCGCCGGCGGCGGGCATGGCGGCAACCGCACTCAGCAGGTCCGCGGTCGAGGCCACCTCCCAGTAGCCGGGAGTGGCTTCGGCGGCGCGGACGAGCACCGCGGTCCGCAGCAGAGCGAGGGCGCAGACAAGCCACCACCCGCGCCGCGGGCGGGCGCTGTAAGTGACTCTGGGTAAGCGCGCATCTGACATTCGTTAACTCCTCCTGTGAAATGACTTACACACGTATCCTCACCACCCTCTCGAGGCTCCCGCAGCGGCGTCGCGGGTGCCTGCAACGATAGCCGCCCGTCTCGGCGATGCCAGGCGGCGGCGCACCGCGACTCACCGGCTTTCCAAACCGCCACCCGCCGTGTACAGTATGCGCCTCATATTCCGTAGTCAGCAGGACAGGGCAGGATCATGACGGCGAACGAACTGCGGCGCAAGTATATCGATTTCTTCCGGGAGCGTGGGCACGCGGAGATTCGCAGTGCCCCACTGGTTCCCGAGAACGACCCGACGGTGCTGTTCACCACCGCCGGGATGCATCCGCTGGTACCGTTTCTGCTGGGGGCGCGGCACCCGGCCGGCCGGCGCCTGGTGGATGTGCAGAAGTGCGTGCGTACCGGCGACATCGACGAGGTCGGCGACGCGGTGCATCTGACCTTCTTCGAGATGCTCGGCAACTGGTCGTTGGGCGAGTATTTCAAGCCCGAAGCGATCGCCTGGAGCTTCGAGTTCCTGACCGGCGCGGCGTGGCTGAATCTGCCGCTGGACCGTCTGGCGGTCAGCGTTTTCGCCGGGGATGCGGATGCCCCGTTTGACCAGGAGGCGTTCGATCTTTGGCGCGGCTTGGGCATTGCCGAGGCCCGCATTGCCCGCCTGCCCAAGAAGGATAACTGGTGGGGACCGGCCGGCCAGACTGGCCCCTGTGGTCCCGATACCGAGATGTTCTACTGGACCGGTCCCCTGCCGGCCCCGGCCGGGTTTGAGTCCAGCGACCGGCGCTGGGTCGAGATCTGGAACGACGTCTTCATGCAGTACAACAAGCAGGCGGACGGCAGCTTCGTCCCCCTAGCCCAGAAGAACGTCGACACCGGCATGGGCGTCGAGCGCGTCACCGCCATCCTGCAGGGCAAGGCCAGTTGCTACGAGACGGAGTTGTTCGCCGGCCTGTTCGCTGCCATTCGCGAGATCACCGGGGTCGCTGAGCCGCACACACAGCGCAGCGGTCGCATCGTGGCCGAGCATCTGCGGGCCGCGACCTTCCTGATGGGTGACGGCGTGCGTCCCGGCAACGTCGACCAGGCCTATGTGCTACGGCGGCTGATCCGCCGCGCCATCCGCGAGGCGCGCAAGATGGGCGTCACGGACCTGTTCACCGCCCGGCTGGCGACGGTGGTCATCGATCAGTACGGCAGCGTCTATGGCGATCTGCTGACCCACCGCGCTGCCATCGTGCAGGAGATCGAGGCTGAGGAGCGGCAGTTCGCCAGCACCCTGGAGCGCGGCATCCGTGAGTTCGCCAAGCTGGTGGACAGCTTCCCGGAGCAGGTGGAGAAGAAGGTCATCGGCGGGCGCAAGGCCTTCTACCTCTACGAGACCTTCGGGTTCCCCATCGAACTGACGATCGAGATGGCCGCGGAGCGCGGCTTCAGCGTCGATCAGGCTGGCTTTGACGAGGCCTACGGCAAGCATCAGGAGGCCAGTCGGGCCGGCGCCGAGCGCAAGTTCAAGGGCGGCCTGGCCGACCAGTCGGATAACACGGCCTCCCTGCATACCGCGACCCACCTGCTGCACCAGGCCTTGCGTCAGGTCCTCGGCGACCACGTCAAGCAGGCCGGCTCGAACATCACCGCGGAGCGCCTGCGCTTCGACTTCTCCCACGCCGACCGGGTCCTGCCCGAGCAGTTGGCCGAGGTCGAGCGCATCGTCAACGCGCAGATTGACCGCGACCTCCCGGTTGACTGCAGTGAGCTGTCCTACGACGAGGCCGCTGCCAGCGGTGCCATCGGTCTGTTCGCGGAACGTTACGGCGAGCGTGTCAAGGTCTACTCCATCGGTGACTTCAGCAAGGAAATCTGTGGTGGGCCGCACGCCCCGCACACGGGCTGCCTGGGACGCTTCAAGATCAGCAAGGAAGAGTCCAGCAGCCGCGGTGTGCGCCGCATCAAGGCGGTCTTGATTTCGGGTAGCGCGGAATGATGTTGGCGCGCACGACGGCGCGGTGGGCGCCGGGCCGCGATGGCTGGTGCGACGTAAGTTCAGGAACCAAGGATGACGATCATGGGCTGGAATGAGTGCGTTCGGAAGGTGTCACTGGTCGGGGTGGCGGCGTGCCTGTTCGCCGGCATCGCCCGCGCCGGCGACACGGCTTATGTGAATATGGAGACCATCTTCGAGGGCTACTACAAGACGGTGCGGGCCAATGCCGGCTTCGAGCAGAAGAAGAAGGACTTCGAGGAGCGCGTCGACATCCTTCGCGATGAACTCAAGAGCATGGTGGCCGAGACCAAGAAGGTCGACGATGAGGCCGCCAACGAACTGCTCAGCAATGAAGCGCGTGACGAAGCCCGCAACAAGCTGCGCCTGAAGGTCGAGCGCCTGCGCGCCAAGGAAGAGGAATTCAGCCAGTTCCGGCGCTCGGGCATGGCGGACCTCAACCGCGGCCGCCTGGTGACCGAGGAAGAGCTGATCAAGGACATCTCCGAGTTCGTGCGCACGTACTGCAAGGAGAAGGGCTTCCGGCTGGTCTATGACATCAACGGCCGCAGTCTGAATCGCATGCCCGTGGTCCTGGTCTACCCGACCGACGAGGAGATCACCCCCGAGCTCCTGGTCGGGATCAACAAGGGCCATGAGGAAGATCTGAAGCAGGCCACGGCCGAGTTCGAGGCGCTGCGCAAGACCATGGAGTCCAAGTCCAAGTCGAAGCAGGACGACGCCGCGCAGGCTCCGGCCGAGGCCGCTCCTGCGGCCGCTGCACCGGCGGCGAAACCCTAAGACCGAGGGGAGGCGCGGCCATGAGCGCAGAGAGTCGTACCAGCGCCTGGGTGGCAACCCTGACCGGCGGGCAACTGGTGGGCCCCGGTGCGGTGCCCGTGGCCGGCGTGGGGTCGTTGGACGAAGCCGGACCCAGCGCGGTCTCCTTCCTGGCGCAACCGCGTTATCGGGACCGGGTCTTGCCGTCCAAGGCGGGCGTGGTTCTGGTGCCGCTGGATTTTGCCCCGCCGCCACCGGCCGGGCGCGCCTGGGTTCGCTGCGCGGACCCCTCGGCCGCGTTTTCCGCCGTGGTCACCGCCTTTGCGCCGCCGCCGGTGGTCTATGCTCCCGGTCGGGATAAGACCGCCGTCGTCGCGGCGTCGGCGACCGTGCCGGACAGCGTCCATGTCGGGCCGGGCGCCGTGATTGAGGCAGACGCCTGCATTGGCGAACGTACGGTCATCGGCGCCGGTTGCTATGTCGGCCATGCTACCCGCATCGGCGCCGACTGCCTGCTGTACCCGCGGGTGGTCATTCGCGAGCGCTGCCTGCTGGGCCAGCGCGTCATCGTGCATTCGGGAGCGGTGATTGGTGCCGACGGCTTTGGCTACACCTCGGGTGCGGCGGGCCACACCAAGATTCCGCAGGTGGGGATCGTGCAATTGGATGACGATGTCGAGATCGGCGCGTTGACGGCCGTGGATCGGGCGCGCTTTGGGCGCACCTGGATCCAGCGGGGTAGCAAGATCGACAATCTGGTCCAGGTCGCCCACAACGTGGTGATCGGCCAGCACTGCCTGGTGGCCGGCCAGGCCGGGATCTCGGGCAGCACGCATCTCGGCAACGGCGTCGTCCTGGCCGGCCAAGTGGGGCTCGCCGGACATCTGACCATCGGCGACGGGGCGGTGATGATGGCGCAGGCGGGGTCGGGTTCCGATGTGCCCCCCAAGGCCTTCATGATCGGCTCGCCGGCAGTGGATCGGCGTGAGTATGCCCGTCACCAGATGAACATCAAACGGATTGACCGCATGTCGCGGACGCTGAAGGAGCTTGAGGCGCAGGTGCAGGCGCTCCGCCAGCGTCTGGAGGGTGCCGGCTGAGCCGGTCGGTGGCTCTGGGTTTGCCATCCGCCCGCCGCGGCCCGCGGGTGGGTATCCAGGCTGGCCGTCCGCGGCGTGGCCGCCGGCGGTGCAGGAGGACGGCAAGCCGGCGGTGAAGGCTCTTTTCACAATGCTGTGGCGGGGTGTCCGGTGTGCGCTCACGGTAGCCCGGGCTGAGATGATGCCTGCGCTGTGCCCGGTCTGTCGGGCTGTGCCGCGACCGGCTGGAGCCACCGTCTGTGCGGCCTGCCGGGAGGGTATGGGGACTCTGCCCACACCGCGTTGCCTGCTCTGCGGCGGCGGCCGGGATGGTGCCCTGGACATCTGCAGCGAGTGCCTGCGTTATGGCGAGCGCCCGTGGGTGCACGCGGTCAGTGCCTGCGCCTTCCGTGGCAGCGTGCGCGAGGCCGTGCACCGCCTGAAGTATCAGGGCGGCACGGCGATGGTACCGGTGCTGGGGGCGGCGATGGCGGCGGACTGGCGGCGGCACGGCCGGGGCGAGCCCGAGGTGATCGTTCCCGTCCCCTTGTACTGGACCCGGCAGTGGGGGCGGGGCTACAACCAGGCCGAACTCCTGGCGTGCTATGTAGGGAGCGAACTCGGTCTGCCGTGTGAGCGACTGCTGCGCCGCCGGCGCCGCACGGCCCAGCAGGCCATGCTGAACATGGACGCGCGGCGAACCAACGTCCGCGGCGTCTTCGCACCGGCGCCTGGAGCTAAGATTGCCGGGCGCAGGGTGCTGTTGGTCGATGACGTGATGACCACCGGAGCGACCCTTGGCGAGGCCGCCCGGGCACTCGGTGACGCGGCAGTGGCTGCCGTCAGTGTGCTGACGGCAGCGCGGGGGTAGAGACGATGCCGTTGTTCAAGAAGAACAAATACTCGACGGTGCGCACGACGACCAAGCGGGACATCCCCGCCGGGTTGTGGCTGAAGTGCAAGGGCTGCGAGGCGATCACCTATCAGTCCTCGCTGGCCGAGAACCACAACGTCTGCGCCAAGTGTGACCACCACTACCCGCTGACCGCCCAGGAGCGCATCGAGCTGCTCACGGATCCGGGCAGCTTCGCCGAGATCGATGCGACCCTGCGCTCCGTCGATGCCCTGCAGTTCGCCGGCGGCACCGTCTACGGCGGCAAACTCGAGGAGGCGCGCACCAAGACCGGCCTCTGCGACGCCATCGTCTGCGGCAGCGCTCGCCTCGATGGCCGTGCCCTCGCCCTGGGGGTCATGGACTTCCGCTTCATGGGCGCCAGCATGGGCTCGGTGGTCGGCGAGAAAGTGACCCGGATCACGGAACGCGCCACCCGCGACGGCCTGCCGCTGGTCATCGTCACGGCCAGCGGCGGCGCGCGCATGCAGGAGGGCATGCTCAGTCTGATGCAGATGGCCAAGACCTCCGGGGCTCTGGCCCGCCATGGGGACGCCGGCCTGCCCTACGTGGTCATCATGACCCATCCTACCACCGCCGGCGTGACCGCCAGCTTCGCGTCGCTGGGTGACGTCATTCTGGCCGAGCCGCGGGCACTGGTCGGCTTCGCGGGCCCGCGCGTGATCAAACAGACTACGCAGTCCGAGCTGCCGACCGGCTTCCAGAGCGCCGAGTTCCTAGTCCGTCACGGGTTCATCGACCGCGTGGTCTCGCGGACGCAGTTGCGGCGGGAGTTATCGCTACTGCTCGAGTATTTCTCGGGGTGCTGCCGTTGCGCCGGCGAGGCTGGAGCTGTATAGTTTGCCTGCCGTAACCGTCCTGTTCCGGGACCTATGCGGCAGGAAGGCCGTGAACCGGGTCAGGCGGGGAACCGAGCAGCCCTAAACGGTTGACCTGAGCGCTGTAGGACCACCTGGAGCAGGCGGTTACGGCACTTCTTTGAGGCACGGCCCTGGCCGCCGGATCCGCGCCGGCGCAGCCCCTGCCCGGTGGCACCCCGAGCGCTCAGGCCGCGCTCCACCACGACGGGGGTGTCGAGGCATGGCGTACCAAGTGCTGGCCCGGAAGTGGCGGCCGCAGCGGTTCTCCGAAGTGGTCGGCCAGGAGCACATCACCCGCACGCTGCAGAACGCCATTCTGCAGAGTCGGGTGGGCCATGCCTACCTGTTCGTCGGCCCCCGCGGCATCGGCAAGACCACGACTGCGCGCATTTTCGCCAAGGCCCTCAACTGCCTCCAGGGCATCGTTCCCGAGCCCTGCGGCGAATGCACCAACTGCCGCGAGATCGCGCAGGGGGCCTCGCTGGACGTGATCGAGATCGACGGCGCCTCGCACAACAAGGTCGAGCACGTCCGCGACATCCGCGATAACGTCCAGTACACCCCCGCCCACAGTCGCTTCAAGATCTACCTGATCGACGAAGTGCACATGCTCACCCCGGCGGCCTGGAACGCGCTGCTCAAGACCCTCGAGGAGCCGCCGCCGCACGTCAAGTTCCTCTTTGCGACGACCGAGGCGCACAAGGTCCTGCCCACCATCGTCTCACGCTGTCAGCGCTTCGATTTCAAGGGCATCCCGGTACCCCTGATCGTCGCCTGCCTGCGGCAGATTGCGGTGCAGGAGGGCATCCATGTCGATGAGGGCGCCCTCTCCGCCATCGCCCGCGCCGCCGATGGCGGCATGCGTGACGCGCAGTCCATCTTCGACCAGATCATCGCCTTCTGCGGCGGTCTGGCCGAGGCCGAGCGCATCCGCGAGCAGGACGTGATCGAAGTCTTCGGCCTGGCCTCGGCCGGCGAACTCCGCACCCTGACCGTGGGCCTGCTCAGCAATGACCTGAATGCCGCCATCGAGGTCATCCAGAATCTCGCCGACCGCGGGCGCGACCTGGAGCGGCTCTTTGCCGATCTGGTGGCCTACGTGCGCAACCTGATGGTCTGTACGGTCTGCCGCGATCCCGGCCGCATTCTGGAACTGACCGAATCTGATCTGCAGGAGACCCTGGCGCTGGCGCGCAGTGTGGACCCGGCCCTGATCCAGCGGCTGGTCCAGGGCTTGGTGGCCGAGGAATGGTCCTTCCGTTCGGCTCTGAACAAGCGTCTGTACCTGGAGGCGACGCTGGCGCGGGTCATGCTGGAGGCGCACAGCGTGCAGCTCAACGACATCATTGCGCAGTTGCTGGCCTTGCAGGCGGCAGGCCAGCTGCCCGCGTTGCCGGCACCCGTGCGCGTCGCGCCGGTCCTGCCGCCCGCGGCGCCGGTACTAGCCGCGCCGGTGCTGGCCGCCCATAACCCGCCGCCGCCCGTACCCCCTTCCACGCCCCCGACCGTGGCCGTGACCGCCGTGCTGCCGCCGCCGGTCGCCGTGCCGCCGCCGGTCGCCGTGCCGCCGCCGGTCGCCGTGCCGCCGCCGCCGGTCACGCCGGCGCTGCCGAGCGAGACTCCGGCGGTCACGTCGGCGCCGCCGCCGGAACTGCGGCAGTACCGGGATGGGTACCCGGCCGCGGTGGCGGCGGTGGCAGCCGCCGCGGAGCCGCCCCCGGAGGTCGATCAGGAGGACGCCGACTACCCCGCTGACCCGCCCGCGGTCGCGGCGCTGCAGGTGGCCGAGGCGCCACCACCACCGCCGGCGGCGGCGGCGGCGGCGGTCGCGCCCGCCGCGGAGGCCGATCCGGCGCGTCTGTTCCAGGCGCTGCTCAGCGAGCTTGAGCAGCACGCCACTGGCGCGGCGCTGGTGCCGCTGTGCAAGCGGCTGCGGCCGGTCTCGATCATCGGTAGCGTCTTCCAGGTCGCCTATGACCCCGAGGAACTCGCTGCCGATGAGATTCGGCGGGTGCAGGCGCCCGAGACCATGAAGGTCGTGCGCGAGTGCTTTGCGCGGGTGGCGCCGACGCCAGAGAGTGCGATCGTGGTCAAGCGGTGGATCGCGTCGGTATCGGGAGATCAACGCGGGGTACGCCGCCGGCCGAGTTCAGAGGAGCGGACCCGGGTGGAGAATCTGCCGTTTGTGCGCGAGGTCTGCGCCGCTGTCGGCGGCCAGGTTGTGGATGTCCGCGTGCAGGGGCCGGAGCCCCGGCGTGGGGAGCGCTAAGGCCATGCTCGATTCAGCCGCTTACCCGCAGTCGCTGCAGCGCCTGATTGGCTGGCTATGCCGCCTCCCCGGCATCGGTCGCCGCACGGCGGAGCGCCTGGCCCTGGCCCTGCTCGAGTGGCCGGCGGAGGATCTGGCGCACTTCGGCGAGCAGGTGGCACGCCTGCGGCAGGACGTGAAGACCTGCACGATCTGCGGCAACTTCAGCGACACCGACGAGTGCGTCATCTGCCGCAACCCACGCCGCCAAACCGACATGGTCTGCGTGGTCGAGACGGCGGCGCAGATTCCGGTCTTTGAGCGCAGCGGCGGCTACCACGGCCTCTACCATGTCCTGGGCGGACGCATTTCGCCGCTGCACGGCAAAGGGCCTGACGACCTTGCCATTCCGTCCCTGCGTCAGCGTCTCCAGGCGGGCACCATCCGGGAACTCATTCTGGCCACCAACTCCGATGTCGAGGGCGAGGCCACGGCGGCGTTCCTGGCGAGCGAGTTGGCGGCGCCGGGACTGAGTATCACGCGTCTCGCCGCAGGCGTCCCGGTCGGTGCCGATCTGAGTTACGCGGACGCGGCGACGCTGGCCTCCGCCCTGGGCGGTCGCCGGGCCATGAGGTGAAACGCCTTGGGTGAGCGCTTCCCCAGACTGCTGCGCCGGGCGTTGGTGCCACCGATCTACCTGGCGGTCGTCGTGGTCGGCTGGACGCTGCTCTCCCTGCCCCTCTACGTCGACTCCCGGACCATGCTCTGGCCGGCTCTGGGAGGCTTCTCGGTCACGGTGCTGTTTCTGCTGAGCGGCATTCGGCTGCTCCGTCTGTATGTGGTTGGCCATGAGGTGACGCACTGGCTGGCTGCCAAGCTCTTCCGCCGCCGGACCGGCAGTTTCCGCGCCGACGCCTGCAGCGGCAGTATTGAGGTCGAAGACCCCAACGCGCTGATCGTCCTGGCGCCCTACTTCATCCCCGCCTACACGCTGGCGTGGGTCGGCGTGTATGGTATCGTACGCATGTGGATCGACCCGCTCCCGGACTGGGGCATGGCGCTCTTCTGCGGCGGTATCGGGGCAACCTATGCCTTCCACCTGACCCTGACCCTGCTGGCCTTGCAGCGTGGGCAGGAGGACCTGCGGCTCTGCGGCCCGGTGTTCTCGGTGGGCGTGATTCTGCTCGGCAATCTGGTACTCGTGTTCCTGGCGATGGTGGTGGCGGACCGCCTGTGGTCCCTGGCCTTCCACATTCTGGCCCAGCGTGCGTTGGATGTCGGCTACCTGCTGGGCGATGCCCTGCGGCTGGGAAGGACCTTCATGCGGCGCGCCCGCCTGGCGCCTTGACAAGGAGATGCGCAGCCATGACGACCCCATGCGTTCCCCAGACCCGACCGTCCCGGCGGGCGCCGTTCCTGGCGCGCCTGGCCCAACTCGGGGCCATCAGCCTGCTCGGCGGCGTCCTCGCCGCCGAGCCCGGCCAGCCCGAACCCAAAGCGGCCCAGACAGGCGGAGAGGCAACCATGAAATTCGGGGCCCTGAAGGCCGGTAAAGTCCTGTTCCTCGGCAACAGCATCACCCTGCACGGACCGCTGGCCACGATCGGCTGGGCGGGCAACTGGGGCATGGCTGCAACGGCTGAAGACAAGGACTACGTGCATCTCATCCTCAGCGCCATCGCCAAAGCTACCGGCAAGGCTCCCGAATCCAGGGTCGACAACATCGCTGACATCGAGCGACAGTACGCCACGATCGACATCGAGGCCAGGCTCAAGGACCACCTGGCGTTCAAGGCCGACATCGTCGTCCTGGCGATCGGGGAGAACACCCCCGCCCTGGCCACGGACGACGAGAAGCGCGCCTTCCAGGCGAGCCTGGTGCGCTTGCTGACCGCGCTCAAGCAGAGCAGCGCTCCAGCGCTCTTCGTCCGCAGTTGCTTCTGGGCGGACGCCGCCAAGGATGAGGCCCTGCGCCAGGCCTGCGCCGCGGTCGGAGGCACCTTCGTTGACATCAGCAGCCTCGGCCAGGACCCGGCCAACGCCGCGCGTTCGGAGCGCACCATCGAGCACGCCGGTGTGGCCGGACACCCCGGCGACCGGGGTATGCAGGCCATTGCCAGCGCCATCCTGGCGGCCATGGAGAGTCGCCAGTGACCGCACTCAGTGCGGCTGCTTCTTCCGGTCCTTGCGGTCCGAAATGAAGATGCCGAGCACCAGCCAGAGACCCCCGGTTGCGGCCGCGATGAAGCAGAGGATGGCCAGCCGCGGGTAACCAAAGAGCTGGGACGGGGTCGCCACGCGCATCAGCAGCGACGCGCCGACGATCATGCCTGCCAGCACGATGCCCATGGTGATGCGGTTGGCGATCTTCTGCAGGCCGTCGATCACCATCTTGGCGTCGGTGGCCTTGACCCTCACCTCCACCTCGGAGTTGGCGACCGCGTCCAGGATCCGGTTGAGGCGGGAAGGCAGCCCGGTCGTAAAGTCCTTCATCTCGAGCAGCGAGCTGTAGAGGCTGCCCTGCGTCAGGTCCTTGCGCAGGCGCTGGGACATCAGGGTCGCGACATTGCGGCGGATGGCGGCGTTGGCATCGAAGGTCGGATCGAGAATCCGGCCGACTTCGTCCAGTTGCAGCATGGTCTTCCCCAGCAGCACCAACTCGCTGGGCACGATGAGGCCGTTCTCCTGGGCAACGCTGCTGACTTCGAGGAGGGAGCGGCCCACGTTGAGCTGTTCCAGCCCCTGGTCACGCCGCAGTGCCACCATCTGCGTGATCCGACGGCGGAACTCCGGCGCCGCAAAGTTCTCCAGCTTCTCACTCATGCGGATGGCGATGTCGGCGGCCGCCCCGCCGTTGCCCTCGCTGATGGCGAGCAGGATCTTCAGCAGGTTCTCCTGCATGGCGGGTCCCGTGTGCCCGACCATCCCGAGGTCGATGAGGGCGATCCGCCCATCGTGGGTGATGAAGATGTTACCGGGGTGCGGATCGGCGTGGAACAGGCCGTCTACCAGCACCTGCTGCAGGTAGGCTTTGAACACCTCCTCGGCCAGCGGCGCACCCTTCAGGTCGAGGAGGGCCAGCGGGCCCAGGGCGGTGATCTTCCGCCCCTGCACCTCCTCCATGGTCAGGATCGAGCGGGTGGAGTAGTCCGGAACGGGCTGCGGCACCTGGATGAGCTTGAACTCCTTCAGATTCTGACCGAGCGTGATGAGGTTGTGCGCCTCGCGCTCGTAGTTGAGTTCCTGTTGGATTGTCAGGCGGAACTCCTGAAGGATCGCAAGGAAACGCTGGCGGCGACCCATGGCGGTGTGGCTGTCGAGGAAGCCCGCAATCTCCTCGAGGACCTCGAAGTCCTCCGCAATCTGCTGGCGGATGTTCGGGCGTTGTACCTTCACAACCACCGCCCGGCCATCGCGCAAGGCCGCCCGATGCACCTGCCCCAGCGAGGCGGCGGCCACGGGCTCGCTATCGAACCGAGAGAACGCTTTGGAGATCCTGACGCCGAGCTCGGCCATGACGATGGCCTCGACCTCGGCGTAGGCGAAAGGCTTCACCTTGTCCTGTAGCCGTGCGAGCGCCTTCGAGTAAGCCTCGGGCAGCAGGTCTGGCCGGCCGGCGAGCACCTGCCCCAACTTGACATAGGTGGGTCCCATCGCTTCGAGGTCATCGGCCAGATGCTCGGGCGACGCCTGGCCAGCCGGCGGCGGGCCGCCCTCCGGCGTTGGGCCGGCAGCGGCGGGTGGCTTGTCGACGCCGAAACCCTCTTCGGCGCTCATCTGCTGCGCCAGGTCGGAACGGCCATACTTCCATAGCAGCGCCGCGATCTGCCGGTAACGTTTGAGATGGGATTCAGAGAGTTTCATGAGAGGACCGGAAGCGGCACGCCCATCAGCCAGAGCAGTGCCCACCCGGTGTTTCCAGACTCCGCCACATGGTGCTGGTTCTTCAGCGTGTTCTGTTCCCTTCGTGCCTGCTCTCAACGTAGGCCATGGCGGAAGCGCTTGTTATGGGGTGAAACCCGGCGTGGCCATGGGGTGAAACCCGCCCCGGCGGGCCACCCGCTGGCGGTCGGCGGCACGGCCCCTGCCCGCAGTCTGACGGGACGGGGCCAAATGTGGTTGCCGGACTTGCGCGTTTCGCGGCTCTCGCCTATGGTCTGTTTCTGCAGAGTGAAAAGCGGCTCGATAAGGAGAGCATCGATGGCGGATCGAATCAAGCTTGCACTAGTCGGTTGCGGCGGTATCGCGCAGGCGCATCGTAACGGCTACAAGGCCTTGATGGCCAATGGTTGTCGTGATTTCGAAGTGGTGGCTTGCTGCGATGTCTTGCCGGACCGCGCCGAGAAGGCCGCCGCGGAGATTGCGGCGTTCCAGGGAGCACCCCACGGGTGTTTGGGTCGGTGCAGGACCTCATTGCCGCGCGCTGTGCTGACGCGGCCGACATCTGCGCCCCGCACTACGCCCATCACGGACTCGCCATCGACCTGCTCAACGCCGGGTTGCACGTGCTGGTTGAGAAGCCGCTCGGCATCACCGTGCGTGCCTCCAAGGCCATCATCGCCGCTGGCCGGCGCAATCGTCGCGTGGTGGCTACCGCCGAACAGGTGCGGCGCTGTCAGAACTCCCGTGCCGCCAAGTGGGCCATCAACACCCGGAAGCTCATCGGCGATGTGCGCTTCGCCATCGTCCAGGCTGTTGACAACGGCCCGTTCAACTACGACAGCTCGCAGTTCAAGTGGCGCGGCATCAACCTGCTGGTGGGTGGCGGCATGATCATGGACAGCGGCGCCCACTTCACCGATATGATCCAGCACGTCTTCGGTGACGTCGATGAGGTGAGCTGCGATATGCGTACCTTCGATACGCGGATGATCACGGATGTACCGGTCCTGGGTCAGGCTCCGGCCGACGTGGAGGACACCTGGCACATCGTCATCCGCTTCAAGAGCGGCCTGCTGGTCAACTGGGCCTACTGCCGTTCGGCGCCTGGCCACAAACTCGCCAACGCCATCTACTACGGCAGCCAGGGCTCCCTGCGCGATCTCGGCTTCCCGTTCCACTGCTTCCAGGGCGGTAGCGAGGCGCTGCTGGCGGACGGCAGCAAGCTCTCCAATGCCGAGATCGTGGAGCAGTACATGCAGTCGCTCTCCGCGGCCGAGAGGCAGCGGCTCTTCCCCTACGGCTGCCTGGACTGCTTCGGCATTGAAGTCTGGGACTTCGTCGATGCTATTCGCAGCGACCGCTCCCCCGAGATGGACGGTCCCGCTGGCCTGCACGCCAAGGCCTTGAGCGAGGCCTGCTTCGAGTCCGCCACTCTGGGCCGGCCGGTGAAGTACGACAGCGTGCTCAGCGGCCGTGTTCGGGCCTTCCAGAAGCCGATCGACGACTTCTGGAAGCTGTAGGCAAACCGGCTGGCGCGGCCGGCCGGCGGGGAATGCGGTGGGCCGCCAGCGCCGGAGGTCAGTACGCGCGGGTGCCCTCACCCGCGGCCGCGTGGTGGCACGCGGCGGTACGGCTCCTACCGGTGGAGTACGCGCGGGTGCC
>CAILUI010000277.1 GCA_903837355.1 uncultured Victivallales bacterium
ACACAACCCCATGCTGGTCGCCGCCGGACTCACCGAGACCGCAACGCCACTGCCCTGGCTCGCCGGCCGCAGGCTGCGGCTCTGCCTCGGGTGACCCCTGCGGTGTTAGTTTGGTGGCAGGCCGTGGGAATCCAGGCTAGCAGTTGCGCCGACACGCGCCTGGTGGAGGCCAGTTTTGCCGGAGACCTGCTCACTGCCGAGTTCGTGGTCTGCACCCTCGCCGGTCTGGAGTACAAGACCGGCGACATGACCTCTTACGCTCCTGTCGACCGCATTCTGATGGCTCTCCCGAGCATCCCGGTGCATTTCACGGCCCTGATCGCGCCTTCGGGTGCGTCTTGGCCCGGCGTGCCGCCGGTGTCCTGGCCGGCCGCGTTCGCCCTTTCCCCGGAAGTGAAGCCCCAGTGGGCTGTCGCCACGACCACCGGACAGAGCGCCGCGATTCTGCGGGCCGCCAGCAGCTCCCAGGGAACCGTACAGGTCACGTTCTCGGCGCCCACGGAGAACTGCTACGACGATGTGTGCTGCGGGGAGACCGTACAGGCCGAGTGCGGTGGGGCGGCTCTGGCCCGTGTGATCGTCATTGGCGGATTGCGCCTGGTGCCCGAGCGTAACTGGGTCGAAGTCGGCCGCGATGTCACGGTTCGCGCGGTGCGCGCCAACGGTGGTTCCATCGAGGACGTGAGCTGCTCCTGGGGCAGCGACAACACAGCCCAGGCCACCGTAGGCGCCGGCCCTTCGACCTCGGCGACGGTGCACGGCGTTGCGGCCAGCGACCCCATGGGTGTGCGCATCAGCGCCAGTCACCCGGAACTGGGCGCGGCTGCCGTGCGCCTCACGGTAGTCGCGGTGGACCGGCTGGAGGTGAGCGAGGACGGCGAGTCGAATGCCGTGCAGGACACGCCCGGCAGCCCGAATCCGGGCACAACGCTCTACGTGCCCGCGGCACGCCAGGACGACCTGCGGTTGTACTCGCTTCTGCACATGAGTCCAAACGCGCTCTACGGCGACACGGCCCGGAGTTGGCGCCTGGACGCTGCCGCGGGCGGCAGCACCGCCAACTGGGCGCCCGTCGCAGGCGACTTCGCCGACACCACGCACACGCTGGCGCGATTCCATCTGCCCGCGTCCGCGACCTCCGTGCCGGCGTCTGACCGCGATACGGTGCTCACCGGCTGGCTGGACAGCAATGGCAACGGCAGCGCCGACACTGACGAGTCCGTCTGCCAGGTCGCTGTGAAGATGGTCGACATCGTGAAGGTCACGGCCAAATCGGTGTCGGACCCGAGCCGGACCGCCGACGCTACCGACGCGGCCCCGGGCGAGCTCTACATGCCCTTTCTCACCGATGCCGAAGGCAACTCCGTCACCACGGCATCGGTGTTCGCCCTCTCGTCGTGCCTCGTGGCCGGCGTCAGCCAGTGGCCGTCGGGACGACCGTTGTGGTCGCTGACGGCCGCTGGCGGTAGCCCCGGCGTGGACCTCGGCGGCTGGGACGGTACGAAGGGCGGCCTCTACACCTTCCCGTCCCCTGGCGTCTACGCGTTCAGGGCCGAGTGCGGCAACACGGTGCTGATGACGGTCAACGTGGTGAAGGTGGATATCGTGGGGCACCTCCCCGCGGCGCTTCCCGGCGAAGGTGCTACGCCGGTTTCTGAGGCAGATGAAGACACTCCGCTGAATCTGATGGCTGCCGTGAACGACAACCGGCAGGAGAACCCCGCCGATCCCGACAATGCCGACACCACGGTGGTTGGCACTGCCGACACCGACCTGGTGAGACTGACGCTGAACCGGGTCGACCCGGCTCTCGTCACCGGGATCGTGGAGTTGAGTGTTTCGCCCAGTTCAGACGTGCGTGTGTTTGTGCCCGCCGGAACTACGGTGTCGCCCCTCACGGACTGGTCGGTCAACCTGGTGGCTCCGAGCGGCCAACTCGCCGGCTTGGCGACTGGGCCAGTCGACGTCTTCCTCGAAGGTCTTGCCCCCAACGCCGATGTCACGGTGACGCTGACCTACCGGCGCGGAGCCGATATCGTCACCCAGGACAACGTGCACATGGCCCTTGTCAAGGTCGATCTGGTGGGGCACCATCCCGGCACGGTGGTTACCCCAGGCTCTGTCATCAGCGAAGCGGACGAGGAGTATCCGCTCAAGCTGCTCGCCAAGGTCAACGACGACCTGGACGAAGGAGGGCCCAATCCAGACAACGCGGACAACACGGTGGCGGCTAGCGACGACGACATCGTCAAGCTGACCCTTCGCCGCCTCGATCCAGCACTGACCACAGGAACCATGGCGCTGAGCGTTTCGCCTGCCTTGGCGGTGCGGGTCTTCAGCCAGGCTGGGGGGACCATTGCTCCGCTGGCGGACTGGTCAGTGGACCTGGCGGCCCCGACCGGCGATCTGGCTGCGCTCGTGAGCGGCGATGTGGACATGCTGGTCGAGGGGCTCCAGCCAAGCGCTGACGTGACTGTCACGCTGCAGTACTCCTACGCTGGCAGGGGAGTCTGTGCGGATACGGTGAGGATGACCATCCTAAGAGTGGAGTCCGTTGAGATCTGCAAACCAGACGCTGGTGCGTGGGACGCCCTGCCTTGGGGTCAGGTTCTCTTGGCCGGGCAGGAGCTGAAGCTCAAGGTGAGGATCACACCCGGCGCTAGTGCCTTGGCTTGCTCTCCCGATGCGGCGCTTCGCACGTTCACAGTGAACAGCAGCGGGACGGAAACGACCATCCACGACGCGACGGTAACGATAACGCCAGCGAACTCGACGCTGCAAGGAACCGACGAGATTCGCGTTACAGTCCCCGCCGCAGATGTGCTTTCGCTCAATCTGGCCGCGAAAGCAGAGGATTCCGCCACGGAGAAGTGTTCTGCAGATAGCAAAAGCGTCACGACAGGGGCAAGCCATCGCCGTGACAGCGACGCGTTCGACGCCAATGCACCCGGAGACCAAAGAGGGCTCGCACGCGACGGTGGGGACATCGGTGCAACGCCGCCTGAAGGCGAGTATTCGAAGACGTTTCTCCAGGCGGCCGGGGCTTTGTGTATTGACGCCACGGTCGGAGGGGTGAAGTCAGAGAAACGGCAGATTCAGGAACAGAGTGATGTCTTCTACTACTCTGGCCACGGCAGCCACGCCACCGCAATGCTTGGTGGTCTGGCCGGTCCGAGTGACGTGAAGCCGCACTGGGATGACATAGACAAAGCAATCATTGCCGGATGTGCTGTCCTAGACGTCAACGACTACAACAACCGCTACCCGGAAGACGACCACACTGCATCGCCCGGTAAGCAATGGGCCGCAACAGCGCCTGACTACCTTCTGGGCTACAACTGGAAAGCACCGCTGGACGACAATGTCGGTGATCCGGATTTCACGAAGGACATCATTGAGGGTTACCTGTCCTCGTCGCTGTCTGGTGACGTGAACAAGTGGATGTGGGCCAACCGAAGCAAGGCTGCCGCTGACTTCGATGACTTCGATGACCCAGGTCAGCGGCCTTGGAACGCTTGCCTTCTGACCAGGGGTGCCACGGGATGGACCTATTGGTACTGGGACTTCAGCACGCTTGATGCGGACGGAAAACCGATGCTGAACCACAAACAAGAATCCGAGTGGTAACCACGTCCGGGAGCTCCACATGATGATCGGCATGAAATGGCCATGCTCGGCGATATCGCTGCTGATCGCCGTATCCTCCGCGTGCTCTGCCTCTCAGAGTGAACAGGTTGGGCAAGGCGACATGTCGACCGAGCCATTGACAGAGGACTTCCCTGTTTCTGTGGCGGGACAGGTCAGGATCGATCCGGATGCTCAGAGGAGAGTCGTGGAGTTTGTTCATGCCCACGTTCAGGAACGGAGGAAGGTGAAGGAAGATGCGGCTCGTCGCATCGCGCAGATCGACCCCGACAGCCCCGATGCGGACAAACGTCCGGCGAGCGAGTTACAGGAAAGAGAGGATGCCAAGAACAAACAGCTTCGTGCGAGCCTCGCCTTGTGCAAAGAGACGGAGGGGACAGACGCCGGGTTGACAGCCGTTCTTGTCCTGGCAGCGCTCGCCTCCCATGAACGTCCGAGAGCCCACAGACCCAATCTGGCGCCGATCACCAATGCGCTTGAGACCATCCGACAGAGCTTTCCAGATACATGGCAAGGCAAGGTAGCGCCTCTAGTGCAGGCGACTCTGATGAGACAGGCGATGGCCAGATCGGGACAACGCAACGCTGCCTGCTTGTTGTCGATCACCGAACTGCTCAAACGCAGTATGCCTTTGGAGGACGAGGAACTCGATCTGACGATTTCCGAAGTCGACGCACTCCGTTCCGTCTACCCGCTACAGAGCCCACTCAAGGCCAACTACCTCAAGAGTATCGCCAGTACTCAGTTCCAGATGGGCTCGCCCGAGGCCCTCGATGCAGCTACAACAACCTGTGGCGACATCATCCGGTTGTACCCCGACGGAGAGCATGCGACGTGGGCACGGCGTCTCGTTGGCCAGATTGCGGCGCTCCGCGAGAGCATGAGGTAGTCGGCATCCCTTGGTATCCTCAGTGCTGGACGCTCAGACCTGGCCACCGGGTGCTGAGGCTCTTGGTTCCGTTGGGAGGACTCGGAGGCGGATGGTCCGACGGGGGGCCATCCCTCGTCGCCGTCTGTTAACTGGAGAGGCCGGAAGGGGGTCTCAGGCACGCCAGACACCCCCCCACCAATCCTCTTTTCGTTACGGGGTCTGTTAACTCGAACGGCCTTCGGGACGGAGAGGAAGAGAGAGGTCGGGCGCTTTCGCGGCGTTTCGGGCGGTCCCGGCGGCGGGTCCTGGGGTGGCAGAGAGAGGGTCGTGGGGTCTCTGTCGGGCGGGGGCTCGTGCCGCAAATCCCTTTGTACGTGCGGGATTTGCGACGCGGGGGGAGGCGTTTGGCGGTCCGCTAAGTGAAAAGCCCCGCAGGCGCGGGGCTTGATAGTAATGGCTCCGGCGGCAGGGCTCGAACCTGCGACCAAGCGGTTAACAGCCGCCTACTCTACCACTGAGCTACGCCGGAACAGGAACGGACGCGAGTCGCAACGAGCCCCTAAGATAACGCGACTGGCCGGTGGATCAAGATTGGCGGACGCGAAAAACTCACGCGATGGGATCGTGTCGCGTCCGGCGGGCCTGGCGGCACCGGTGGCGGTCGTGGGCGCGGGCTGGCTCTTGCACTTTGGGTTTCTGGCTGCTAGGGTACTGGAATCGGGTGTTTGGAAACGACGCAATCACAGTCCGAGGAGAGGCCTATGAGCGCACCGACCAACGCGGCTCGACTGTTTGTCGCGAGCTGCATTTCCCTGGTGACCACGTCGATGGTTTTCGCCACGCGGGGGGCCATTACCGGGCCGATGGCGGAGCAGTTCCACATCAGCAACGCGCAGATCGGTCTCATCTACGGGCCCTCTTTCTGGGGGTTCACCATCGCCATCTTCATCTGCGGTCTGCTGGTCGACATGGTGGGCATGCGTCTGGTGCACGCGCTGTCGAGCGTCGGCTATCTGCTGGGGCTGGCTTTGGTGTTGCTGGCACCGCGGCCCGAGTTGGCCAGCGGCGCGACCGTCGACAGCATCTTTGCCCACTCGGGGACGACGATGCTCTTCATCGGCTTCCTGGCCATGGGGCTGTCGCAGGGGTTGGTGGAAGGGGTGATCAACCCGCTGGTGGCCACGCTCTACAAGGACCAGAAGGGCAAGATGCTGAATGTGCTGCATGCCTGGTGGCCGGGCGGGATGATCATCGGTGGCCTGCTGTGCGTGGCCTTGGGTAGGTTTGATGCTCCCTGGCAGATCAAATTGGGCATGCTGGCCATCCCGGCCCTGGCGGCCTTGGTGATGGCCCTCACCAGCGTCTATCCGCAGACCGAGCGGGTGCAGTCCAATGTCTCCAACGCCGAGATGGGCCGCGAGGTTTTCAGGCCCCTCTTCCTGCTGCTGCTGTGCACGATGTTCATGACTGCGTCGGTGGAGTTGGGCCCTGACCAGTGGTTCGGCAAGGTGATGGGGGACATCTCGGGCTGGAAGGCCGACGGCATCCTCTTCCTGTGCTACACGGCCGGCCTGATGTTCGTGCTGCGTTACTTTTTTGGTGGGGTGGTTCACAGGTTCTCGCCGTTCGCCGTCCTCACGGTGTGTTCCGTGTTGGTGGGGGTTGGGCTGTTCTGGCTCGGCTCCATCCCCTTGCCCGCTCCGGGTCAGACGGCCGGTGCCTCAACGGTGGTGATGGCTTTTGTTGCGGCCACGGTGTTCGGAATCGGCAAGACCTACTTCTGGCCGACCATGCTGGGCATCACCAGTGAGCAGTTCCCGCGCGGTGGCGCGCTGTTGATGAACCTCATGGGTGGCTGTGGCATGCTGGCCAGCGCGGTGATCCTGCCGATCATGGGCAGCGCGCTCGACAAGGGCGGTCCTGGGGCCGCCTTGCGGAGCGTTGCCGGACTGGCCGTGGCCCTCTTCGTCATCTTCGGCGCGTTGCTGCTGTACTTCCGCGCCAAGGGCGGCTACAAGCCGGTGACGCTGACGGCAGCGCCCGCGAGCCCACGCAAGGCCGGCTGAGTGGTTTGGTAACCTCATCACGGGGCAACATGGCAAAGAACAACCCCCCGGAAGACCCCGCCGTCGAGTCCGACGCCGAGGCGGACGAGGCGGGGCTATCCGCAGCCGAGCTTGAGCGCAAACGCCGGCAGGAAGCTCGTCGCGAACTCAAGCGCCAGAAAGAGGAGCTTGCCCGCATCCAGAAGGAGATGCGGGGCCCCACCTCCAAGTGGGTGAAGATCGCCTTCCTGGTGATCATTGTCCTGGTCGTGGCGCTGACCCTGGGCGGCTACTTCATCTACTGCTCCTACTCTGTCGGCATTCAGCGCGACAGTTTCGTGGAGGAGTACAACCGTGCCGATCTGACGCGCTTGCGGCTGTATGCGCCCGAGAAGGCGCGTGAGGTGGATGAACTGAAGGAGCAGGCCGAGAACGGTAACGGCACCCTTGCCTGGCAGCAGGTGATCGAGAGGTACCGTCAGGCCGAGGAGAAGCTGGCGGCCGCGGCCGCGGCGGCGGAGAGCAACGCCAGCGCCTACGACACGAAGTGCCGGCGTTTCCGCGTGCTCAAAGAGGAAGCGGTCAAGAACAAGCTTGACCAGCACGCCCGCACCATCTGGGCGCGGGTTCTGCAGGCGGATACGGTGTCCAGCCAGCAGGCGTCGCGCGACCTTTCCATCGCGCGGGCAACGGAGGAGTTGACCCAGGCCATCCAGTTGCTGGAGAAGGCGGCGAACTCCTACCCCAAGCTCAAAGTCTTCGATGACATCGCGATCACGCTGCGGGCGCAGCGTAGTGCGGTGGAGGCGAAGGAGTGGGAGCGCAATGTGCCGGAGGCGTGGGCGGCATTGCAGGGGGTACTGCAGCGGATTGAGACGGCTCAGGAGTCGGCGGACTGGAGCGCGGCGACCGAGCTCAGCAAGGAGGCCTTGGCGATGCTGGCGCCAGCCGCGGAGAAGATTGCGGCGCTGAAGGCTTTGGCCCAGGAGAAGATCGGGGTCATGGAACAGGCGCTCAAGGCGGCGGCGGCGGGTGGGATGGCGACGGCCAAGCCGGCACTTTGGGAGAAGGTCGGGGTCGAGGCCAAGGGCGTGCGCGACGGTCTCGGCCAGTCCGACTACGCCAGTTCCGCCCGGACCGCCCAGGAGGTCGCTGCCATGCTGGGTGAGGCGGGCGAGAGCGTGCGCCTGGCGCAGGAGGGGTTGGGGGCCTCTTTGGCGCAGATCAAGGCCCTCTATGAGCGCGCCCAGGGCGACGCGCCATTCTTCGCTCAGAATGCCGCAGCCGCCTGGCAGGAGGTTCAGGATAGGTACCGGCAGATCCCCGAATTGCAGCGGCAGAGCAAGACCTTTGACCTGGTGGATCTGTGCACCGTGCTGCGTGCGCAACTGGAGGCGCTGATTAAGGAGCGCGATCAGCTTTTCGCCGACACCAAGAGCGCCGATGAGCGGCTGGAGGCGACAGCCAAGGCAGCGCTGTATCCGCACCTGCAGCGCAACTACCCCGAGCCCTACGAACGGATCGAGGATCTGCGGCGCACGGTTGCCCGCCGTCGTGAGCGGGGTGAACTGCGCGAGGTGCGGGAGGGGCTCGTAGACGCTGCCAACAGCATGGAGAAGTTGCTCAAAGAACTCGAGGGTGTACGCTCTGCTGTCACCCAACTGCGGGCCTCACTGATTGGCCGCCGCGAGCGTTTTCGGGAGGGGGTCCGGCGCTTCCTGGGGCCGGAAGCGCAGGACATCGGGCGGAACATGGAGCGCCTCGAGCAGTTGCTGGCCGGGCATCTGTACACGGATGCCATCACGGTCGGGGAGGGGCTGGATCGGTTGCTGCCGAAGGCGCGTTTCCAGGCGGCGTTGGCGGGCACGGTGGTGGATTACGAAAAGGGCGTGATGTGGATTGCCGACGGCGGCAGCAGCGACGGCGGCAACGACGGCAAGCAACTGGACTGGTATGCGGCGCTGAAGTGGGCCGCCGCCCGTCGCCTTGCCGGGTTCGATGACTGGCGTCTGCCGACGGAGGAGGAGCTGCGCGACCTGGCCCAGATGCCGGCCGGGGAGCGGCGTACGCTGTTCCCGAATACCGCCAGCGGTGGGCATTGGTCGAAGATCCCGGCCCTGGAGGTCACCGAGGCGTTGGTCGTCAGCCTGCCGGCGGGGGTTCTCTCCCGCGCGGACAAGCGTACGCCCTGCTATGTTCGGGCGGTGCGGCAGCCCAACTGACGCGGGATCTCAGGTTCGGCCGAGGCTCTCGAGGACTTTTGAGCTGGCGATGCCGACGCCCCGTTTGCTGGCGGTATCCTCGCCGTTACGGGTGAGGAAGGCGCTAATGTCCGCGCCGTGCTTCTGCCAGATCAGGGGTCGGCGCACCTTGAGGGTTGCGGTCAGCGTACCGGCGTCCACACTGAAATCGGGAAGTACGAGGACATCCTTGGGCCTTTGGTAGGCGGCAAGGTGCCGGGTCTTCTCCTGGACGGCCAGGCGCAGGCACTCGAGTCGCTGTGGGGCGCTCAGTGCGGCCGTGGTTTCGGGGTCCGCGTTGACCAGGGCGTAGAGGTTCTTGCACTGTTCGCCGATGACCATGCACTCGGTCACCAAGGGCGACGTCTTGATGGCGTCTTCGACATGCTCGGGGTGCAGCTTCTCGCCCCCCGCCAGCACGATCAGGTTACCGCGTCGACCTTCGAGGAAGAGGAAGCCCTCGGCGTCGACGTAGCCCATGTCGCCGGTATGCAGCCAGCCTTCGGCAAGGGTCTTGGCGCTGGCGTCGGTATGCCGCCAGTAGCCCTTCATCACACAGTCGCCCTTGACCAGGAGTTCGCCGCGCAGGGTCTTGCCCAGACGCCCTTGTTCGTCTCGGAAGGCATAGTCCCCACCGTGCTCCGGCTGCAGCCAGGGAAGCAGTGCTCCCGAGCTACCCAGTTTGTGGCGCTCGGGGACATTGGCGCTGATGATCGGCGTCGACTCAGTCAGGCCGTAGCCCTGATGGATGGGGATCCCGAGGTACTTGAAGAAGATCTGCGGCTCGATGTCCAGGGGCGCGCCGCCGCTGACGAAGAAGCGTAACTGTCCGCCGAGGCTCGCCCGAATGCGGCGGAAGACCAGGGGGTCGAAGAAGGCATGGTGCGCCAGCATGCGCAGCATCCCGCCGCTCAGGCGCGGACCGGCGGTGAAGATGCGGGACGCATTGTGAACGGCGCGTTCAAAGAGGCGGCGGCTGCGCTCGGGTGACTCGGCGAGGCGTTTCTGGATGCCGGACTTGAGGGCGTCGGCGATGCGAGGAACGAGCAGGATCACCGTGGGCTGGTAGGCACGGACGTTCCGCCTGAAGTCACGCATATCCTTGGGGATCGCTGTCTGGCCCCCGCAGAGCGGGACGGTCATGACCTCGCACACCAGCGCGTAGCTATGCCAGTAGGGCAACAGCGAGAGCAAGCGGTCCTGCGTTGAGAACCGGAATACGGCCGCGGCGCTGGCGGCGTTGACGCAGAAGTTGCGGTGGCTGAGCATGACCCCCTTGGGCATGCCGGTCGAGCCGCTGGTGTAGATCAGAGCCGCGACGTCGTCCTCGGTGCGTGCCGCTGCTGCCAAGGCGTTATCCGCCGCGGTCGTGGCCGGCAGATCCGCGAAACTGAACAGCGGTACCGCCCCGCGGTTGGCCGTCACTTTCTGCAGCACGCTCGGATCGCAGAGGAGCAGCTTCGGTTCGCTGTCGCGGATGATGAACCCCAGTTCGAGGTCACCGAGGGTCTCACAGATGGGAACCGCGATCGCTCCGGCCCACCAGGCCGCATAGAGGGCGCGCACTTGCAGGGGCGACTTCGGGGTCAGGATGCCAACCCGGTCGCCGGGCTGAACCCCCTGGCGTTGCAGGAAGGCCGCCCAGGCCTGTACGGCCAGCAGGAATTCGGCGTAGCTTTCCTGGCGCAGCGCCTCGTCCGGGCCCTCGGGGTAGACCAGGAAGGTCCTCCTGCCGTGAGCGCGGCAGGCGTCCGTCAGCAGTCCGGCGAGCGTGCGCATTGAGAATCGCTCCCTTGTGCTTCTGCAGGGCGCTGGCGGCCGCCGCGCGCTACATCACCATGGGTCGAAACGGTACCGCCGCGTGCCCCCACGCGGCCGCGGGTGAGGGCACCCGCGCGTACTGACCGCTTGCAGTGGCGGCGCGCCGCCTCTCCACCGGTCTTTTGGAGAGGGCGCCCGACCGCAGCGGCTAGAGACAACAAAGCGCCCCCACCGGATGGTGTGGCGCCTTGTCACTATCTTGCGTCTGGCTCTGGCGGCTGCGCGGCGCCGTGTGACCGCGTGGCCGCATTGTCGCCGCCGTCGACAAGCTCTACCGAGGGTTCAGCTCGCGAGTTTGGCGACGCGGGCTGCCAGCCGGCTCTTCTTACGATCCGCCTTGTTGGCGTGGATCGTACCCCTCTTGGCGGCCTTGTCGAGATCGGAAAAGCACTGGCGCAACGCCGCGACAGCCTGTTCGCGGTTGCCCTCTTCGATGGTCTCGCTGAGATGCGCTTCGCTGGTCTTGACGCGCGACTTGCACGCCCGGTTCAGCGTGCGCCGTCCGAGACTGCTCCGCAGCCTCTTCTTGGCTGAATTGGTGGTCGGCATACCCGTGCACCGTCCTTCTGTGTCAGTGGTCCAAACGCCCGGCTATGGTTGTCCTTCAGGCCTGCGCGGGAGTGGCCCCTTGGCTACTGAACGCCGGTACGCGCAGACAAGCCTTTAATTTCGCGCTTCCCGGTGCAAAGTCAAGCTGTTTGGTGCCGCTCTTCGATCGTGCTATATTCGTGAACCACGGTAACCGCGAGGGGCTTGATGCTCTTCCGGCGGTCAGCATCGGGCCGCTTCCGGGTCTGAAGTTGGGCATCGCTCCAGCGGTGGAGATCGCGTCATGTCTGCACACGCCGCACAGGTGGGTAGGCAGCGGGCCTGGGCGGCATGGCTAGCGGCTTTTTCGCTGCCGCTGTTGTGCGGCGGTCAGGCCGTGGAGAGCAGGCCAGCCGCCGCCGCGGTACCGCCTGCGGCCCCTGGGGTCCAATTCCGAGCGCTTGAGGTTCACGACCGTCGCGAGGCGCTCGCGGATCTTTTGCAGCGCCTCACTGCGGAGCGCGACCGTCGGCGCGAGGAGCACCGGGCCTACATCGACGCGACCGCTGCGGCCCAGTCCCTCGGCACGCTGCCAGACGCCGACCAGAAGTTGCGTGTCAGCATGACCGTAGCGGCAGACCTTGGGCGCCTGGGCGAGCAGCTCAAGGAGAGTCGGCTGCGCCGGCTGGAGATCCTGGACCGTATTCAGGCGCAGGCGGCTCAGACCGGGCCGGCGATGGCGGAAGGCGCGCAGCTCCTGCGCGAGGCGGATGCGGAGGTGCGGTTGATGCTGTCCCAGCAGGTGGAGCAGGCGCGCCGTACCGGGTTGCTGCAGCGCCAACTTGCGGCCTTTGTCAACGCCATTCCGGCGCCTGCCGAGTTCTGTGCCGCCAGTGCGGTGGTGATGCGTCTGGTAGGTGTCGGCGAGAACGCCTTCTACGTCAGTGCGGCGCCGCTGTCCGTGGGGCTGTTCCAGCGCTTTCTGCAGCCCCTGCCGAGCCCGGAGGTTGCAGCGGTGTGGACGGCCTACGCAGCGGGAACCGGCCCTGCGGAGGCGCTGACCGGCGTCTCCTGGTATGAGGCGCGGCGGCTTTGCCAATGGTTGTCGGCACAGGATGGGATCGAGTACCGCCTGCCGGTGTCGAGGGAGGCCGCCCTCGTCGGAGCCGCTCAGCCTGCGGGCGGGCTCGCTTTCTGGGGTGACGAGGCGTGGGTGCCAGAGGACCACGCGGCCCGGCGGGACCTGAAGCGCTTTGGCGTGGATCTGGTGACGGTGTGGGATCCGCGGGCGGTGCTTGCGGCGCAGCCCGGCAGCACCGGCGAGGTGCCGTTTGCCCGCTATCCGTCTCTGAGCATTTACGTGGTCGCAGCGCGCCAGGCGGGTGTTGCGCATCGCTGGCAACGCCTGAAGGCTGCAGCGCCATGAACCTGCCTGCCACCCATACTCAGCTTGGGCGCGGGCCTCGCCGCCGCGCCGTCGCCTTGGTACTGGTGGGTCTGGCCCTGCTCGGGCCGGCTCTGCTGCAGGCCCAGACGGAGACGGTTCGGCGCCGTGGGCAATACCTGCGCACCGAGGTCGTGCGCACCGACGCCGAGAAGACGTACTCCTGTACCCTGGCTCCGACGTCGGGCAGCTATCCGACCCTCCTGTTCCGGCGGCTGGAGCGGCTCAAACAGCAGGAAGTGCGCATTTACGAGGTGGTTGTGGAGGAGAAGACCACGGATGCTCAGACCGGCCGCGACGCGGTGACGTACCGTGTATCGCCGGGCGACGAACTGCGCGGCGAGAGCAGCGTGCGCGAGACCACTCGCGACCTGGGCGCCTGCGCCGACGAGCCGTTCGTCGTCAACGCGGTCAGCCTGCGCACGAACGCCGGCGGGCTGTATGTCGACAGTGAGCAGCGGTTGCTGCTGCCCTTCGATGACCTCTCGGTCAATGCCATTGATCTCGAGGTCCGGCACGAGGAGATGGGCACGGTCACCACCCGCATGAGCCGCTACCTGACTCTGCGCTGGGACACGAAGCGCCCGGACGAACGCCAGAAACTGGTGCAGACGGACGTGCTCGTCTCTCTCGGCGCGGATTTCGAGCCCGTGACCGCGGTGGCGCGGGAGGGGTTGCGGGTACGGTTCTCCTTCCCTGAGACCATGGAGCCTGGGCAGGACGTGATCCTGCGGGCCGAGGTTACGAACGAGGGTAAGCGTCCGGTGAGTTGCCTGTTGGGCCGGCTGTTCAGCCGACAGCCTTGGCTGTCTGGGATCAACCTCTATTTCGGCAATGTGCAGCCCGGGGCCACCCGTGAGTTCGAGCGCCAGGTCCACGTTCCGGAGAGCGCTGCGCCCGGGTACGTCTTCGGCGCGCTCGGTTTCTGGGACATCATGGGCACGGTCAAGGAGTCGGGGCAGGCGCTGTCCAGCCGCATCGTGGCCAGGCCCGCGGTGCCGGCAGGACCGTGATCTGACCGGTGGTGTGCGGGTGGCGGCGGGTCACCGGGTTTTCTGCTGGGCGAGGTACGACGGATGCTCAGAGGTCGACGTAGCGGTGGGCGCGGCTGGGCGGCGACGTTGTGTGTTGCCGGCCTGTTGCTGGCGATTCCTGGAGCCCGCCCGGCTGACTGGCCGATCTACCGTGGGGATGCGCGTCTGAGCGGGCATGCGGAGGCGGTGCTGCCGGCCGCGCCGGTGCGCCTCTGGTCAGTGTCTCTGGGGCGAACGCTGAAGAGCAGCCCGGTGGTTGCCGGGGGACGTGTGGTGATTGGGGCGGACGACGGGACTCTCCGTTGCCTGGCCCTGGACAGTGGCAAGGGGCTCTGGCAGTTCAAGACCACCGGCACCGTCGAAGGTCCGCCGCTGATCTCTGGCGACCTCGTGGTGGTGGGCACCGACCAGGGCGCGCTGCACGCGGTCAGCCTGGCGAGCGGCACGGCGCTCTGGAGTTTCGCGGCGCAGGACCGGATCGTGGGTGGCGCCAACCTGGTGACGGCGGCCGACGGTGCTCTGCGGTTGCTGGTTGGCAGTTACGATATGAACGTCTACTGCCTGAACGCGGCCAGCGGCGCGAAGCAGTGGTCGTTCGAGACCGCCAACTACGTCAACGCGACCCCTGCTGTGGACGATCAGCGCGTCGTCTTCGGCGGTTGCGACGGACTGTTGCACGTCCTCGCGGCTGAGGATGGGCGGGAACTGCGCTCGGTCGCGGTGGGGTCCTATGTGGCGGCACCCGTGGCCGTGGAGAACGGGCAGGCCTACGTCGGGCACTACGGTGGCGAGGTGCTCTGTGTGGATCTTGAGACCGCAACGGTGCGCTGGCGCGTGTCACCTGGCCCCGCCGGAGAGGCGATCCTGGGGCCGTTGGCGATCTGCGGGGATCTGCTGGTGGCCGGCTCGCGTGATGGGGCCATCTACGCCTTGGAGCGGACCACGGGAGCGACCCGCTGGTCCTACCGGAGCGGTGGTCCCGTCGACTCCGGGGCGGTGGCGTGCGGGTCGCAGGTGGTCTTTGGCAGTGCTGATGGCCGCGTGTACCTGGTGTCAGCCAAAGACGGTGCCAAGCTTTGGAGTTACGAGGTCGGGGCGGCGGTATCGACCGCTCCGGCCGTGGTTGGCGCGTGCTTCCTGATCGGGGCTGAGGATGGGTCGCTGCACGCCTTCGGTCCGGCGCCGGCCGGTACTGGCGCTCCTCAGTGAGGCGGCCTCGAGGTAGACGCCCCGCGTGGCGCGTCCGCCGGCGTCTCTGCCGGCGGGGGCGGGTCATCGCTGACCGTCTGGGCGGCGATCTGCTCGGCCGTGACGGCGGGGTGGTGGTAGCGCAGGCGGTTGGTGGCGAGGCCGGTGGTCTCGATGGCCCCGACCGGGCACCACTGCATGCAGGCGAAGCACCACTCGCAGCGCTCGCCCCAGGCTGGCTTCCCGTTGTCGACGCTGATATTGCCCACCGGACACACCCGCGCACAGAGGCCGCACGCCGCACAGTGCTCCGCAACCCGGAAGCCGCTGCCGGCAGTGGGGAAGAAGCGGGCGGCGGCGCGGTGCACGGCGGCACCCGCCCAGGCCGTGGGCGCGAGGCTGTCCTGGCGCACCCCGCGCCGACCCTCGCGCACGGCACCCGCGATGTCCGCAACCCGGCCGTTGACCCGACGCAGGACGGTCGCGGTTCGATGCACCGTCAGGCGCAGGCGCAGCGGCGAGAAGCTCTCGGGCATTAACACCGTCCAGCCTGCGGCCAGGGCCACGCCGCGCTGCCCGAGTACGGCCTCGGCCTCGCGATGCACGTTGCCGGGGATGACGCCGGGGGTGGCCACCGTGAATACGTAGGGGTCCGCTTCGAGGGGCACCGTCTCCAGGAAACGGCGCACGATGTTGGGCAGGCCAAAGGCGTACACCGGAAAGACGACGCCCATGACGCCGGCCGGCTTCGCCGCCGGCAACCGGAGGGCCTGGACAACGGGTACCAGCGGCACCCCGCCCAAGGCTTCGCTCAGAGCGGTCGCCACCACCAGGGAGTTGCCGGACCCGGAGAACCAGTAGAGTACTGAGGAAGCCATTGCCGCCATTACCTGCACCCGTGTGGCCGTCTGGCCCTGGAGCACCTTCCGTTCGCCGCCGTACCGGGCTCTGTGACCGCATTACCGCGCGAGAGTTCCAGGCGGGTTGCTCGGGAAGCCGGGAGCGCTTACAATAGGATGCTTGCCTGAGACGTTTCATAGATGACCGCGGCCCGGTGCTGCGCCCGGCGAGTGCTGCGCCCGGCGAGTGCTGCGCCCGGCGAGTGCTGCGCCCGGCGAGTGCTGCGCCCGGCGAGTGCTGCGCCCGGCGAGTGCTGCGCCCGGCGAGTGCTGCGCCCGGCGAGTGCTG
>CAILUI010000278.1 GCA_903837355.1 uncultured Victivallales bacterium
CCCCACGCGGCCGCGGGTGAGGGCACCCGCGCGTACTGACCTCTGGCGGTGGCGGCCCACCGCAGCTCCACCGGTCGGACCCGTACCGCCGCGTGCCCCCACGCGGCCGCGGGTGAGGGCACCCGCGCGTACTGACCTCTGGCGGTGGCGGCCCACCGCATCGGCCCCAGCCCCCGCGTTACTCGGCCTCAGCCCGGGCAGTTAGCCTTCAGCCATGCCAAGCAGTCGGCATAGCCCTGACCCTTGTCGCCGCTGCCTTCCCACTCGGCGCACCAGACGCCCTTGTAGCGCGCGGCCACCAAGGCCTCGACGGCCACCAGCAAGGGGATTTCGCCCCGTCCCAGCGCCGCGCCCTTGTAGTCGGCGCGGGCCCCGCTGCCGTCCTTCATATGCGTATGGAAGACATAGGGAGCAAGAGCTTTATAGATGGCGGGAAGATCCTTGACCTCATTGCCCCACCAGCGCAGGTTCATGGTGTCCAGGTTGGAGCCGGCGTATTTCGAGTCGGCCAGTTCCAAGGCTTTGAGCAGGACTTTCGGGTTGTTGGTGACATAGCCGTGGTTATCAACCGCCAGACGGATATCCATGTCCTTGCAGAACGGCAAGCAGGCCTTCAGGCAGCCGGCGATGGCGACGGCCCACTTGTCCTCCGGAACCGCGTCCTTCGGCTGCCCGCCTTCGGTCCGCAAGACATTCGTGCCGACGATCTTGGCGAGTTGTGCGACCTGCTGCATGCGTGCCACCTGCTGGGCGATGGCGGCGGCGTCGAGCTGGACAAAGTCGTTGTTGGCGGTGAGGGCGGAAGCGAACATGCCGTACTGATCGAGGATGGCCTTGGCTTCGCGGGCCCGTTCCGGATCGAAGGGGGCATCCTGCGGCCAGACGTCGTTGATCATGACTTCGCAGCAATTGAAGCCGGCGCCGGCGGCGTAGGCGATGAACTCCGCGAAGGTGTTTCCAGGGGTGTTGTAGTGGATCAGCCCGAATGCCATGGGTAGTCTCCTTGCCTCCGCTGTCGTGTCTCGTAGAGCTCGGCGGCCAGGCGCCGCTGTCGTGCTTCCGACCTTAGTCCAGAGCGGCCGTGGATGCAAGCGCAACTCGGCGGCATTGGGGCGCCGCAAAGACGGTTCTTCGAGACTGCCTCACCGCGTTGCGCGTTCACGGCGCCGTTCCGGCCCAACGCTGTTCACGGTAAGGAGAGATCAGCGGGTCCTGATTGGGGCAGCATAGGGCGCCGTCACGGATCCAGCCGCAGTCGCGCGCTCCCAACTCGGCCAACAGGTAGCCGCGCCAGCGCTCTACCTCGTCGCGCCGACCTGGCTCACTGATCAGGTTGTCGCATTCGCCGGGGTCTCGCTCCAGGTCGAAGAACTGCTCGACGCTCGCGCGCGGCAGCCAGATGAACTTGCGGCGGCCGTCGGTGACAAACTGCATCTCCTGTTCCGTCGAGTAACAGGTGCAGTGCTCGCCATGGATGTAGGGACGCCAGGCGCTCGCGGCCCGCTCCAGCAGCGGCAGCAGGCTGCAGCCGTCGACGCTGCCGGGAATCGGCACCCCGGCCGCGGCCAGCAAGGTCGGCATGACGTCGCGCAACTCGGTGACTTCAGCGGCGCTTGCCCGGCACTGTGCCCGCAGGTGCCGCGGTGGGACCACGATGAAGGGGATACGGCTACTGCCTTCGTAGGCGTAGGTCTTGCGCCACAGGTGGTGGTCGCCCTGCATGTCGCCATGGTCCGAGGTGAACAGGATCCAGGTATTGTCGAGCGCCTCGGGATCGTCGCCCCGCAGCCTGTTCAGCAGGCGCCCGATCTGGGCATCGATGAAGGAGATCTCGCCACAGTAACCGGCCCGCGCGCGATGGATCTGCGCCGGCGTCAGGCGGCCCCGCCAAGCGTTGGGGTCGCGCGCGGTCCGCGGATCGTCATGCATCGCGGCCCAGGCGCCGACGTAGGGCGGCAGCGACGCCTCGTAGCGGTAGAGGTCGAAGTAGTACGGCGGCGGCACATAGGGCGAGTGCGGGCGGGCAAAGGAGAGGTTGAGGAAGAAGGGCTGAGTACGCTCGCGCGTCCGCAGAAACTCGAGGCCGCGAGTCATGGTCCAGGAGGTCGGGTGCAGGCGCTCCTCCGTATGCCACGGCCGCGCGTGCCAGGAGTTCCAATCCACGCCGTGATCATCGGGGGTGACGCCGGCGGGGGCATTGGCTTCGAACCAACGTCGGTGGTCGCTGTCCGGCATGCGGCCGGACTCGTCGAGCTCCATGGACTGGAAGCCCATCAGCGTGCTTTGCGGCTGGAAGTGGCCCTTGCCGACGAGGTGGGTCCGGTAACCGGCTTGGGTCAGTTCCCCAGCCAGGGTGTGCGGGAAGTCGTTGGGGATTGGTCCCTGGCCGCGCCCCATGCCGAGCACACCGGTGTGCCACTGGTTCTGACCGCTCCACAGCGCGGCACGCGCGGGCAGGCATGAGGGCACCGCCGAGTAAGCGTGCGTGAACAGCGTGCCCAGGCTGGCCAGGTAGTCCAGATTGGGGGTCTGCACCACCGGGTGCCCAGCCGCGCCAAAGCAGTCCCCGCGCATCTGGTCCACCAGGATCAGCAGGAGGTTGGGTCGCGCCATGGTCGCTCCATCCCTCCTCAGGGCGCCGGGGCCAGCACCCCCTGCAGGTCCGTGTGCAGGCGGGCGGTGTCGAGCCCGTCGAGGACGATGATGCCGTGCAGGCAGCCAGCCATCTCCGCGTCATGCCAGGTCCAGACCAGATTGCCCGCGGCGTCGTATTCGTTCAACTGCGGGCCCTTGCGGCTGTCCTCGCGCTGGTGTCCCATCCAGTTGCAGACCACGATGTGCCCATTGGCCAGGATCTGGAAATCCGCGAAGAAGAAAGGCGCTTTGACGCGCTGGTTCTCACTCTTGCCGAGGGTGCGCACCACGGCGCCGTCGGGAGCGAGTTCGGCGAGGAAGGCGCCATAGCCGCTGGCGGCCAGGGTGTGGCCATCGGGCAGGCGCACGGCCTTGTAGATGTGGTTGGCGTCGGGCAGGGTCAGTTTCCAGACGATCCGGCCGGCTCGGTCAACCTCGCAGAGGTCCTTGCCTGAACCCAGCAGGAAGGTCCCGGTGGGGGTGAGGCGCATCAGGCGGATGTCGGTGACCAGCGGATCGACGGCGATGGTGGCGAGCGGCTTGTCGTCGGGGCCCAGTTCGATGATCTGGATCGCCGTGGTGCCGCCGTAGCCCCCGAGGAAGGTGTGTCCGGCGGCGGTGCGGCGGGCGGTGAAGATGCGGTCGAAGCCGTCCACCTGACGGACCACCGTGCCGTCGGCCAGACTGAGCTCACGGTAGCCGGACAGCACGCTGACGAGCAGTCGCTCGTTGCCCACCAACTGCAGATCCCGTGCCTGCAACGGCACGCGCCAGTTCCGGAAGGGGTGGGCCGGGTCCACTCGCAGCACCTGCTGGCCCGATTCGTCGGTGGCCACGAAGCCGTGTTGGATGGCTTCGGCACCACTCCCTGGTGCGGCCCACAACACAAGGGCCACCATCCCCGCGGTCACCGTGAGCCAGGATCGCATCGTCCGTCTCCTCTGCCGGCGTCTGGGTTGTCAGCTCCCGGCCTGCGGCCGTCGAACCGGTCCGGCAACTCCGTCCACCATACCACCGGCTCGCCTCGGCGCAATGCCGACCCCGTGGCTGGGGCGCGTTGCGGCGGCTCGGCCGGCCGCTATGTTCCCTGCCATCGCCGACCGCACCGAAAGGTTGAACCCAGACTGCTTGGAGCGATCCGTATGTACTGGCGCCAGGACAGCCCCGCCACGCCGCCCCCGGAACGCATCCCGGAGCGCGACGCCATACCCGAAGCGTGCCGCTGGGACGTGGCCGCCCTCTATCCCACGCCGGAAGCTTGGGAGGCAGACTACGCGCGTATCCCGGCCCGGCTGGAGCCCCTGGAGGCGCTGCGGGGCACGCTCGGCAGCGCCGAGGCCGTGCTGCGTTTCCTGACCCTCGACACCGAGTTGGACCTGCTTCTCGACCGGCTCCACACCTACGCTCATCTCAAGGCCGACGAGGATACGGCTCAGACCGCCAACCAAGCTCGCCAGAGTCGCCTGCGCGTGACCCTCTCCGAGACCGCCGCGCGCCTCTCCTGGGCGCGTCCGGAGTTACTGGCCAACTCCGAAGCCGAACTGCGCCGATGGGCTGAACTCCCTGCTCTGGCGCCGCACCGTTACAGCCTGACCAAACTACTGCGGCACAAGCCGCACACCCTCTCTGAACCCGAGGAGCGCATCCTCTCCGGCGCCGGCACTCTCTTCTCGGCTCCGGGTGAAGTGTATGGGTTGCTTACCAATGCCGACTTACGGTTTCCTGATATCGAGGATGATACGGGGGCGCCACGCCCGCTCTCCCAGGGCCGCTTCATCTCTTTCATGCTCAACCGGAACCGCGAGGTCCGCCGCCGTGCCTTCGCGGGACTCTACGACACCTACGGCGCCGTCCGTAACACCACCACCGCGACGCTGCGCAACCACATCCACATGCATACCTTTGTGGCGCGCACTCGTCACTACCGCTCGGCGCTGGAGGCGGCCCTCAGCGCCGACAACATCCCGGTGTCGCTGTACGAGGCCCTCATCGCCGCCGTCCACAACGCCCTGCCGCACTTTCATCGCTATGCGGATCTCCGCCGCCGTTGTTTGGGGCTGACGGCTCTGGACATGTACGACATGTATGTGCCCATCGTTCCGGCCACCGACCTCAAGGTGCCGTTTGAGCAAGCCATGGAGTGGGTCATCGCCGCCTGCCAACCGCTGGGCGACGAGTATGTCGAGATCCTGCGGCGGGCGGCGCCCGAGCGCTGGATCGACCGCTGCGAGAACCGCGGTAAGCGCTCGGGGGCCTACTCCGGCGGCTGCTACCGCGGCCTGCCCTATATACTGATGAATTACCAGGACACCCTTGACGACGCCTTCACCTTGGCCCACGAGTTGGGGCACTCGATGCACTCCTGGCTGGCGAACGCCGCGCAACCGCCCCAGACCGCCTCTTACCCCATCTTCATTGCCGAGATCGCCTCGACCGCCAACGAGGCGCTTCTCCTGGACTACCTCATCAAGCAGCCCCAGACCACGGCCGATCTCAAGGCCTACCTGCTGAACCACTACTGCGACGGCTTCCGCGGCACCGTCTACCGGCAGACCATGTTCGCCGAGTTCGAGAAACGTACCCACGAACTCGATGCCGCCGGCACGTCGCTGACCCCCGACGGCCTGGCCGAGGAGTACGGCGAACTCAACCGCCGCTACCACGGGCCGGCCGTCAGCCCAGACCCGCGCATCGGTCTGGAGTGGTCGCGCATCCCGCACTTCTACTACAACTTCTACGTCTACAAGTACGCCACCAGCTTCTGCGCCTCGCAGGTGTTTGTTCAGCGCATCCTGGCGGGTGGCAGTCAGCGGGAAGCCTACCTGGGGCTGCTGCGGGCCGGCGGCTCGGCAGATCCCCTTGATCTGGTGCGGGATGCAGGCGTGGACCTGACCCAGCCGGAGACCATGGCGCAGGCCTTTGAGCGTTTCGACGCCACGGTCAGCCAACTGAGCGGGCTTCTCGGTAAGTCGTAGTCATCTACTGACACTGTTACTGACAGTTATCACACCGTCTACTGTCACCCCGAGCCTTCTCTGCACTCCGCCGAATTCAGTTGCTTGGATTTGACGGATGCCACATGTCAAATATCTCTTCTTGGAACAGGTTGACACTGGTAATGTATTCATACGGGAAGTAGAGATAGCCTTTGTCGCCCCACAAGCCCCAGCTATTTATCGCCTTGAAGTACATCGTTGATGGAGTTGATGATATGTAAGGTCCATAGCCGACAATCACCACGGTGTGCCTGCCTATGCGGGAGAAAGCGCTTGGGTTAGGCATAGGGACCAAGCCCGTCAAACTTGCGTTATAGAAACTACGGTCCAAATCAAATCCAATCAACACGGGATGTCCGTTAGTGAGGGCACGCACAATCTTCGTCTGCACCTCTGCCTTTTCGGCGACGGTGTTCGGGATTGTTCGATTTGTTTGGCGGTATGGACTGGCAATGTCGTAGGACTCGATATTCTTGCACAGGCTAGGGAAAGGGTTGACTCTTGGGAGAGATTCATCCGATAAATCACTTTGTGCGTCGAGGCCATGCTGGCCTTTGCCGACGGAATCAAATGAGATGTCTTCGGTCAAGGCAATCGTGTAGCTCATCGGGTCTGGCTGTTTCTTGAACTGGGTGGTATTGTCGGTATAGGCCCAGCCTTTGTAAATATAAGTTCCGGACAGTTCGGAATTTCTAACGGTACCTATGTTCCAGTTGACACTTTCTGGCGCACAACCGGTTTCTTTTAGGGAAAGCAACGCGCCAAATACTGTTGTGTCAGAATCAAGATCCGTATTTGAACCTCTATAAGGCATTACAGTCTGCTCGAAATGCCTCGCATTCCAGTAGAGGTATAGCCTAGACGGATCAAGGTGCCCGTCCAAACCAAACTGTCTAACGGAAAAGTACTTCAACACAAAAGCAATCGCGTTAGAGGTAGCCGAAGCAAGATTGCCTTGATCATAGAAGAAGCTAGATGGCCAGGCGGCCATGCGGGGCAGTTCGATCATTGTTCTAGCGCCTGTCCTGATCCGACGTGAGCCGTTCAGGTATGCCCGACGCGCCGGAAGCGATTTAGAGCGCGGCACGTTGACGATGGGTTTCGATTGGGCACCCGTATCTTCGGCGAATGCAAGGGACGTGCAAAGGCACAAGACTACCACCCCAAGACTCGTTGTCCTGTTCATGACGACTCTCCTATTGACTAGGGTTGCTATTGGATGGCTGATTGGCAATCTAGCCCAGTCCTTGCGGCCTGCAATCCGGACACGATGGCGGTCAGTTGCCGCAAATCATCCGGTCGTTTCCCCGGCTTGCTCTGCGGCGCACACTTCCATTCCAGAGATGGGCACGGCGGGGCCGCCGCCCCGTCCAAGTCCAGCCCCGTCCGCCCACCCCGACCAACGCACGCTCAACGTGACCACCTGCGGCCCCTGATCTTCAAGACCTCCAAGGTCGTAGCCTGGGTTTTCGCCGGGGGCCAGACTTCAAGACCGACGATGCCACCTCGCGGGAGGATGTCCACGTTCCGAGCCTGCCGCGATTGGCCTTGGCGTTTCTGGGGACGCTGGTTGCGGTTGTGCGGCGTGTGGTGTTGGGAAAGCGGTAGTGGCCGGGTGGGTCAGTCACCGGCGAGCCGATTAGGCATGTCGACTCATCCAGGCAGTGCTTGCACAAGACCCACGCCGTTGCCATCGGGGTCTTTGATGTTGAAATAGCGATAGCCCCATGGCAAGTCCTTTGGGGCTTCCTTTACCTCAACCCCCAGGGACGAGATGCGCCGATACTCTGCGTCCACGTCTGCCACCTGAAACTCAAATCCCTGACACGCGCTGGGTGCTTGCGGGGCGTATCCTTCATCGCGATTGACCACCTGAACTGAATCCGAGTATCTTCTTCATAGAGTTCTACTCCTAACCTCCTGCGCTACCCCGACTACCATCTGCCGGACGACACTCCGCTAGGGTAGCGGGTGGCCAGCGTACTGGACAGCGCCTGTTGCCATACTTCAAGACCGGCCAAGGCGATGGTCAGGATCAGCGCGTTGCGGCTGGCGGAGAGAGGCCGTAGGAGGAGTGTTGCGCTGTCTCGGCAGGTTGCGGGGTGAACTCCCCCCCCATGGTGGATTCCAGCGCTCCGCCGTGGATTCATGGAGGAGCAACCGCCAGACCGGAAGTCCGTGGCCTGTTCCCGATCCTTGGGGTTCGGAGGCTGCTGGCAGATGAAGCGGGAGCGGAGATCGCCGTCGTTCACCACCCGTTAGCGGATCCCGCCAACACCTACAGCGCCGTCCCTGCCCAGCACGTCGTCGGTGGGGCCGCGGCCGCGGCAGAGGAAGCCTTCGCCGGGGCGAAGGATCAGCGCCTTCACGTCCGGGCAGTAGTAGCGGCAGGCGTGCAGGAAGGCGGCGGGGTCGCCGCCGTGCTCGACGAACAACCAGAAGTGGTGCGGGATGGCGGTGTGCGGTTTGGCCTGCTGCGCCATCTGGGCGGCATCGATGGCGTTCATGTTGCCGAAGTTGCCGTTGATGCAGGGCAGCAGCAGGTCGGGCTGCAGGTCGTACAGAGGCCTGAAACGAACTGGGCAGAGCGAGGTGTCGCCGGAATGGAGCACCCTCACCCCGCCACAGTCCAGCAGCATGGTCAGTGCATCCGCCGAACCATCGCCATGGTCCGACGGTGCCGTGTGCACCGTGATCTCGCTGACCGTCGCCGTCCCGCGCCGGGGTAGCTCGACCAGGCGTTCCGGAGCAATCCCGAGGGCACGGAATCCGGCCATACAGCTTGCCGGGCCAGCGAACACGCAGCCAGGGTTGTTGCCGGCGATGACCGGCACGGTGTCGGGGTCGAGATGGTCGGTGTGGTCGTGGGTGCAGATGACGGCGTCACAGCGTACGTCCTCAGGCCGCAGGGGCGAGGCGTTCATGCGCTTGAAGCCGTGCAGCCGTTCCACCGAGTCGGAGAGGTATGGATCCAGCAGCAGCCGTGTCCCCGTCGCTGTCTTGAAGGCGAAACCGGCGCCGCCCAGCCACCAGAGTTGTACGCTGCCGGTCGGAATCACAGCGGTCTCGATCTGCATCTGCACGGCGTTCATAGCGATCTCCATTCAGCGCGCTGGCAGCGGAAACCAGGGCTGGACCTCGGGGTCGACGGGGTGCTCGGGCCAGCGGCCGGCGAACACATCCACCACCGCCTGTGCTGCCCGGCGGCGACACTCCTGGGCACCCTCGACAGAGGCGGCGCCGTAGTGCGGCGTGAGGAGTACATTGTCCAGTTTGAACAGCGGGTGCTCGGTAGGGAAACCATTGGCGTCGAAGACGTTGACGATACCGAAGACATCCATGGCCGCGAAGCGCAGAGCACCCTCGCGCAGGGCCGCCGCGAGGTCATCCTCGTTGACCAGTTCGCCGCGGCCCGTGTTGATCAGTGCCGCGGTGGGCTTCATCCGGCGGAACTGGGGCCAGGCCAGCAGGCCGCGGGTGGCGGGCAGGAGCGGGCACAGCAGGCAGAGGTAGTCCGCCTCGGCCAGGACTGTGTCGAGGTCGGCGGCGGTCACTCCCGCCGCGGCAGCCTGGGCTGGGTTCAGGCACGGATCGGTGGCCAGGATGCGCATGCCGAAGGCCTGGCAGCGCTTGGCGACGGCCCGACCGATCAGCCCAAAGCCGACGATGCCGACCGTCTGTGCCGACAGGCGGTGGATGCAGCCCATCTCGCGGGGCTGCCGGCCCTGGCGCATCTCACGGTCAAGCCGCGGCAACTGGCGGGCTGCGGCGAGCAGCAGGGCCAACGTGTGATCAGCCACTTCTTCGGTGAAGACGCCAGGCAGGTTGTTGACGATAATGCCGCGGCGGCTGGCTGTCTCGACGTCAATCTTGTCCACCCCGGTGCCGATGCGGGAGATGATGCGACAGCGGCGCAGGGCCTGCACCACCGGGGTGTGCAGGTACGCCGAGATGATCAGGATGGCATCGGCGTCGCCGGCCGCCGCCAGGATCTCCGCGTCGCTGCCGCCTTCCACCTCCACCACCTGAGCATCGCAGGTCGCCAGCGTCTGGCGCTCCTCGGCGCTCATGGGCATGGTCTGGGCATTGAGTCGTACGATGCAAGGCATGGGCTGACCTCGCTCAGGCATTGGCGCTGTTGCCGCCGCTCACGGGCGGGGGTATGGCGGCGGCCAGGGCGGCGCGGATGCCGGCGATACCGCGGCGGGTCGCGTCCCACATCGAGCAGATGTCGGCAGCAGCCCAGAACAGGCGCATGCCCCGGTCCTTCCAGAAGCGCAACCGGGCCGGGTCGCCGCAGGCGATGCCGGGCAGGACGCCATGGCGCTCGCAGGCCGCGATCACGCGCATCACCGCGGCGATGTACAGGGGGTTGTCCAGTTGGCCGGGGATCCCCATGCCCATCGACAGATCGTCGTTGCCGACCACCGCCACGTCGATCCCCGGCACCGAGAGGATGCCGTCGAGGTCCGCCAGGGCTTCGGCGGTCTCGATCTGGATGCCGACCACCAGGTTCCGGTTCATGAACTCGATCTGGTCGACCACGGTCGGCCAGCCCATGTACTTGCCGGCCGGACAGGTGCTGCCCCCGAGGCCGCGCTGGCCTTGCGGTGCGTACTTCACCGTGCGCACCACCAACTCGGCCTCCGCACGACTGCGAATGCGTGGCACGTAGAGCCCGTCGGGCGCCTGGTCCATCATGCGGTTGATCTCATGGTAGCTCGAGTCCGCCGCGCGGACCATGACCGGCAGGCCCAGGGCGCGGGCCAGGCGGATCTGCTCGAGAATGGTCTCGGTGTTGAGCAGCGTGTGCTCGCGGTCGATCATCACGATGTCGTAGCCGCACTCATGGTACATCTCGATGACCGCGCCGGAGCGCGAGTCCATGACACAGCCCGTGATCAACAGGTCACGGTTCTTGATGCGCTTCATCAACTGCCCAGTACAGCCTTGCATGTCGTCTCCTTCGCCATCACAGCCCCGGAACGTAGCCCTGCCCGAATTGCACGGACATGGGTTGCTTGAACTGCTCGCCGAACGGCATCCACGAGGTTGTGCCGCCATCGACGACCAACGTCTGACCGACGATGTAGCGCCCCCCGGGTGAGGCCAGGAAGACCGCCACGGCGCCGATGTCCCGCGGCAGGGCCACGAAGCCGGCCGGAATGCCGCGGCCGGCGGCCGCCCAGTCCGTCTTACCAGCCGTCAAGTTTTCCTGGTTCTCGACCCGGACTCCGCCGGGCGCGATGCCGGCCACCCGCACGCCGCGGGGCGCCAGCTCGATGGCCAACTGGCGCGTGAAAGCGACGATCGCCCCGCGCGTGCCGGCGTAGACCGAGTGCTCGGTGTAACCTTCATAGGCGTGAATCGACGAGATGTTGACCACCACGCCCGCGGCCTGCTCCAGTTCCGGCAGGAGCGCCTGGCAGAGGAAGTAGGGTGCCCGCACGTTCACCGCATAGAGCGTGTCGAACTGCTCGACCGTGGTCTGCCCGAGGGGCCGGTTCATGGTGATGCCGGCGTTGTTGACCAGCACATCCAGGCCGCCCAGGAAGTCCACCGCGGCGCGGGCCATTGCGCGCAGTGGCGCGACCTCGCGGAAGTCGGCCTTGAACGCGGCCGCCTTACCGCCGGCGGCCTGGATCTCCGCGACGACGGCGTCGGCCCCGCTGGCGCTGCGTGAATAGTGCACGGCCACGGCCGCGCCGGCTTGGGCAAAGGCCAGGGCGATCCCCTGGCCGATCCCGGTTCCGGCACCGGTCACCAGAATGCGTTTTCCCTGCATGCTGTCCACGGGCGGTGATCTCCTACTCCAGCAAACGCACCAGCAACGGATAGTCGCGCACCAACACACCTGGAATCCGCGTTTCCGCAGCGCTGCAGACGAACTGCAGTTCCTGTTCCACACCATTGAGCGGATCGTAGCCAACGACCCGCCGACACCTCCCCGTGACCAGCAGATCCGTCGCGGTTCCGGCACAGTCGTCGGCGGCGCGACCCGGTTGCCACAGTGTCACGACCCGCTCGCCGGGTCGCTGCAGGGCAAAGCGTTCAAGCTCCGCAGGGCCGCCCGCGAGGGCGAAGGCGAACTCGGCCGGCTGCAGGTCCTCGAGGGCCGTGGCCAGGTTGCGCATGACGTAGTAGGCTGCCTGCGGCTGTTGCGGGGAGATCGGATCGGCCCCAAAGGTCCGCCGCATCAGGGTCAGGTCCATCGGGTAGTAGCCGTTGCCCCAGGTCTCGCAGAAGAACGACCCGCAGGCCAGGGCGGTGTGCTGCACGGAGAGTCGGGCTACGTATTTCGCTTTGGCCATTTCGGTACAGACGAAATCGCCCCACCAGTTGGGCGGCGTGGGCTCCGGATAGCTGGCGCCGTAACTCCACTCCGAGGCGCAGTACTCGCCGCGGAAGCCCTGGTCTTGGCACCAGGCCTGGAAGGCGCGCACGTCCGCCGTGTAGCTGCGGGCCCGCGGCAGGTCCGGGTCGGTCTGGTAAAAGGGATGCCAGCCAATGATGTCCACCGCGGGCGCCAGGGCGCGGATCGCGGCCAGGAACATGGAGTCGCGCTCCTGGGTCGCCCGTTCGTCGGGCGACCAGGCGGCCAGGCCGGGGAAGTACCCGGCGTAGGAGCCGAGCATGACCTTGGCCTCGGGGCACTCCTGACGCAGAATGGGGATGGTGATCCGGGCGATGGCCAGGTACTGCTCCAGGTTCGGCTGGGCGCCCCAGTAGACGCCGATGTTCCACTCGTTCCAGATCTCGAAGACCTTGACGCGACCGCGGTAGGTGCGGGCCATGAAGCGCACGTAGTCGGCCCAGGCTGCCAGGGCAGGGGGCGTGGTGGGCGGTCGCGGATTTTCGTAGTACCACTCCCAGAGCTGCGGCAGTTGACGGGCCGGATTGTCGTTGCTGTACAAGCGATTGCCGAAGCCGAGGGCGAGCACGATATCGACGCCGCGTTCGACCAGGTAGTCGATGGCCGCATCGGCTTCCGGGTCCATGGCCAGCTTGCCCTTCTCCTGCTCGACCCAGTGCCAGTTCACCGGGTCGTCATGGTAGCCGATGCGGATCCACTTGACCCCCAGGTTGGCGGCCAAGGGCCAGAGCCAGTGGTGTTCGTCGCGGGTCTGGCCCAGGGAGTGTTGTGTGGAACTGACGGTGACGCCGGTGCCGCGCGTGGCCAGGGCGACGTTATGGCCGGCAGCATCCAGCACCTCGACCCCGGCCACGGAGAACGAGTACAGCCAGTTCTCCAGTCGGCGCAACTGCCGACCGAGGATCCAGATCTGCTTGGCTGGCTGCGCGGCGAAGGCGCAGGTGAACTCGTGGCGCTCGGGCGTGTCGTCGCTGGGGCCAGCGAATACGGTTTCCCAGGTGCGGGCGTCCCGGCTGATGCGAATGGTGAGTTCGCCCGGGATGGCTCTGCCGATCTCGACGGCGCCCTTGTCGAGCGGCATGCTGCTGCCGTCGGTGAGCCGGGCGAACCTGGGTATGCGCTTGCGCAGTATGATGCCAGTGAGCAGGCGCTCCGCGGGCAGATCAAGGCGGATCCACACCGGCTCTGCGTCCGGCTGCGGCAAGCTCTTACTGCACCAGCAGGTCTGCGGATCGCCGTCGATCAGGTGGATGCACTCCAGGGGCAGGTAGTTGTTGGCCTCTGTCCGCGGCATGCGGGGGGCGGTGCCGCCCAGGCGGTTGAAGGAGATCTCGGCGCTCGTCTTCACCGGCAGCTTGGTGCACGGCGCGCGGTTGCCGACCTGGAGCGCCGAGTCGTCGCTAAGGTCAGGTGCCGCCGCGAGCACGTGCGTGTAGCCATAGGTGTGGATCGGCACGCCGTCGCACACGGCCCCCTGCACGGGCTCGGCGAAGAGGGATAGCGCTGGCCGTGGGCGTGGTTCTGCCGCGGCGGCGCGCGCGGTGGGCTTCTTGCGTCCGGGCATGGTCATACCTCTTCGTGTTCAGGGCTCAACGACTCACCCTTCACTCCTCACGGCGCGCCGGTCCCGCCGCAAACCTGACGCGCCACTCGGTAGTATCGCGGTTCGTCACGATCGGCAGCCGCCAGGCACCGTGCGCGCTGGGGATCAGCGCTGCGGCCTGCCCGTCGACCTCGGCGCCAGCCGCCTGCCAGCCCGCGGCACAGAGGAAGAGCGCGCCGTGGTGCCCGGGCGGTCGGCGCAACACCCCGCGCAGTTCGCTCTGCACGGCGTCCCACGTCATGTCAGCCAACTCCGCTCCGCAGCTTTGGTGGAAGCTGCTGCCCACCACCCACGGGTGGGCTCGCGTTGGACGCAAGGCCAGCAGCTTGACCCCTGGCCCCGTGAAGCTGATGCTGAGCGCGCCCGCCGGACCCGCTGTGACCAGGTCCTGCCAGTCGCCGGGATGAGCGTAGCCGCCGGCATTGGCACGGCCGCCCGGGATTGTCCCCAGGAACTGGCCGCTCCAGAACTCAAAGGCCCAGTACTGACGCTCGGGGACAAGGCCCAGCCGGCCCAGGGGGATGGTGAAGTTACTCAGTTTCGGCGCCTCGCCGCCCGGTACCTGGTCAAAGGCGAAACAGGCGACCAGATCCCAGGCCTCCGCGGCGCTGCTCAAGCGCAGGTGCCAGACAGACGCCGCGGGGTGTTCGCGCTCGACATAGGTGGTTGGCTGGCCTTTGCAGAGCGCGACGTAATCTGCCGCCTCGCGGTGGTGAATCGGCTCAAACAAGTCCACGGGGCGCGCCGTGCGCCCGAGGGGCGGCAGCGTGGCGGTCAGCACCGCCCAGCGGTCCTCGGGCAGCGTGGTGAGGGTATCGGAGATGTCAATCTGTCCACCGGCGAGGAAGGCGACGGTAGCGCGCAGGCGGGCCTCTTCGAGGCTGCCTGGCAGGCCGACACAGAGGCACGAGGGCTGGATGATGCCCCAGCGCTGGTTCTGCCAGAGGTGGCAGGCGACGGCGCGGAAGTTGCCGCGCATGAACTCCCACGAGAGCAGGCCGGTATTGCCGGTGTCGTTGCAGATGTAGAGCAATGGCCAGCCGCCGCTGCCGGGCATGGGTGGGCCGCCGCAGTTGAGGATCTGCGCCCGCGGCAGCGCTTCGCGGATCACCGCCGCTGCCCGCCGCGCCGCCTCGGTGCCGGATCCTGCAACCAGGCGCAGGTCGTGGCGCCGCTTGGCCCGCGCGTCGCTGACCATGCCGATGAAGTCCGCCTTGTAGTAGCTGACGCCCGCCGCCGCCAGTCCGGCGAACTGCTGCCGCAGCCACTCCAGGGCTCCGGGATGGGTGAGGTCCAGAATGTAGATGTTGCCGTGCGGTTCCCAGAACCATGTCCACACGGAGAGTGGCTTGCCGTCGTCGCCCTGCACCAGCCATTCCGGGTGCCCGCCCACCAGCGGATCGAACTCGCTGATCGTGAACGGCGCTTTCCAGAGGCCCAGTCCGAAACCCATTTCGGCCAGGCGCTCCGCCAGCCACTTCAGGCCGTGCGGGAAGCGCTCATTGGGATCGAAGGCATTGGGCAGATGCTGGCGTTCCCAGCCCAGGTCGGCTTCCAGCAGACTCATTCCCAGCGGCCGCAGGCGGGCGGCCGCGACGGTGGCCTCGGCCAGCAGTCGCGCCTCGGAGATGCCCAGGCGGTAGGGGTACCAACTGCACCAACTCACCGGCGGCAGCGCCGGGCAGACGACACCATGCTCCGCCCGCACCAGGTCGCCGTAGCGCTCGAGCAGAGCCCAGGGATCGCTGCCGCCCAGCACCACGAAGGACTCCAAGGCCAGGTCGTCACCGGCGACCAGTTGCAGGTCCCCGCCGTCGAAGCCCAGCAGCAGACGCTGCACGGCCCCCTGCGGCGATACCGTCAGGGCGATCCGTCCCTGCCAGCGCTCGCTGCTGAGGAAGCCCAGCAGCAGCGCCTGCCCCGCAGCGCGGTCGTAGATGACCATGACGTCGTCGGCGGTCAGCAGGTTCGGCACGGCGGCGGCCGCCGCCGCATTGGGCTCGCCCGCGCTGCCGGGAAGCGTCGCTGCAGCCTTCACCAGCGGCACCACGTCGCCGCCATAGCGACTGAGGGTCAGCACCCGCACTTGGGCCGAATCCGCACCGCAGCAGATGTCCGTCGCCTCGCCCGCCAGCAGTTCAACCTGGTTCAGCGTTCCGGGGCGTGCCACCTGCAGGCGCGGTGTCACCCGCCAGCCGCCGCGCTCCAAGGGCTGCAGGTTGAGGGTGACGGCCAGCCCGCCACCGGCGCCGGTCAGGCAGCCTTCCGCCACCGTCAGCGTCCCTGGCAGCAGCCCGCCATCCACCCGCAGCGTCGGCCGCAAGCCCTCGAGGCGGAGCGCGGGCCACGCCGGGGCGGTCACGGTCAGGCCACCAGCACTCAGTGTGGCGACGAGGCTCTGTGTGAGCGCAGTCTCTGTCGTTGACATGCGGAATTCTCCAGGTGGCCACCCAGCGCTGTGTCTCGGCGAATATATTCCATGAACCACAGGCGTCCCACCGGACGCCAAGGCTGTTAGGTACTCAGACTGTAGACGGTGAGGTCTTACCTCGGGGCATGTTGCGTTTCCGGATTCGGGTCCGGTGCTATAACCCAATAACCTACAGCCTAGACCGCTACAGCCTCTGGGTATTCCATGGGACGGCTGTGTTTTCAGGATAGTGGTGGTATACCATGCCGACATTGACCCCGCGTCAGGCGACGGTTCTGGGCGCGCTGGCCATCGTGCTCTGGAGCTTCTCGGTGGCCGTCGCCCGGCGCATCAGCGAGGACATCGGCGGCGTGACGACCGCGGCGGTGGTCTACGTGCTGGGGGCGCTGCTCTGTGCCGTGGTGCAATTTCTACGTGAGCGGCGTCTGCCCGATCCGCGCCGTTTCTCGGCTCGTTACCTACTTGTCTGCGGCGCCCTGTTCGTCGCCTGCCTGTCGACCTTCTACCTGGCCATCGGCATGGCTACAGACCGGCTGCAACTGCTCGAGATCGGCCTGGTGAACTACCTCTGGACCGTGCTGACGGTTCTGTTCGCAGTGCCGCTCTTGGGCAAGCGCGCGCGGCCCTGGCTACCGGTGGGGTTGCTGCTCGGGGTACTCGGCATCGCGCTGGTGATCACCCAAGGTGGTGGGCTTTCGGCAGCCGGCCTGCTGCATAACGTTCTGTCCAACCCGGCGGCCTACGGGCTGGCCTTCGCGGCGGCGCTATCCTGGGCGCTGTACTCGAACCTCTGCCGGCGCTGGGGGGCCGCCAACGGCGACGGCGCGGTGGCGTTGTTCATGCTCGCCACCGGCATCGTGTTGCTGGGGCTGCGACCGCTGGTCTGCGAACCCGCCAACTGGAGCCCGCGAACCGTCCTCGAGGTGGTCTTCTTGGCCTCGACCTCCACCCTGGGGTATGCCCTCTGGGATATCGGCATCCGCCGGGGTGACTTCATCCTGCTTTCCGCCACGTCCTACTTCACACCCTTGCTCTCGACCCTCGTCTCCTGCCTGTACCTGCAGGTCATGCCGGGACCCAAGCTGTGGATCGGTTGTGCCCTGCTGATCGTGGGTGCCGTTCTCAGCCGCGCTGCCGTGACCGACTAAGAGGCTGCCGACTGAGGACGGCCTTAGGCGCCGACGCCCTCGACCAGGGCGACGTCGAGGCCGTTGACGCTGAGTGGGCGCCGCGCCGCACCGTGGCGCAGAACCAGGTCCTGACGCTGTTCGCTGAGATTCCACAGCAGGACTGCATGGGCCGTCGGATACCAGGCGCAGACGACCGGCGTTTCGCCTTCGACAAAGGGCGTCTCCCCCAGCCGCGGCAGCAGCTCCCGCTTCCAGGCGAACAACTCTGGCAGCGCCTCCGGAAGCGCCCGCACCTTGGCGGACAGGCCGGCTTGCGGCCGCCCGACGAAGCTGGTGCCGGCCGCAGGCAGACGGTCGACCGCCAGGGCGTCGGCGTCGGAGAGGAAGGTGAACCCCTCGCCGGCCGGCTTGGCTGTAACCTCGAAGGGGATCCCCAGGGCTAGGAACAGGCTGTACGGGTTGTCGTCGCCGACGAAGCGGCTGGCTTCGCCCCAGAAGTGCTTCAGCGGCCCCTGCGGCAGATGTCCGGCGATGGCAGGATGCACCTTGGCGTGGTGCTGGATGGCCGGGGCGAGCGCCGCCCAGTGATCCTTCGGGAAGTCGCACATGAACATAGTATTGCGGACGTCGCTGAGGGTCGAGACGGCCAGCTTCGCGATCTTGTTCTTGAGCGAGAGGCTCTTGTCGGGATACGCCGTGGTCTCGCTGTAGGCCAATTCGGGCGTGACGAAGCGGCGGTGGAACAAGGAGCTGAACAGCTCGTCGGTCTTCCCCTTGGCAGGGTTGAAGCCATCGTCACTGAACATCAGCTCACCGACGCGGAATGGCATGCCGCTGTAGTCGGCCAGACGGATTCCGGCCTTCTCCGCGCCGAGATACATGACCATGATACCGAGCTGCATCCCGGGCACCGCCTTCTTCTGCGCCTGGAAGCAGGTGGTCAGTTGGTCGCAGGTGTACTCGACCCAGGCCCGCATCTCGGGTGTCAGGCGGCGCTGCTTAACCGCCTCGAGCAACTCGCCCCACTGGGCTTCAGCGAAGCCGGCGCGCTGCAGGAACTCGCGCTTGTGCTCGGGGCAGAAGCAGCCGCCGATGACGCCGGGCCCCAGGGCCAGGCGGAAGTCGTCATCCAGGAAGACGGAGTCGATGCCGACCGCCTGCAGCTGCCGCAGGGCGGCGCAGTTCTCCTCGGTGCCGGGCGGATGGAGCGAGGTACCGGTGTAGGTGGAGCCATCGGGCCGCATACCGGGTTTCCAGACTTCGGAACCGGTACCCGGATGTCCCAGCGGCACATTGATCACATGGGCCGCCAGGCCGCGCTTGCCAAGCCGCTCGCGCCAGCTCTGGAGGCGCTCCGGCGTATCCAGCCAGCGACCACTCCAGGCGCCGGTCAGCCAGAGGTCCGTCACGCCCGCACGAACAACGCTTTCCAGCAACTCGGGGTCGGCCTCCAGCGGGCCGCACGAGGTGGAGAAGTGGAAGGCCCGCTTCCCGCCTGGACTTGCCTGGGCAAACGTCGGCGTCCAGAGGCTGGCCGCCGCGACCGTGCCGCAGGTCTTGAGGAAGCCGCGTCGTGAGGTTTCCAAGTGGGCTCACCAGTAGATGTAGTTACGCAGCCGCTGCAGATCGCGCTGCGGCAGAGCCGTGAGGTCAGTGATGATGAAGCGGTTGTCAAAGGCATCGAGCAGGACCTTGCCGTGTTCGCCGAAGTCCTCCGCCCGGTCGCCGCGCCAGGGCATGGTGAACTGCTCGCGACCGCGCTGGGTCTCGACGTCGAAGAAGAGGAGGCCGTACTCGGTACGGATCTCATGGATACGGTTGACGAACTGCTCATGGTACTGCAGCGAGAGGCTGCGGCGCACCAGGAGCTGCTGCTCCTCAGGGAAGGCGGTCAGATCGTCGATGATGCCGATCTCGCGCTCCTTCTCACTGGTGTCGGTGTAGTGCAGCGAGATGTAGCGCTCGGGGAGGCGAATGGGGAACATGCGCATGGCGAAGACGGCGCGGTACAGGCTGTCGCCTTTGATGGCGACGTGCAGCAGCGAGAAAGTCCCCTCGAAAATCGTCGTGCTGGCAGGCTGCAGGCGGCGCACGCCGACATGCGCCAGATCGAGGCCGCTGGGCGTCTGGGGAACGGGTGCGTCCATGTTCACACCTCGAGTTTCGTGAGTTCGGTCTGGATGCGCACGAGCTTGTGGTAGATGCCGTTCTCCATGGCCATCAGCTCGTCGTGGGTGCCGCACTCCGCCACGCGGCCATCGTCAACGACCACGATACGGTCCGAGTTCTTGAGGGTGGAGAGGCGGTGGGCGATGGCGATGGTGGTACGGCCCTTGCAGAGGTGCGCCAGCGCCTTCTGGATCTCCTGTTCCGACTCGGTATCCACCGAACTGGTCGCCTCGTCGAGGATCAGGATGCGCGGGTTGCAGAGCAGCGCCCGCGCGATGCTGATGCGCTGGCGTTCGCCGCCGGAGAGTCCGGCACCGTTCTCGCCGAGACGGGTATCGTAGGCGGCGGCGCGACGGGTGATGAACTCATGGGCGTTGGCGGCCCGGGCGGCGTCCATGATGTCGATCAGGCTGGCATCGGGACGCCCGTAGGCAATGTTCTCGGCAATGGTACCCCGGAACAGGAAGGGATCCTGCAGCACCAGCCCTACCTGGCGTTGCAGGGTGCTCTGGTTGAGCTCTCGCACGTCCGTGCCGTCGACGAGGACCTGGCCCTGCTGGACGTCGTAGAAGCGGCAGATGAGATTGACAATGCTGGTCTTGCCGGAACCGCTCTTACCGACGATGCCGACGAATTGCCCGGGCTCGATGCTGAAGCTGACCCCCTTGATAACCGGCGTGTAGGGGTCGTAGCCGAAGGTGACATTGCGGAATTCGACCGCGCCGCGGATGCCGGCCAGGCGGACGGGATGGGCGGCCTCGGGCAGAGACGATGAGGAGTCGAGGATCTCGAAGATGCGCTGCCCGCCCGAGAGGAAGCCGGTCAGCCAGTTGGAGAACATGCTGAGGGCGGAGATCGGGGCGTAGAACATGCCCAGATAGCCGAAGAACGCCATCAGGGTCCCCAGGCTGATCTCCTCATTGAAAACCAGCTTGCCGCCAGCGTACCAGACGATCAGACCGCCGAGACCGAAGACATAGCCCATCAGCGGGTTGAACGTGGCGCTGGCCATCTCCAACTTGCGCCGGGCGTCCTGGACGTAGGCGGTGTTCTGGGCGAAGCGCTTGCTTTCGCGCTCCTCCTGGCCGTAGGACTTGACCAGGCGGATGCCAGAGAGCAGGCCGGACAGCAGTTGGGCCATCTTCGACTGACTGTCCCAGAACTGGTAATAGCGTGGGTAGACGTGCTTCCAGAAGAACAGCGTGCCAACGATCACGAAGGGGATCGGCAGCAACACCAGCAGGGCCAGCCGCCAGTTCATCGCGAAGAGCATGGCGCCGACGCCAATGACCAGCATCAGGTTCAACAGGAAGCCCTGCGCCACCTGGCTGACGAAGCCCTGGAAGTAGTCCACGTCGTAGAGCACCCGGCTCATCAGCGAGCCCACCGAATGCCGGTTGTAGTAGTCGACACTCAGCCGGATCAGTTTGGCGTGGAGTTGCTCGCGCAACTCACGCGTAATGCGGGTGCCCACCACGCTGCTCAGGCGGCCGATGAAGATATTGAGGATGCAGCGCCCGCCCGAGGCCGCCACCAAGCCCAGCAGGACCAACGGCAGCCAGTCAAGGTGCTGCTTGACCGTGAGCACTTTGTCCACCAACAAACGGGTCAGCAGCGGGGGCACCAGATCGAGCAGCACCCCGGCGATCATCATCGCCAGCAGCGCTGCGATGGCGTGGGTGTAGGGCCGCATCAGCCCCAGCGAGCGGACCAGGATGCCGCGGTGCCGATGGCAGCGCGGACACTCGCTACCGCGGCCAGGGAGCGGCAGTCCGCAGCGGTCGCAGGAGACCTCGCTGGGCCGGTTGAGCGCCTCCACGATGATCGGCTGACCGGTGAGCAGGCGCTCGATCTGGTTGCGGGCTTTGCCGAAGGCTTCGCGCTCGGCGTTGCTGAAGCGTACGACGCTCAGAAAGAGCCCGTCGAGGCGGACCTGCAGGAAGGCGCTGCCCACCGTCTGGAAGCAGCGCACCTTGTCGGCCTTGCGCAGTTCAAAGGGTCCGGCCAGTGGGGCGACCTGGGCGGGGTCGGGAGAGAGCGCGACGATCGTTTCGGCACTGACCAGCAACCAGACTTCGCCGTTGTCGCCCTGCAATGTCAGGTCACTGCGCACAGCGAACAGGCAGGTCTCGTTGGTGATGCCGACGGCCGCCGCCTTGGCGACGAGCGACTCAGGAACCTGACCCAGGACAATCCGCACCGGTTCCACCACCGCGGTACTGCTGGACGGCATAGGAAACCTCCCGAACTGCATCCGCAACCGAACCTCGTACAGCCGGGAATATAGCCTGAGGATCCGTCCACGTCCTGCCGGCACCCGGCGGCGTTGCTGGCTGGGCAGCAGGCGCCGCGCCGGCGCGGGCCAGCAAGAGTGGGGCTCTCCTTTGAAAATGGGCGCAGCGTGTACATGTTACACGTACCTGTGGCAGGCGCCGGTCCCCGAGTGGGCGGGGCGCACGACCTGCCGGAGACGAGGAGCCGGCCCGATGAAACTGACGCCATGCCTTGAGATGCTCTTCTGCGAGTTGCCCTTTGTGGACCGGATTGCGGCCGTGGCCGAGTGCGGCTACAGCGCCGCCGAGTTCTGGGGGCACGACAACAAGGACCTCAAGGCCATCGCGGCGGCGTCCAGGCGGCACGGGGTGGCCATCACCAGCATCGGCGCCTGCAACAACCTGGTCAATCCGCAGAAGCACGACGACGCTGAACGGCAACTCCAGGACGCGATCACGGCCGCCCGTATCGTCTCCTGCACCCGCCTGATTGTCACCACTGGCAACACGATCCCTGGCCTGACCCGCTGCGGGCATATCAAGAACTGCATCACCATCCTCAAGCGCCTGGCCCCGCTCGCCGAGGCGGCGGGGATGATGCTGGTGCTGGAGTTGCTCAACACGCGTGTGGACCACGCCGGCTATTTCCTCGACACCTCCGAGGACATGGCGGCCGTCCTCAGAGGCGTTGACCATCCGAGCGTCAAGGGCCTGTACGATATCTACCACGCCGGGATCATGGAAGGCAACATCGTCCAGAACATCCGTACGAACATCGATATCATCGGGCACTTCCACGCGGCCGGCATTCCCGGCCGCCATGAGATGATGGACGGCGAGCAGAACTATCCGTTCATCTGCCGGCAGATCGACGCGCTGGGTTTCACCGGCTACATGGGGCTGGAGTATGCCCCCTTGAAGCCGTCTCGAGAGAGCCTCATCGAGACGCGCCAGTGGTTGAGCGTGTGAGTCGGGCCGGCGGGGCCGGTGGCGAGCGGAGACTCGGGCCGGCGGAGCCTGCGGCGAGGCGGCGGAACACAAGGGAGAAACGTCATGGCGAAGAAGGTCAAGGTCGGGTTCGTCGGCTGCGGTGGCATCGCCGGATTCCACTTCGCGCACTTCGAGAAGATGACCGAGAAGGCCCAGATCGTCGCGGTCTGCGATCTCGTTGACGAGCGCGCCCAGAACACGGCGGCACGCTTCAAGGCGACCGCGTACAAGGACTGGCGTGACATGCTCGCCAAGGAGAAGTTGGACGCGGTCTACGTCTGCATCGAGCCCTGCGCCCATGAACTCAAGGGTTCCGGCGGCATGGAACTGGCGGCCATCGAGCAGGGCTGTCACCTGTTCGTCGAGAAGCCCGTCGCCATGAGCATGGCCTACGCCAACAAGGTGCTGGCCGGCCTCAAGAAGAAGAAGCTGATCAACGGCGCCGGTTTCCAGGACCGCTACCAGGACATCATGCCCTACATGAAGAACTGGCTGTCCAAGAAGGACGTCGCCTTCATCAACGGCTACTGGGTCGGGGGCATGCCGGGGGTTTGGTGGTGGCGTCGGCGCGAGACCTCGGGTGGCCAGGCGGTCGAGCAGACCATCCACATCTTCGACATGGTCCGCTACCTCTTCGGTGAGGTCGTTGCGGTGCAGGCCTTCGGCCGCCGTGGCGTCATCACCGATGTCGAGAACTACGACACCGAGGACGCCTCGGCCGTCAACCTCCAGTTCGAGAGCGGCGTGATCGGCACGGTCTACAGCGGCTGCTTCACCAACTGCGGCGGCAAGTGCGGTATCGACATCTACTGCAAGGATGCGCGCATGGACTACACCGAGAGCGCCGGCTTCAAGGCCTACGAGCCGAATCTGAACATCGACATGAAGACCGGCAACGACTACGGCCAGGAGGAAGACGACGCCTTTATCGATGCCATCATCGAGAAGGATCAGAGCCTGATCCTGTCACCGTACTCCGAGGCGGTCAAGGCCCTTGAGGTGGCGTTGGCAGCCAATGAGTCCATGGACAATGGCGGCACGCTGATCCGCCTGAAGTAGGGAGTCGCCAGCGACGCTTCCTTACTCGCGGTACAGTACCTGTGAAGCCCTCTGGTCCAGCGCTTGGCGCGGCCAGGGGGCTTCTCTTTACCCAGTGTTCAACGGCCGGCGGAATGGGCCGCCAGGCAGGCGCGGAAGCCGACGGTATTGTTCGCGTGCCCCGGACCGTAGCCAAAGCGGTAGGTGGAGCGTACGCCGCCGGCGTCGTCGATCCAACTGCCGCCGCGGCGCACGCGGTAGGCGGTGGCTTGCGAGTTTTCGGGATCGGTATCTGGTGACCGGCCGTAGTAGTCGGGATCGTACCAGCCCAGGCACCACTCCCAGACGTTGCCGCTCATGTCATACAGCCCCAGCTCGTTCGCCTGCTTCTGACCCACGGGATGTGTACTGCTGCCGGCGTTACTATCGTGCCACGCGACCTCGGTCGCGGTGTTTGAGCCACTATAGGTGAAGCCCTGACTGTGGGTGCCACCGCGGGCCGCGTACTCCCACTCCGCCTCAGTCGGCAAGCGGTACTCGTGGTCCGCCGGCAGGCGGCCGGCGGCGCGCTCGCGCGTGGTTAGTCTCTCGCAGAACGCTACCGCATTGTCCCACGACACGGTCTCGACGGGGTTCCGTGAGTCCTTGAAGGTGCTGGGGTCAGGCTCCGCGGCGGCAGCCGAGTCCGTCCCGGTTACCATGACCGCCTTGTACTCGGCCTGCGTCACCGCGACCTCGCCCATCCAGAAGCCGCGGGTGAGGTGCACCTCGTGCACCGGCCGCTCGTCTGTTTCGCCCTCGTTCGAGCCCATCTGGAAGCTGCCCGGGGCGACGTAGGCCAGTTTCAGGTGCAGGCCGGGCACGGTCCAGGCAGCACCTGCGGCCGGGAGCGCGGTTGCCGCTTTGCCTCGTGTTGCGCCCGGGACAGCTCCCGCCGCCAGAGTCTGGGGTGATCGCGCCTGCATGACCATCCTCCTTCGCGTTAGGTTCGTTCACCAACGGGGCCAAAGACGCTCAGATGGCCTCGCGCCGGCGGCTCGGGGAAGATCGGGTAGGGCGGGCGTCTCGTTCAGCGTGCTGACTCTACCATGCCACGTGGGACCCATAGTTCAAGGTGGCTGCCGGGCGGCTTGGCCAGGGCTGTTCCAAGATCGCGGTTCCCGCTACGGGTGAGCGGGTGAGCGCGTGAGAACGTGAAAGCGTGGATTCGTGGCAGACGGCCGGCACACGCGCCGTAACCCTCACGCAATCACGCTCTCACGCTTCCACCGTGCCGGTGACCAACACCGATGGTCGTTGGGAAAACGGAACAGCCCTGC
>CAILUI010000279.1 GCA_903837355.1 uncultured Victivallales bacterium
CATACTCTTTGGAAAAGTCAAGAGGGCTCCGCACATTTCTCATGAAATTCGTCACCGGCGAAATCGATGCCCCGCGCGGTAGAACCGCAGAGCGCCCCCGGACCCAAACCAGCAGGCCCCCCCATCCAGTGACCGGTTACCCGACGACTGCGGCTTGCCTAGGCATTGCCTGGCGAGCGTGCTACAGTAGAAAGTGGCTTCGCTGGCGGTGGCGCCGCAGCGGAGACGCGGCAGAGCTCAGAGCCCCTGGCGACGTGGTCCGCGGCGAACACGGAGGATAGACGTGATGGATATCCAGGTCGAAACCGAGGGCGACGTCGTGGTCGCAACGGTCCAGGGACAAGCGCTGGACGCGGACTGTGCCCAGGAGTTCCGCGACAAGATGGGCCGCGTGGCCGCGGCGCACACTCGGGTCCTGCTCGACCTGCACGACGTGGGTTTCGTGGACAGCTCCGGGCTGGGCGCGATCCTGTCGGCGATACGACAGTTGGGTGCCAAAGGCGGGGGCCTGAAAATCTGCGCCCCGTCCAAACCGGTGCTGGCCCTGTTCGAACTGGTGCGGTTCCACCGTGTCGTCGACATCCTGAACAGCCGCGCCGAGGGCGTGAACGCCTTCCGCACGGCGCCGTAGAACGCCGAGGGCAGCCGCGGCCGAGGGGGAAGGCACGCATGAAGGACGACGAGGCAAGACCGTCAGGGCCGGCGCCGGGCACCTACCGGCTTGACATCATGGACGAGCTCTGCCGGCTGTACGCCGGGGGCCTTGGCGGCAGAGTCCCGTGGCGTCGGCGCTGGCGCTTTCTCCGCAAGCGCTTCTCCTGGTCGTTGGTCGTGGCCGGCGCCCGCTTCGTGAAGCGGCTGGTCGACGTGGTGGCCGCGGCCGGGCTGCTGGTCGCCTTGTCGCCGCTATTCGGTTTGGTCGCCCTCTGCATCAAGCTCACCGACGGCGGTCCGGTGTTTTTCCGGCAGACCCGCGTCGGCCGCTGGGGCCGGGAGTTCCCCTTCCCGAAGTTTCGCTCGATGGTGGTGAACGCCGAGCGGCTGAAGGACTCCCTCCTGACCGTGAGCGATCACGGACAAGGGGTCACCTTCAAGATGAAGCGCGACCCCCGCATCACCACCATCGGCCGCATCATCCGCAAGCTCAGCATCGACGAACTGCCGCAGTTGTGGTGCGTTCTGAAGGGCGACATGTCCCTGGTCGGTCCGCGGCCGCCGGTGCCGCGCGAAGTGGCTCTCTATACGCTCGCGGACCGGCGGCGGCTGGACGTCATTCCGGGGCTGACCTGCATCTGGCAGGTCAGTGGGCGCGCCGACATCCCCTTCGACCGACAGGTGGAGCTGGACGTGGCCTACATTCAGAGCCAGAGCTTTTGGGTGGACGTCAAACTCCTCCTGAAGACGATCCCGGCAGTCCTGCTGGGCCGGGGAGCGTACTAGCCTGCAAGGGGGGGGGTGGGTGGATGCAAGCGATCCTCTTCGCTACGGGTAAGCCGGTCGCGGGAGCGCAGTCGCTGCCTGAGGGCCGGCCGGCCGCCCTGTTACCCCTGGTGGACCGCCCGTTCATCCAGCACGTCATTGAGCACCTGGTAGGGCGCGGCGTGACCGAGATCAGCGTGGTGTTGAGCTTGTACCCCGAACAGTTCTCGGCGCTGCTGGGCGACGGTTCCCGGTGGGGGTGTCGGATCGAGACGCGCCTGGTGCGCTCCGAGGAGCAGCCCTACGGCGTCCTGCGGGCGCTGGTGCCCGGTCCTGCCACCATGCTCCTGCTGGGGCATGCGGACCGCCTGCCGGCCGGCGTGCCGATCCCCTGTCCTGACTCCCTTCCCCACGCCCTGCTGGAACCGCCCACGACGAGCGACGTCGGCAGCGGCTGGGGGTGGGTTCCCGCCGCGGCGCTCGACCAGGTGCGAGCCGAGTGGGACGAGTCGGCGTTCTGCGCCTGGCTGGGCGCGACCGCGCAGCGCCTGGGGACGCTTGGCCGGGCGACCGCGATGCTGTCCGTCAGGTCGCTGCCGGAACTCCTGGCCTCGCAACGGCTGGCGCTGGACGGCGACTTCCCTGGGCTGCTCCTCGACGGGGGCACGGCCGAGCCCGGGATCCGCCTGTGCCGGAATGCGGTCCTGCATCCGACGGCCCGGTTGCTGCCGCCGGTTTTCATCGGCCCGGACTGCAACATCGGCCGCGGCGTGGTCCTGGGGCCGAACGTCGTCGTCCAGCCGCGCTGCGTGCTGGACGACCATTGCAGTGCGAGCGATGCCCTTGTCCTCAGCGGCAGCTACGTCGGGGAGAGCCTCGAGTTGAGCCAGGTACTGGTCGACCGTAACCGCCTCATGAACGCCAAGTATGGCACCGAGTTGGCGGTCAGCGATACCTTCATCCTGGGCGCGGTGGCGGGAGGAAGCGGAGTGGGCGCCCTCCTCCGCGGCGCGGCCCGGATTCCGGCGGCCCTGCTGTTCCTGCTCTGCCTCCCGGTGCTGGCCGTGGCCGCCCTCTGGCGCCGGCTGCAGGGCCACCGCCCGGTGGTCTGCCGCCGAGCCGTGGTGCGACTCCCGGCGCCCGATGCGTCCCGGACGCCCCCGCCGTTCGAGCTTCTGAGCCTGGCGGAGCCGGAGACGCTGACGAGCGTGCGTCAGCACTTCCTCCTGGTGTTTCTACCCGGGCTGCTGCAGGTGATCAGCGGGAAGCTCGCTATCGTCGGCATCCGGCCTCTGCGTGCCGCGGAACTGGAGGCGATGGGCGCGGACCGGCGGGGCCTCTGTCTGCGGACGAAGGCGGGGCTGGTGACGGAGGCGCTGTTGGTGTATGGCCCGAGCGCGAACGACGATGACCAGTACTCCGCCGAGGCCGTCTATGCGGTCCGTGCCGGGATGGGCTATGACGCCCGGCTCCTGGCCCGCTACCTGCTGGCCCTCCTCCTGCCGCGGCCTTAACGCTGCCGCTCCGCGCGGCTCTCGGCGTAGAGCGCGATGATCTGTCGCGCCTTCTCGGGCCAGGCGAACTCCCGGCCGCGGGCCAGGGCGGCGGCGGCCATCAGGGCGCGTTTCTCCGGGTTGCGGGCCAGATCGCCGATATGGGACGCCAGCTCGGTGATGATGTACTCGCGTGACCGCGGCGCGATCTTGACGCCGCTGGCGGCGGTAACGTATTCGCCGATGCCGCCGTGGTCGACCACCAGGGAGGGCACGGCGGCGGCCATGGCTTCGAGCACGACCGTGCCCCCGAACTCCCGGATGGAGGGGAAGCAGAAGAGGTGCGAGTCGCGATAGTAACGGGCCGTCTCCAACTGCGGCAGCCAGCCCGTGAAGGTGACCGGACACGCGGGCCCCAGCGCCCGCGCCTGCACCTCCAGGGCGCCCCGCTCCGAGCCGTCGCCAACGATCGTCAAGCGCAGGCGTGAGCGCAGGTCGGCGGGAAGCTGGGCGAGCGCGGCGAGGAGCATGTCGGCACCTTTATACGGAACCAGCCTGCCCACAAAGAGGAGCTGCAGCGGCTGGTTCGGCTCCAGGGGGGGCGGCGCGTCAACGTAGAACGATGGATCAACCCCGTTTTCGGGAACGAGGAGAAGGCGCCGGTCGGCCAACTGCAGCGTCTCCCGCAGCATGTTCAGGGTGTACTGCGACCCGGCCAGCACTCGGTCCGCGCCCCGGTAGGTCGCCGTATAGCCCGGCAGGAGTCGGCAGAGCCCGCGGAAGACGTTGAACGCCGCATACTCCTTGCGGGCGATTGCAGCGAACCCCGGGGGGAATGGGACCCCGCCATTGACCGGTCCCAGGATGAAGGGGGTGGGGCCCGTGCAGGCCCGCGCCAGGGCGACGGGGTAACGGGGCATCATCGGCGTCATCGCGTGGACCGCCGCGAACTCGCCGCCGCGGACGCGCTCCCCAAACTGGCGCAGCACCCGCCGGCTGAACTCGGCATAGGCGGGGTAGCTGAGAACGTGCCGCAGGGGCCAGTTCACACTGCCACCGACCGAGTCGACCGCGCCCCGCGTGGTCAGCCGTTTGACCAGCCTGAGGTAGGCCCGCAGCGGGCCGGACTCGGACAGGTAGACCACGGGACGGTCGCCGCGCACTTTGTCCAAGGCCGGTGCATTGCGCTCCGTGGTCACCAGGAGCACCGGCACCGCGCGGCTGATCTGATCGTAGAAGTTGAAGGCGACCAGGGGCACGGAGGCGAGCTCCTGGCTGCACTCATAGAAGACCTGCAGAACCGGTTTGCGGTCGTCTTTCATGCCACCCTCCTTCAGCCCTGACGGTGACAGGCCAGCGCGGGCCGCCACCCGGCTTGCCACCGCTCAGGCTCCCGACGCCGCGGCGGCGGCGTCAGGGTCCTCGTGCAGTATAGTACGCCCAACCAGACAGGCAACCGAGGGGCGCCGCCGGGGCCAGCGACGGCGCTCAAGGGTGAGGCGGGCGGCGGAGACGTGCCGGGTGGATGCCAAGTACGTCATATTCTTCCTCGTCGTGCTGGTGATGGTGCCGGCAGGGGCGGTGGCGTGCATGCTCTGGCACCCCTTTCGGCACGCGGTTCTGGTGGTGATGGTGTGGAGCACCTGCATCCCGGAGTCGGTGGGGATCAACTTCCTCTCCCGGGAATTCTACCGCACCACGACGCGCGGGCTGGAGGTCAGCCTCGCCGATCTCTGCGCCCTGATCCTCCTGGCCGCGTTGCTGACGGATTCCAGCCGGCGTTTCCGCTGGTTCCTGCCCCTGACCATACCCACCCTCGTCTTCCTGGGCGTCGTGCTGATCTCCTGGGGGTGTATCGGCGACAACCCCGCCGTCCCGGCGCAGGCCCTGGAGGTTCCCTACCCCGTCTTCGAGGTCAAGTTGTACCCCATGTTCGAGGTCGCCAAGATGCTGCGCGGGTTCCTCGTCTACCTGGTGGTTACGAATTACGCCCGGGACGATACCGATTTCCACGTCTTTGCCCTGGCCATGGGCCTGGTGGTCATGTACATGGGCTACATGGGGCTCTACAACCGCTACATCCTGGGCATCAACCGGGTGCGCGTCAGCTTCGGACACGCCAACAGCTACGCCACGTACATGGCGATGATGGGGGCGGTGATGGTGTCCCTGGCGGTCCACTCCCGCAGCCTGTTGCTCGGGGGGCTGTGGCTGGGCTTGACCGCGACCGCGGGCATCAGCGTCATCCTGACCATCTCCCGCGGCGGACTCCTCGCCTTCGCCAGCGGCCTGGGGCTGGCCGCGACCTTCCTGCTGCCGCGTTACGTGACCGTCAAGAACGTGCTCTTGCCGCTGGTGGGGGCACTCGGGGCGGCCGCCATCCTGGCCAAGTCGATGGAGACGCTGGCGGGGCGCTTTGACGCCGACACCGAGGCCGACATGGAGTACCGCGGCATCTATAACCGGGAAGCCCGACTGATGGTCAGTGAGCATCCCTTCGGAGTGGGCATGGGCAACTTCTCCGCCTTCTCCTGGGTTCGCTACGGCGAGTTGGCCGACCCGGACCTGCACCCCGGCACGCCGCCGCACAACATCCTCTACATGACCCTGGGTGAGTTGGGCTACCCCGGCGTCCTCGCCTTCGCGCTCATCTGGGCGCGGTTCTACGGTCTGGCGCTGCCGCTGCTGCTGAGTCTGCGCACCGGCATCGTGCCGGCGCTGGCGGTCGGCTGCGTCGTCGGCACCGTCGTCAGCCACATCCAGAACTTCCTGCACATGACCTACCGAGAGACCCCGATGTACTTTATGATGCAGATGTTCGTGGGGGTCGCGATGGCGGCACGATTCCGCCTCCGTGAGGACGCCCAACGGGCCAAAGAGAGCGTGAGAAACGAGGGGCACAGTGGGTGAGCGAGAGTCAGCGACCGCGCGACCCGACGTCTGGCACTACCTGGCCGGTCGCCTGCCTGCGGAGCACCTCAGCCAGCGCACCCTGGCCCAGGCTGAACACGTGGCCTGGATGCTGGCGCGGGGCCGGGGACGCCTGCGCCTGCACCTGGAAGAGATCCCGGGCTGCAACGAGTTCGTCGGCACCGTGCTCCGGCTTACGGGGACCCTGGCCGCCGGCGTGGCGAATGCCTTACGCCTCGAGGTCCGCGAGCACCAGGTGCCGATCCCCGGACTCCCCGCCGGGCTCGACGGGCTGCGGATCCTGCAGCTCTCCGACCTGCATCTGGATGGTCATCCGGATCTGCCTGGCGTCATCGCCCAACGGCTTGCCACCGTCCGCTGCGATGTCGCGGTTCTGACCGGCGACTACCGCTTCCTCACCACCGGCCCCTTCGGGCGCGCCCTGCAGGGCATGGAGCAGCTTCTCGCGGTCCTTTCGCCCCCGCTGGGGGTCCACGCCATCCTCGGCAACCACGATTTCGTCGAGATGGTCCAGCCTCTGGAGGAGATGGGGGTGCGCTTCCTGCTCAACGAAAACCGCGCTCTGGACGGCCCCGGCAGCCCCTTCCTGGCGGGCCTGGACGACACGCACTACTACGGCACCGCCGACCTGGACAAGGCTCTCGCGGGAGTCCCCGCCGGCCTGCCGGTGGTGCTGCTGGTTCACTCCCCTGAACTGATCCGGGAGGCGGCCGCCCGCGGGTGTGCGCTGTACCTGACCGGGCACACCCATGGCGGGCAGATCTGCCTTCCCGGCGGCATTCCCATCATCACCAATGCCCGCTGCCCCCGACGCTACTGCAGCGGCCCCTGGCGCGCCGGGGCGCTGCAGGGCTACACCTCGACCGGCTGCGGCTCCTCCGGGGTCTTTGCCCGCTTTGGTTGCGCCCCGGAGATTACAGTGCATGTTCTACGCCGAGGGGATGCCAGGGCCCCCGGGGTCACCGGCACTGCCTGACGCACAGGGCGGCGGCAGGCAGAGCCGGAGCCCGCGCGCGGTGGCGCGCAACGCGTTGTGTGTGGCTGCCAACGGTGTTCCACCGGGGTATGACACGGGCCACCGGGCCAAGGACAACGGCGGATGAATGCGAGCGAGTACTACAGGTTTGCGGAGGGCCGGCGCAGCACTCGGTTATTCCGGGATGAGCCCGTCGACCCGGACGCCGTCAAGCGTATCATCCATGCCGCTACCCTGGCGCCGACGGCCTGCAACCGCCAGTTGTGGGACTTCGTGGTCGTCACCGACACGAAGGTCAAGGACCGCGTCCTGCGGCTGAGCCATGCCGAGCAGTCCTACCTGCACGATGCCCCGGTGCTGCTGGCCGTGTTCTACGACGCCACCCTGGAGTCCCGCAATCCCTGTTTCACGCCGTACGTCACTGCCGGCATGGCGATCTACGCGCTGTTGCTGGCCGCTGAAGCCGAGGGTCTGGGCGCGATCTACCTGGGCGGCATTCGGCGTCCGAAGGGCGTGGCCGAGGCCCTGGGGGCGCCGGCGTATGCCACCAACCTGGGACTCATCTGCCTGGGACAGCGGGCGGACAACCCGCCCGCCCCACCCCATCGCCAGGTCGATGATATCACCGGGTACAACGCCTTCCGGCTCACCCCGAAGCGCTACCACGCCGACATCCGCCCGCACCTGTGGAGCCTGCCCCAGATCGCCGACTTCCGAGATAAGCTGCTCTGGTACAAGGGGGTCGCCATCGATGGGCCAACCCTGCACGTCGACAACGACGCCCGCTTCTCGCCCAAGTGCCTGTTTGTGACCGGCGAACTGGGGCGGCTGACGCAGGAGCGGGCGCCGGCCAAGGTCCTGGACGTGTTCTCGTACAACGGGGACATGGTCCAGCAACTGCTGAACAGCGCCGGGGATGAACTGGAGACGCTCTATGCCTATGACCTGACCCCCGGCATCCTCGAGTACGTCCGCGTTCGTCTGAGCGGCCGCTGCGACCTGGCGCGGGTCCAGTACCTGCTCAATCGCACGGAGGAGCGCATCGATATCCCGCTGCCGGATCAGCACGTTGACGTGGTCCTCTGCTACGAACGGCTCGAGCACTTCGAGGATCCCCTGCCTCTCGTCCGCGAAATGCGGCGGGTACTCAAGCCCGACGGCCGCATCCTGGTGGCCGTCTCGAACCGCTTCTACCCGCATCTCTACCGCTATCGCCGCACCCACCGCAAGGACTACTCGCTCGGGCGGAATTGGAACCGCGGCCCCGAGCGCAAGTATGAGCCCGGGCAACTGGCCCGCTGTTTCCGTGAGGCTGGCCTCACGGTCGTGCAGGTCACCGGCCTACAGCCGGTCTCCCAGAAGCTGTTCGAGGTCGCCGAAAAAGCCGCGCGGCGGCTCGGCTGGCAGGGTCTGGGGGATTGGCTCGCCGACCGCCGCGGTCAGCACTACAGCACCCGTTCGTGGCTTCGTAACTTCAGCAGCGTGCAGGTCTATGAACTCTCAGCATCCTGACGGCCAGCCGGCCGCCGTCCTGGTGGCGGGCCTGGAGGCGTGGTTCGAGAGCATCCGGACCGGCGACGGGTTCGGGGGACCCGCGGTGGGTCTCCAGCGCGCCTCTGTCCACTTCTGCGGGCCCGGCTTCGACGGGCGCTGGGAAGGGCTTCTGGACGGCTGGGGAACCCGCCTGCGCCAGACCGGCGATGCCGCCTATGCGGCGCGCCTGGAAGCGGGCCTGCGCGCCATCCGCGCCGCGCAACTCCCCGACGGCGTCTTCCGGAACTCCTACTTCGACCACAATCCCTTCGAGGGCGGTATGCCCCACGAACCGATCCTCCTGGCGGCGGTCTGCCGGGCCCGGCGGACGCTGGTAGACGCCTCGCGGCCGGTTCCGGACGGCCTCGACGAGATGCTCGCCCTTTACGTCGAAGAGCACCTGATCAAGGAGCTTTGGTCAAAACAGTTACGCACCTTCAAAGACTGGCTCCAGAGCGATTTCGGGCACTACAGCGTGCCGGCCGTAACGGCGACCGTGGATCTGCTGCTCGAGTACGGCGAGATCAGCGGCAACGCGGCGCGCTACGAGCCCTTCATTGCGGCGGCGGTGGACTCGCTCCTGGCGCTGCAGGTCGCGCAGGGGGAGATGCGCGGGGCGCTGCCGCTGTCCAATCGCCGCGGCGAGGCGACCGTGCCAGCCTACGCGGCCCGCTGCCTGCCGGTGCTGCAGGCGGTGCACCGGCGCACCGGCAGGGCCGACTGCGCCCAGGCCGGCAACGCTTTGGCGGAGTTCCTGCTCCGCTGTCGGCGGGCGGACGGGACCTATCCGCCGCGAGTCTTCCTGGCGCGCCCTCCGGCCGCCACCCCCGTGCTGGTTGGCGGGGGCGCCGGGATCGTGCATGCCCTGCTGCGGACTGGGCACTCCCAGGAAGCCGGGGTTAGCGCCGAAGTTGTGCGCCTCGCGGGTGCGCAGAGCGCCTCCGGGGGGCTGGACACCGCGCGCGGTTTTGGCCGCCGCACGGTCGACGGCAAAGGCCCGCCGGATTGGCGCGATGTCATGCCGGTGGCGGGGTGGTCCGACAAGGCCTACGCCCTGCTGGCAGAGGTATCGGCCGGGAACCGGGGGCACTTCACCCCGGCCCCGGTCGAGCGCGAGGTCACGGTTCGGGGCCAACGCGCGCTCTTCCGCGAGACGGACACGGCGCTCACTATCGACGCCGTCAACGCGGGCGCACTCTTCCGCTGGACCAAGGGCCGGCAATGGGCGGAGGTCTCCCTCCTATGAAACGCATCCTCTTCGTGCATGAGGTCTACGGCCGCCTGGCGGGGGCGGAGCAGAACATCATCGTCACCGCCCCCCACCTGGCCAAGACCTTCGACCTCGCCTTCCTCTACGATAGCCGCTCGGGCAAGGACGAGGCAGCCTTCGCTGCCGTGTTCCCGCGCTCCCACCAGGTTCCCTTCGCTGATGACGCCGCCGCCGAGGTCGCCACGCAACGCGTCCTCGCCGCCGAGCGTCCGGATCTCATCTATGTTCATAAGTGCATTGCGCTAGGTGTTTTACGCGCTTTGGTGAAGGCGGGCATCCCGCTTGTGCGGATGGAGCACGACCACGACATCTACTGCATGCGCAGCTACAAGTACTTCCCCTGGTCGCGGCGCATCTGCCAGAAGAAGGCCGGCCCCTGCTGTATCTTCCCCTGTCTGGCCTTCCTCAAACGGGACCGTTCCCGCGGGCGCTTCGGGGTCCGCCTGGTGAGCTATCGGCGACAGATGGAGTGCATCCGCCTGAACCAGGAGTTCCGGGCTTTCTTTGTGGTCACGGACTACATGCGCGAGGAGCTGATCCGGCAGGGGTTTGCGGCGGAGCGGATCCACATCTTCCCACCGGTGCCGCCGCCGACCGACACCCTCTTCGCCAGCACCTTCTCAGAGCGCAATCTCATCATCTACGCCGGCCAGATCCTGCGCGGCAAGGGGGTCGACTGCCTGATCCGGGCCTTTGCCCGCTTGCAGCACCCGGCGCGGCTGATCATCCTCGGTTCGGGCTCGTACCAGGAGGCCTGTCAGAAGCTGGCCCATGACCTCGGCGTGGCGGAGCGCGTGGAGTTCCCCGGCTTCGTGTCGCGCGACCGCCTGGCGGAGTACTACGCTCACGCCACCATGGCGGTGGTGCCGTCGGTGTGGCCAGAGCCGATTGCGACCATCGGCCTGGAGGTCCTGCGCTACGGGATCCCGGTGGTGGGCTTTGATGCGGGCGGCATCCGCGACTGGCTGCGGGACGGCGAGACCGGCTACCTGATCCCGTGGATGGACATCGAGACCATGAGCCAGCGCCTGGACCAGTTGCTGGGCGACAAGGAACTCGCCCGCAGACTGGGCGCGCAGGGGCGCGAATTCGTCAACCGCGTCTACAACTTCGAGGACTACATCGCCCGCTTGGGTTCGACGTTGGCGTCGTTCCCGGCCGGTCCAACCTGAAGCTGCGATGGAGCCTTTCCGCTTTCGAGATCTGTGCAAGCCACCCTTCGATATGGGGTGCGATCCGGCCTATTTCTACGAGAGCCGCATCCACGGCGAGGCGCTGGCCAGACTGCTGTATGTGGTCGCGGACGGTGGCATGGGCATCGGGGTCCTGACCGGCGAAATCGGTTCGGGGAAGACCATGATGCTCGGGGTGTTGCGCGAGCGGGTGCCGCGCGACCGCTACCGGCTGATCAGCATCCCCACCGCGAAGTTCCTGTTCACCGACCTGCTGCGCGAGTTCGTTCTGCAATTGGGCGGGAACGCCACCGCCGCCACCGGCGCCTACGACGTGGCCCGTGCTTTCGAGCAGGCGCTGGAGGAGCGTGTCCTGGCGCGAGGCTGCCACCTCGTGCTGGTGCTCGACGAGGCCCAGTTCCTGGACCCGGGGTGCCTCGAGGAGCTCAAGTGCCTGACCAACATCACTCGTGGCGGGCGACCCGCTCTGACCCTGCTGCTGGCGGGCCAGCCCGAGTTGCGCGACCACCTGCGAGCCCTTCCGCAAGTGTATCAGCGCATCGGCATGGTCTATCACCTAAACCGACTGGCGGCGGACGAAGTGCCTGCCTATGTTGAGCATCGGCTCGCGGTCGCCGGGGCCCGTTCGGTCCTCTCCTTCGCGGCCGCCTGCAGCGAACCGCTGTTCGAATTCTCGGGGGGCTGCCCGCGCCAGATCAACCGGGTCTGTAAGCTGGCGGTGGACCGGGCCCTGATGCTGGACCGGCAGGTGGTCGATGCCGCGCTGGTTCAGGCCATCATCCAGGACATCCGGCAGCAGTTCGGCTAAGAGCAGAGGCAACCAGCGTGGACGGCCACGACGAACGCTATAGTGTCCGCGAGCAGTTCGGCGGGAAGTCGCCGTTCGGGCCGGCGCCGACGACGGCGTCGCCGCCCCCCCCGGAGCCTGCCCGTGCGGCGGTGGTCCGCGACGGCGCTGGCGAGTCGGTGCTGCGCGATATCCCCGCCAACCAGTGGTACCTGACCCTCGATCTGCCGCTGCTGGCGAGCCGGGTCCTGCGCCGGTCCTGGCTGGCGCTGATCGTGGCAGTCTGCGGTTTCGCGGCGGGAACGATTGCGGCGCGGCATCTGTTTACCGCGAGCTACGGGGCCCAGACCGTCCTCCTCTACCGTAAAGACCAGGAGAAGCGCGTCCGCCCCGTCCCCGGCTCAGCCTTCTCGCTGAGCCCGCTCCTGCAGAATTCCGTGGTTAAGATGATCTCCATGCCGGAGGTCCTCAAGGAAGCCATCGACGAGGGGCAACTGGGAGTGTCGGTCGGGGCGCTGGCCGGGAACCTGGAGATCCGCCCCGAAAAGTCCTCCGAGGTCATCCAACTGCGACTCGCGGGCCTGCCCAACGGCGATCTGGCGGTGCGCGCGGCGAATGCCCTGGCCGAGGCCGCCGTCCGCCGCAACCGCGACTTCTACGCCACCCAGATCCGCCAGATGCGCGACGACTTCGTGGCGCGCTCCCAGGAGGCCGATAGCAGTCTGACTGCCGTGGACGCCAAACTGAAGGCCTTCCAGGAGGAGCATCGCTTCCTCGAACCGCAGGCGGAGCACCAGGCTTACCTGGATCAGGTCTCGGCGATGTCGCAGCGCCTGAGCAGCGCCCGCCTGGAACTGGAGGCAATGGAGGTCCGAATCGACAAGTACAAGACCATGGAGGCAGCGCTGCCGGAGCAGGTCGTGCGCCAGTCCTTTGAGGACAACCCCCTGAAGCGCCGACTCTCGAACACGGAGGTCGCCCTGCTGCAGGCACGTACCCAGTACGGCCCCGCGAACCCTCGCGTCAAGGAGCTGGAGAGCCAGGTTGAGGAAATGCGTAAAGCGTTGTCAGATAGTGCGATAAATGCATCTATGGAGAACGTCTACGAGCGTAATCCACTGAAGGATCAGTTCAACCGTGACGTGCTGGGCTTCGAGGCCGAGCGCGACGTGGCTCAGCAACGGGTGACGAGTCTGCAGACCGAGATGCAGGAACTGACCGCGCGCTTCGAGCCGATGCCTGCCCGCGATCTGACCTACCGCTCGCTGCTGGCGGAACGGACCATCGCCGAGGACTTCGTCAATACCCTGCAACGCAGCACCGGGGACGCGACCCTGGCCCTGCAGGTCGACCTCGGTGACCTGCAGATCATCGAGGCGGCCGCCGCGCCGACGCGGGTCCGCTCGTCCCTGGCGGGTCTGCTGGCCCCGGCCGGCGCCGGGGTCGGGGCCTTCGGGGTTATCATCCTGCTGCTACTCATCGAGTTGGCCGACCCCCGTATTCGCAGCGGCCGGCAACTCGACCTGCGCTACCTCATCCCCTGCCTGGCCGTCGTGCCACAGCCCCGGCCGCGGGCCGGCGCTGCGGGGGCGGGCATGCTGACCTACTGCCGACGCTTGGCCGACGTCCTGCCGCCCTCTGGCCGTGGCGGGCGGCGCGCCACGGTGGTAGGCTGGACCGCGGCCGGCGGCGGGGAGGGCGTCAGCCGACTCTGTGCGGAGTTCGCCGCCTACATGGCCGGACGTGGGCTGGCCGTGGCGCGGGTGTGCTGGTCGGCACCGACCGACCCGGCAGACCCCGCCGGAGCCGCGCTGGAGGCCTATCTGCACGATCAGGTCTCCTTCGACGCCTTGCGGGTCCGCGAGGGTGGCATCGACGTCCTGGCGGTCTCCGGTCCGATTCCCGATCTGCCGGAGCGGGCACAGAGCCTCAGTATGCGGCGGCTGCAGGAGGCCTTGGCGTCGGGCTACGACCTCGTCTGCCTGGATCTTCCGGCCATCAACGCCGACCCCGCCGCCGTCATCCTGACGCGCGACGTGGACTGCCTGCTGGTGGTGGTGGCGGCGGGGCGCACCCAGCGGGGCGCGTTGAACCAGGCTCTGGAGGCCCTCCGGGAAGGCGGCAAGCGACCGGCCGGCTTCCTGCTCAACCATCCCAGCCGTCGCGCGCTCGCGCGACGGACGCCCCCGGCGGAGGTGCCGACATGAGGGCGCCCACGCACCCACGGGGCTCGCGGCGGGGGGCTCGTCTCTACCGCCACCTGGCGGCAGGGCTGCTGGCCGCCCTGCTCGGGATGGGCGGGGGCCTGGGCGCGGCCGACGCCGCCGCGGCCAGTGCGGCCGCCGAGCCCTACCGCCTGCAGGTTGCCGACGTCGTGGAGATCTCCGTGTTCGGACATCCCGACACTACCTTCCCCGACGTCCCCGTCGCCCCCGACGGTAAGCTCTATTACCTCTTTGGCAATGGCGTTCCGGCCGCGGGCCGGACGCCGGCCGAGGTAAGCCGGGATCTGGCCGCCGGCCTGACCGAGCTCTTTCCCGATCCGCGGGTGACGGTGGTCCCCACCGAGTTTGCCCGGAACGTCTTCATGGTCCACGGCAAGATCCGCTCACCCGGCGTGTACCCCCTCAATACCCCCACCACGCTGCGCCAGGGCATCGCCCGCGCCGGCGGCATCGCTCAGGGCACCTACCGCGCGACCACCGTCGAAATCGCGTCTCTGCGTGAGAGCTATGTTCTGCGGGGCGGTCGCAAGCTCGATGTCGATCTCGAACGCCTGATCGGCGGCAACGATGCGAGCAAGGATGTCGTGCTGGAACCTGGCGACATCGTGTTCATTGCCTCCGGGTTGGGCAAGAGCGCAGAGATCTTTGTGCTCGGGGCGGTGCAGCAACCCCGAGCCATGGCCTACACCGACGGGCTGACGCTGGTCGGGGCCCTGGCGGGCGGCGCGGCGGACCAAGGCGGCACGACCGGGCAGGCAGACCTTGATGAGGTTGTTGTGGTGCGGGGCCCGCTGGCGAACCCGCAGCCCACCGTCGTCAGTCTGAAGAAGATCCTGGCCGGCAAGGCACAGGATATCTACCTCCTACCCGGCGACCTCGTGTACGTGCCGCCGAAACCCCTGCAGTTCAGCCGCGAACTGGCCAAGGAGGCGGTGCGGGTCTTCGTCCGCAGTTTTGCCTCTGCGGCCGGCACCCAACTGGTGGAAGATGTGTTGTTTCCAGATAGCTCCACGACGACGCCCTGACCAGGTCCTGCGAGCGCTCTGGTGGTCGGCGCTCGGCCTGGCTTTGGGCGCCCTGCTCGGTGCCGGTTGCCGCGGCGCGCGGCCCTTGGATCTGGCGGTGCCGACGGCAACGGTCCTAGTGCCGACGGAGCCGGCCGCGGCGCCGGCCGCGTTGCCGGCCGCCGGCAATGGGGTGTCGGTGGAGCCCTACCGCCTGGGGATCGGGGATGTGCTCGATTTCTCCATCTACGGTCTCGACAACACCCGGCGGCGGGTGCCGATCGATCCGTCGGGATCGATCACCTACATGGGGGTGGGCACGGTGCGGGCCGCGGGACGGACCGTCGACGAACTGCGCGAGGAGCTGCAGCGACTGCTGGCCGAGACCTACCGGTACTACCTGATCAACGTCGTTCCGGTCACCTTTGGGAGTCTGTCCTACACCGTCCTTGGGCAAGTCACCAATCCGGGGATGTACCCGCTGCGCGGCCGCACGACCATCATCGAGGCGCTCTGCCGAGCCGGCGGCCTGAGCAGCGGCCAGTACCGGGCTTCGACCGTCGACCTCGCCGACCTGCAGCACGCGGTCCTCATCCGCGGCGGCACCACCGTGCCCATCGACTTCGAGGCCTTGATCGTCAACGGCGAGACGTCCTGGAACGCTGAACTCGCCGCTGGGGATATTCTCTACATTCCGTCAGTGCTCAAGAAGAACGTGTATGTTCTGGGGGAGGTGAAGTTCCCACGCAGCATCGGCTTCTACGGCTCGGTGACGCTGATGGGTGCCCTGGCGGAGGCGGGGGGAACGTTGTCCAGTGCCGGGCGGACGGCGTACCTGATCCGCGGCAAACTGGCCAAGCCCAGCCTGGGCAAGGTGGACTTGGAGGCGCTGTTGCGGGGCAAGGCCGCGGACGTGCCGCTGGCCCCCGACGACATCGTCTACATCCCCGCCCGGAGCTTTGAGTTCGCCCGCAGCGTCATGGAGGCGGCGCTGCGGTCGTTCGCGCTGACGGTGGCCTCGGACAGCGGCTCGACGCTGTACCGTCAGGAGATCCGCGGCGGGACCGGCAGCACGAAAGCGACGGTACTGCCGTGACCGCGGCAGCACCGCCCCCTCAACCGCACCGACGGTCACCAGGGATCGCGTGAGATCATGACGTCCGAAGCCACCTCCGAGCCCGCCCCCGCCGGGCCGCCGGCGAATGTGTTCTTCTCGGCCCGCACCATGGGCGGGGTCCCGTGGATGCTGCTCAGCAAAATCGTGCTCTTCGCCGTCTACTTCGGCATCTCCGTGATCGCCGTCCGCACCCTCGGCAGCGCCCAGTACGGGGTCTACAGCCTGTGCAAGAACCTCAGCGAGTACCTGGTGGTCGTCTGCGGGCTGGGGCTGAATGCCGCCCTGATCCGCTTCCTGCCAGAACTCGAGATCAGCCGTAATCGGGCGGGAATGATCCGGCTGCTGCGGCGCGCCTTCGCCCTGCAGGCGCTGGCGGCGGTCATCTGCGGTCTGGCTTTGCAGGCGGCGCTGCCGCTGCTGAACCGGGTTTTCAAGGTCTCTTTCGGCCACCTGCTGCTGCTGACCGCCATCCTGGTTGCCGCGGTGGTGGCCAAGGGCTTCGCCAACGACACCCTGACCGCGCTGTTTCGCAGCCGCGACGTCTGCCTTCTGGGGATCGGTCAAGGTCTGCTCTGGGTCGCTCTTCTCTATGTGGGGATGCGCTTTCGCCCCGAGGTCGGGACGGTGCTGGCCGCCCAGGCCGTGTCCTTCGCCGTGGCGGCCCTGGCAGGCTTTGCGCTGCTGGTGGCGCACGTCCGCGGCCTGCGTTGGCGTTCCCCGCCGCAGGGCATCGGTAGGGCGCGGGTCCTCCGCACCGCGTTGCCGGTCATGGGGGGAAGCCTGATCCGCATGCTGATGGACAAGTACACCGAGGTCTTCTTCCTGGGGGCGTACTTCTCTTCCCAGGTGGTTGGCATCTACGATCTGGGCTACTCGACGCCCGCCATCGTCATCGGGCTGGTGCCTACGGCGGTGCAATCCCTGTTTCTCTCCGGCTTCGCGGAGGCCTACACCCGTGATCCCAACTGCCTGCCCCGCCTGGTCAATGCCTGCTACAAGGGACTGATTCTGATCGCCGTGCCCCTGGCTGCGTTCGGCGTCTTCTTTGCGCCCCAGGCGATCGTGCTGCTCTACGGCGAGGGCATGCGTGCCGCCGGTCCGGTGGCGTCGGCCTTCTGCGTCTTCCACGTCCTGCCGATGGTCTCGATTCCCCTCTCCATGGCGATCACGGCGCGCGAGAAGAACCTCGACATGCTGCCGATGCTGGTGCTCCAAGTCTGCCTGAACCTGACCCTGGACATTGCCCTGATACCCCACTTCGGCATGGCCGGCGCGGTAGCGGCCGTCTACGGCACCTATGCACTGACGATTCCCATCCGTCTGCGCGTCGTGCGTCGTCTCATCGGCGGGATTTACTTCCCGACCGGGTTCCTGCTGCGCATTGCGGCCCCCTCGCTCATCCTGGCCGGCGTGCCCGCCCTGCTGGCACCTCGGCTCTCGCTTCCCGCCCTCCTCGGGCTGGGTTGCGCCTACCTGGTGGCGGGGGCGGTTTGCCTGCGCCTCTTTCGCCTGATACATTCCGCTGACCTGAGGGATTTCCGTTCGCTGGGTATCGGGCGGCTCAACCGCGTTCTCGACCTTCTCGCGGGAGTTCCCACATGACCGCACCGCGCATCCTCATCGGGGGTGTCCCGTTCGGCTGTGACAACGTCGGAGACGAGGCCATCCTCGAGTGCATCGTCGGCATCCTCCGCCACGACTGCCCCGACGCTCGGCTCTCGGTCAGCACCAACGACGGACCGGCCACAGCGCGCAAGCTCGGGGTGGAGACGCTGGAGCTGTTCGGCTTCGGCCCACCCTACAGCCGCGCCCGCATGGCGGCCGCCCTGCGCAACCACGATGTTTTCATCTGGGGGGGAGCGACCGGGCTGTCAGACTATCCCGAGATTCCCCTCAGGATGCTGCAGCTCGCCCGCGCGGCGGGCCGTACCACGGTGCTCTGGGGCGTCGGCATGAACAGCGAACTGAACCCCGTCTGGTATACCGTTCTCCCCGGCCGGCGACGCACCGTCCTGCAGTGGCTCAGCCGCTGCACGGGAGGGCGTTTCGACGCTGTGCGCGCCGAGGAGCAACGGCGTGAGGGACGAGCGCGACGGCGGATCTACGCGGAGTTGTCGCAGGCGTCCCTGGTCGTCCTCCGGGACGAGCCCAGTCGGCGGGAAGTACAGCGTTGCGGCGGCCCGCTGCCCCAGGCCATCGTCGGCGCCGATTCGGCCTTGCTCCTCGAGCCGACCCCGCTCGAGCAGGTGCGACTCCCCGAGGCCGCCCGGCAGTTCCTGGCCGCCCCCGGACGGAAGATCGGCCTGTGCGTGTCGGCCCAACGCGAAATCCGCGACCGCGCCGGACTGGTGGCGCTGCTCGACCGCCTGGTGGCGGGGGGGGACACCCGGCTCGTCTTCGTGCCCATGAACCCCATCACCGATGCGCTGCTGATGCGGGGGCTGCGGGACGCGATGCGACAGCCAGAGCGGGCGCTGGTCGTGGAGGGCCGCTACGAGCCGGGCGAGATCCTGACGGTGGCAGGGACCCTGGACGTGGTCGCTGCCAGCCGACTCCACCTGCTGATCCTGGCCTCAATCCTGCACGTGCCCATCATCGGGATCAGCCGCGGGTCCAAGGTGGATAACTTCCTGGAGCCCTTCGGTCTGACCTCGGTCGGCAGTGTCGAGTCGTGCGACTTCGGGCGCCTGGAGGGCGAGTTCCGGCGCCTGCTTGACGACCGGGCCGGCTTCCAACGCCGCAGCCGCCAGGTCCGGCAGGATCTGCTGACCCGACTGGAGCGGGCCCGGGTACGCTTGCGCGAGGTGCTGGGGACGGCCCCAGCCGCGGCTGCCGGCGCGGGAGGGCAGGGATGAGCACGGAACTCCGCAAGGTGGTCCACGTGCTGCGACGGGTCAACCCCGACCGCTGGGGCGGCACCGAGACCGTCGTCTTCAGCACGGCCGAGGAGTTGATCGCGCGCGGGATTGCCAGCCCCGTCTTCTGCGCGGCGATGATGGCGCCGGCGGGGGCGGATACCGTCCGCGGCGTCCCTGTCCGGCGCTTCCCGTACGTCTACCCCTGGCTATTCCTCAACCAGGACGCCCGGCGGACCCTGGACCTGAAGGGCGGCAATGCCTGGTCCTTCGCCCTCTACCGGGCCCTGTTACGGGAAGCGGACGTATCGGTTCTGCACGCGCACGTTCAGCACCGTTTCGGGGGTATCGTCCGCACCGTGGCGCGGCGCCGTGGCCTGCCCTACGTCGTCTCGTTGCACGGCGGCCAGTTCCACGTGCCTGAGGCCGAGATCGCGGACTTGACCGAGCCCTTCCGTGGCAAGCCCGAATGGGGCAAGTTGATCGGCCTGTTGCTGGGCTCCAGGCGGACCCTCAGCGATGCCGATGCCATCGTCTGTGTCGGGGCGGACGAGGTGCCCGAGGTGCAGGCGCGCTATCCGGAGAAACGGGTCGAGTACGTGCCCAACGGTGTCCACACGGCGCACTTCGCCAGTGCGGACGGCGGCCTCTTCCGCCGCCACTGCGGGGTGGCGCCCGACGATAAGCTCGTGGTCTGCGTGTCCCGCATCGACTACCAGAAGAACCAGCTCCTGCTGGTGCGGGCCTTCGGCCGTTTCGTGCAGCGCCATCGTGATTGGCGCCTGGTCCTGGTCGGACCGGTTACGGCCGAGGCTTACCATGAGCGCATCCTGGCGACGGCGGCGGCGAGCATTCCGCCGGATCGCTTCACCGTGATCCCCGGGTTCGGCCCGGAGGACCCGCTCTTGCCGGCGGCCTTCCGCGCCGCGGATATCTTCGTCCTCCCCACCCGGCACGAGCCCTTCGGCATCGTGGTGCTCGAGGCCTGGGCGGCGCAGGCGCCGGTGATCGCGACGCGGGTCGGCGGCATCCCCGGCTTCGCTGAGGACGGCAAAGACGTGCTGTTCTTCCCGCCCGACGATGAGGAGGCCCTGGTGCAGCGCCTGGAGGCCTTGGCGCTGGACCCCGCGCGGCGCCGGGCCCTGGGGGCCGCCGGCCACGAGAAGGCTCGACGCGACTACGACTGGGCCGTCATCGCGCGCCGCACCGAAGCCCTGTACCGTGAGGTGATCGCCGCCCACGGCCGATAACGATGGGGAACGACCGGGGCAGGGGCCGGCCAGCCCGGCGGCACGGGTCTCGGAAACGAAGGGTAAGGAAAGCATGGAGTCACGCACTCTGAAGGTCGGTTTCTCAGCCTTCGTCCTCCAGGGGGGACGGACCGGTGTGGCCGCCTATGTGTGTGCTCTGCTGCAGCATCTGGCCAAGCGCGAGGGCCTGACCGGCGAGGTGTTGGTGCCGCGCTGCGATGCCGCGGTGATCCCGGCGCTGCCACCGTCCTGGCGCATCGTGCCCTTCCCGTCCCTGTGGGCCAAGCCCATCTGCAGCATCGTCTGGCACAACACCGTCCTGCCCGTGCTGGCGCGCCGCCGGCACTATGACCTGGTCCATGTGCCGAGCTACCGCCGTATCCCGGTGCTGAAGGGCGTCCCCACCGTGGCCACCGTACACGACCTGGCCACCTTCCATATCGAGGCCAAGTACGATCGCGCCCGTATGCTCTTCAACCGCCGTCTCGTGCCGAGCATGGTGCGTCGGGCCGACCGGGTGATCGCGGTCAGCCGCTTCACCCGCGATGACATCCTCCGCCTGATCCGCTATCCGGCGGAGCGCCTGACCGTGATCTATAACGGCATCGACACGGAACGCTTCCATCCGCTTGAGCCGCAGACGGCCCGGCAGCACGTGCGGGAACGATTCGGCGTCGAGGGGCCCTTCATCGTCTACGTGTCCAGGCTGGAACACCCCGCCAAGAACCACGTCCGCCTGATCCAGGCATTCGCCGCCTGGAAAGGACGCTCCGGGAGCCCTGCCAAGCTGGTGCTCCCCGGCTCGGACTGGAATGGGGCCGCCAGCATCCATGACGCCGCGGCCGCCAGTGCCTGCGCCCAGGATATCCTGTTCCCGGGATTTGTGGCCGGCGCCGACCTGCCACACCTCTACTCGGCCTGCGAGCTGATGGTCTATCCGTCGCTGTTCGAGGGCTTCGGCTTCCCGATCCTCGAAGCCCTGGCCTGCGGCGCCCGCGTCGTCTGCTCGAACACCTCCTCCATGGGCGAACTCGCCGGCGAGGTCGTGCCGACCTTCGACCCGGCGTCGGAAGACGCCATCCGCGCCGCCATCGAACAGGCCCTGGCGCAACCCTGGAGCGCGGCGGCGGCCCGACGGGCCGTGGACTACGCCCGGAGCTTCACCTGGGAAAACGCGGCGCAGCAGGTGCACGAGGTCTACCGCGCCGCCACGGCAGGGAGAGGGTAGCACCATGGATCCCGTCGCCGTGATCATGAGGTCGAAGGACGAGATGCCGCACGCCCGCCGGGCGCTGGAGATGCTCCGGCGTCAGCGCGGCTGCCCGTTCGTACTCTTTAACGTCGATTCCGGCTCGACCGACGGCACGCTGGAAGCGATCCTCGAAGCCAACCCGGAGCGCGTCACCCGGATCCGCCCCGAGGACTACGTTCCCGGCCGGGTCCTCAACCTCATGGTCGGGAAGACGACGGGTGACATCGTGGTCTTCCTCAATGCCGACGCCGTCCCCTGCGACGAGGACTGGCTGGTGCGGCTCGTCGGACCCATCGTTCGCGGCGAGGCGGACGCCACCTGCAGCCGCCAGGAACCGCGGGCCGACGCGACCTTCCTGGTGCGCTTCGACCACGCCCGGACCTTCAACCCGAAATGGCTGACCCCGGACAACGACGCCTTCTTCTCGGCGGTCTCCTGCGCCTTCCGGCGGGCGCTGTGGGAGAAGCAGCGCTTCCGCGAGGAGGGGATTGCCGAGGACCTGGAGTGGTCCCGGCGCTGCCGTGGGGATGGCGCCCGGTTCGTCTACGTACCCGAGTCGCGGGTCGAGCACTCGCACAACTACAGCACTGAGCAGATCCGTCGGCGGGAGTTTGGCCACGGCCAGGCCTATGCCCACATCTTCGGGCACCGGCCCGGCTGGCTGCGACAGGCCGCGCGCTGCCTGAAAGAGATCGTCCGCGATGCGCTGGAAGCCGCCCGGACCGGCCATCTGCGCACCGTCCCGGCCAACGTCGCCTTCCGGCTGGCCTACCACTCGGCCCACTACCGGGGCTTGCGCGAAGCGCAGCGCCGCCGGCCGTCGAAGGAGGTGCCGCGTGGGTAAATACACGCTGCGAGGCTCACCCGCACTGGACGCCCGTATCGACGCTGATATGGCGCGCGTCGCCACCGCCGTCTCCCGGCTGCCCGAGGCGGCGCGGCTGCGCGCCGTGGTCCTGCTGGGCGGTTACGGCCGGGGCGAGGGCACGCCCTTTCTGCGCGATGGCGTCCAGATTCCCTACAACGACTACGATCTGGTGGTCGTCGCCGACGACCTGGGGCGGCAGGAGGCCAGCGTCTTGCGGGCGCACCTGAAGGCGGCCGAGGGCGAGTTGGGCACGGCCTGCGGCATCCCGGTGGACCTCTGCCTCTACACCGAGCAACGCCTGCGCCGCGCCGAACCCTCGCTGCTCAACTGCGAGATGCGCTGGGGCCACCAGGTCATCTGGGGCGATCCCGACATCCTGGCGCTGATGCCACGCTACTCGTTCGCCGATGTCCCGGCATCGGAAGGCACACGACTGCTGATGAATCGCGGCGCGCTGCTGCTGGACGTGGCCCGTTTCCTGGAGGGTCTGCCGACCCTTTACGAACCGCCCAATCCCATCTCGATGGTGAAGTTCCTGCTCAAGGCCCTGCTGGCCTTCGGCGACGCGGCCCTGCTGATCACGGGGCGCTACGACATCCGCTATACGGCGAAGAAGGGGCTCGTTGAGGACCTGGCCGCTGAGCCCGGACTGCCCGATGCCCGGTTCCTGATCGACCAGTACCGCCGGGCCATCGAGCTGAAGGAATGGGCGGAGACGGAGCGCCTGCGCGACTTCCCGCTGCGCCAGGAGTGGCCAGCGGTCCGCGACTACTTCCTGCGCTTCCTGCGCTGGTACGAGGAGCGCCGGCTCAAGGACTGCGGTGCGGCGGCCGGAGACTACGCCGCGCAGCTGCGCCGCTGCCCGCACCCGCCGGGGCGGTGGCGCTCGCTCGGCGTCAACGTCCTGACCTTCCGACAGCGGGCTCTCGAGCCAGAGTTCGGGTGGCTGTTCAGCCATCCGCGACTGCGGCTCTTTGCCGCCCTGCCGTTGTTGCTGGCCGCGGCCCCGGACCGGCGCCAGGCGGCGGCGCTGCTCCTCGCCGCCGCGGACGACCGCGACACCGTGGAAGAACGCTTCAAACACTTACAGCTCAGGTTCTCATGAAACGCCAGAAGCTGGCCCTCTTCCTGTTCATCGACGCCTTCGGCTGGGAGGTGCTCCAGCGCAACCCCTTCTTCCTCGACAACCTGACGGTCGAGCGTAAGAGCCTGGAGACCATCCTCGGCTACTCCTCCGCCTGCGATCCGTCCATCATCTCCGGCGTCATGCCGGACCGCCACCGCATGTGGTCCTCGTTCTACTACAGCCCCAGCACCTCACCCTTCCGGCCGCTGCGCCTGCTGCGCTTCCTGCCCGAGGCGCTGTTCAGCCGCGGTCGCGTGCGCTCGATCCTCAGCCGGATCGTCAAACGGGCCTACGGTTTCACGGGCTACTTCCAGCTCTACAACGTTCCCTTCCGGCTGCTGCCGCTGTTCGACTATGCCGAGAAATACAGCATCTGGGTTCCCGGCGGACTCCGGGACACCCCGACCATCTTCGACGACCTCACCGCCGCCGGCATACGCTATGACGTCCTGACCGGGGACGGCGCCGACAGCGCCCGCTTCGCGCAGCTCGAGGAGAGCCTCCGCACGCAGCCTCTGCGCTTCGCGTACGCCGCCTTCGGCAGCCTGGACGCGATCATGCATGCACGGGGCAACGCCGGCCCCGACGTCACCGCGCTGGTACGGGATTTCGACCAGCGCATCCGCCGGCTGCTCGAGCTCGCCGAGGGACTCTACGACGAGGTCTCCTGGTACGTGTTCACCGATCACGGCATGCACACGGTGGAGCGGGTCTGCGACCTGCAGGCCGAGGTCAATGCCCTCGGGCTCACCTTCGGCAGCGACTACGTGGCCTTCTACGACTCGACCATGCTGCGCTTCTGGTTCCACAACGAGGGGGCGCGGCGGCGCGTGACCGGGCTGCTCGAGCATCACCCCCTCGGCCGCATCCTCAGTGAGGACGAACTGCGGCGGCGCGGCGTCTTCTTCCCGGATGCGATGTATGGCGAGCTGATCTTCCTGGTGCAGCCCGGCGTCCTGGTGATCCCGGGCTTTATGGGAGCCCGGCCGATCGCGGGCATGCACGGGTATGACCCGGACAGTCCCGACTCCGCCGCCGCGATCTCCGCCAACCGCAAACTGCCTGCCGACCTCACCTGCATCCGTGACATCTACAGCGTCATGCGCCGGGAAGCCGGATTGGCCCCCGCCGCGAGCGCTGCCGCGCACCGGGAGAAGGCGTGATGTGGCAAGACCGTACCGTCGTCCTGGGACTGCCTCTGGATCGAGTGACGCTGAACTCCGCGGTGGAGGCCGTCTTCGCGCTGGCGGCTGACTACCGGCAGGACGGTCGGCCGCGGCTGGTCGTCACCATCAACGTCGATTTCGTGGTCAACGCGCACGGCTGGTTCGCTGCGGTGCATCGGCACCCCGAGCTCCTGCGGATCCTGCGCGAAGCCGACCTGGCGACCGCCGACGGGATGCCACTGGTGTGGGCGTCGCAACTGCTGGGCTGCGCGCTGCCGACCCGGGTCACGGGGGCCGACCTGGTGCCGGCCCTGGCGACCGCCGCCTCGGCGCGGCAGGCGTCCCTGTACTTCCTCGGGGGCCGTCAGGACATTACCGAGGCGGCGGCGCGGCTCCTGGTCGAGGCGAACCCCGGCCTGCGCATCGCCGCTGTTGACTCGCCCTTCGTCTACACCGAGGGGGGCAAGCTGTCGTCCGCCTATGAGGAGGACACCCCCATCTGCGAGCGTATCAACGCCGCCCACCCCGACTTCCTCCTCGTCGCCTTCGGAAACCCCAAACAGGAGCTCTGGTTCCGCCGGAATCGCCATCGGCTCAAGGTTCCCGTGACCATCGGGATCGGCGGCACCTTCAACTTCATCACCGGCGCTGTCGCGCGCGCGCCGGCGTGGATGCAGCGCTCGGGGCTGGAGTGGGTGTACCGGATGGTGCAGGAGCCCAAACGTCTGTGGCGACGCTATGCCGTGGGTATGGCCAAGATCGCCTGGCTACTGGCGCCGACCTTGATCATGGACCGCCTGCCGGCGCTGCTCTCGCGCCGCCGCTCGGAGACCCCCGCGGCCCCGCCGGTCTTCTTCTCCGGAGGGACCCGCCTGCGGGTGCAGCCCGTGCCGACGGCGCTGGCGCCCGACGTCGCGGCCGAACTCGGGGCAGGGCTGCTGGCGGATCGCCCGGACGTCCTCGTCCTCGATGTCTCGCATCTCCACGCAGCCTCCCCGACCGCACTCGCCTTCGTGGCCGAGTGCCGACGGCAACTGGGGCCTCTGGGGACAGACGTCTGGGTCTACGGCATCCAACCCGCCTTCCGCCAGCAGCTCTCCCGGTCGCGGGCCTGGGACCTGCTGCGGGACAGCGTGCTGGAACGCCTGACCGATGCCGTGCCGCGGTCCGCGGGCGGCGCTGAGACCGGGCGCTGCATGCTGGGCTTCGATGCCGGCAGCCAGGTCGTGGTGGTCGCCCTCTACGGGGAACTCTACACCGACCAACTGGGTGACCTCGACCGTTCGGCCTTGGCCGGCGCCATCATGCGGCGGGATTGCATCGTCGATCTCGGCTACTGCGCCGACATGGACGGCGCCGGAACCGGGTTCCTGATGCGGCTCCGCGAGATGACCGAAGCCGGCGGCAGGCAGTTCATCCTCTGCCGTCCAGGCGCCGCGGTCCGCCAGATCCTGCACGTCAACCGGGTCAGCGCCGCCGGGCAGATCGCGGCCGATCCCGCGCAGGCCCGACGCCGGCTCGCAGAAACCCGCCAGAAGATCTCATAAACATTGTAGGGATAAGTAGTTGTGGAACATGAATCAGCCCACGGATTGCACGCAGTGGGCGCCTCGCTCATGGGCCTGTTGCTGACCGGTTTCGGCCTGGCGATGCTGGCCGCGGCGGCCCTGCGGGAGACGCCTCTCTTCTGGCTCAATGCCGGCGGCTACCCCGTCGAGTTGCGCCGCTGGGTGTTGGCCTTCTTCTACCCGGCGCTGGCGGCCTACGTCGTCTGGCTGGTCGCCAGCAGCGCTGTCGGCTGCGTCCTGCTCCGCGGCGGGGGACGCGCCGCCGTCGTCTACCTGCTGGCCGCCGCGCTGAACTGGCTGCTGCTGGCCGTTATGGCGACCGTGATCGTCTGGAACAACGTCCAGAATCTGCTCCAGGGGCTGCCCCTGCACTACCACTCGCGCTGACCCCAGGTAACCGGTCAGTGACGTCCGCAGCAGCCGGCTCCGCCGGCACGCTATGGAGGGCGAACCTCCCCAGCCTGCGTGCAGGCGGTGAGCCGTCCCCCGGCGCCGGCCCTGGCCGGTGGCTCAGCGGCGCGTACGCGCCGGGGGAGCTTCGCCCTCCAAGCGTCCGAGCGAACTCTGCTGAGGCATTACCTCGCGGCCGGGGTCGGGTACTGGCACCCCCGACCTACCTCCTCTTCCGCAGCCAGCCTCCCGGCCTCACTCACGCGGCGTTGCCGCGACCAGGGCGAAGCGTGGGCGCAGGGCGCACCAGGGGCGCAGGGTCTCCACGGTCAGCGTGTGCAGCGCGCCGCGCAGATCGATGGGCGGGGTCCGAGCCAGGGCGAAGTAGGCATTGCCGGTGGACCAGACGTTCTTGCGGCCCCAGGTCAGCGGCTGCTCCACGCCATCAACGGAGACGCGGTAGGCGTCGGCAAGATCGGTATCCGTCGCGGAGCGCTCGCTCAGCCGCAGTTCCATCTCGATCTGGCAGGTGCCCTCGGCGGCGGGCAGCTCCGACCAGGAGATCCGCCCAGGGTTGATGACGAAAACCCGGCCGCCCATCTCGGCAAAGCGCTCGCCCACACGGGTCTCGGCGCTGGCCAGGTTCTGCCGCGGCAGCCGCGCTGCGGCCAGCGCCGGGCTCAGCCCGCCGCAGACCGGCGTCAGCGTGAAGGCGACGGTCAGCGGCCGGGCCGGCACGGCGGCCAGGCCCTCGCCGGTCCACAACGGCCGCGGCCCGAAGCGCTGCACGTCGGCGTGCAGTTCGCTGTCCACGGCCAGGAAGCGCGTCTCCAGGCGCAGGGGCGGCACCGTCCCCTCGTCGCTGCAGTCGGTCAGAACGACGTTCATGGCATCGGTCTGCACCTGCGTCAGGACCAGGCCAGCACCGGCGGCATCGCAGAAACCCAAAGCGGGCTGGGTCGGATGCAAGGGCTCGAGCAGCGACTGCCAAAGCCGGCCACTGGCCACGACGCCGTTGTAGAGGCCGCCCCACACCGTCAGGCCCCAGCCCTGACTCCGATCCCAATGGTACTCCGTGCTTTCGGGAAAGGGAAAGTGCCGGCGCACGAAACGGTCTTCGAGCTGTGCCGTGCGACCCGAAACGCCCCAGCGGTCCGCACCGGTGACGCTCACCACCACCGGCGGCGCACTGCCGGCCCCGTTGCTAAGCTCGCAGCGGACGTCGACCGCGTCCTCCCGACAGGTCAGGCTGACCACGCCCAGCGGCGAGCTCCACTCGCTGCTGCCGCCGGTGGCGGTGCGCGGCTGCCAGGTGGTCGCCGCGCCCACCTGGAACGACAGCGTCACGCCGCCTTGCCGGGCCACGAAACCACCCTCAGCAGCCGTCACCACAAACCCCGCCGCCGGGGCTGCTGTCGCCGCCTGCAGTTCGCCGGCAAAGCGCTCCGGCGGCGGCGCCCGGCGCGGCCCGCGCCCGACGCACAGGAAGGCCGTGGTGTAGGGAGCCAGAGACCATGAGAAACGGCCCGCCGCACCGGTCTGCACGGTCAGGCCCGAGACCGCGTCCGTGAGCCGCAGGCCGGCCCGGCAGTCGCGGGGGTCTGGCAGTGCCGCCGCAGCGACGACGGCTTCCCCGGACAGATTCACCAGACACAGCGCCCGCCCATCGGCACCACGGCGCCAGACGGCGAAGACGCGCTCGTCGCCGAAGCCCGGCGGCAGGTACTCGGCCTCGCCATCGGCCAGCCACGGCAAGGCGCGCCGGGCCCAGTTGAGCCGGCGCAGCGTCGCGTAGGCCCCGATCTCCTCCTCCTGATAGAGCATCGGGACGCCGGGCACCGACAGGCAGACGCCGTACAGTGCCTGGTGCAGCCCCGCTCCGAAACGCTGCTGAACGCGGCCTTTGTCGCAGACGGTGTCGTGGTTGTTCAGCGTCCGCAGCACCAGCGCCCCCGGCGGCAGGGCCCCGTCGTTCTCCACGAAGTCGGCGACCAGGCGACGGTTCAGTTCGGCACTGTCCGCCAGCAACCGGTCCGGAGTCTGGGCCAGCAGGTTGGTCAGGCCCCAGCCGTAGCCCAGTACGGCGGCACCGGGGATGGCGAAGAAGACCGGGTGGTCGCCGGACTCGGGGATCAGCACCGGCCGCTCGCAGCCGCCTGCCCGCAGGCCGTCGCGCACCGCCGCCAGCATCTCCACGCTGCCGCCCAGCCCGGAGTACGCGGCGCGCGGCGTCCGCGGCGAACCCCAGTTCGGCCCCTGGCCCTCGGCAACGTCGATACGGGCACCCTCGACCTCGCCCAACGCCCCCAGCATCGCCATCGAGTCCCGCAGCACGGCCTGCCACTCCGGGGCGGCGTTGTCCATCCCGGCGCCACCCCAGTTGCGGCGCAGCGAGCCATCGCGCTCCTGCGTCCACCACGGCCGCAGAGCCTCGGTCTGCACCGCGTGCCCACCGTGCGGTACAATTTCGCTGATGACATGGATCTCATTCCCGCGGAACGTTTTCAATAGTCTTGCTAGGCCTTCCTTGCCGCCCAGGATGGGATCGACGCTCAGGAAGTCCCGTGGGTCGTAGTGGTTCCAGCCGCCGCGCAGCGCATCGGGCGCGGTCTTGTGCTGCTGGACCGCGTTCAGCCAGACCGCCGAGACGCCGAGGTCAGCGAGGTAGGGGACCTGGTGGGCCAGGGCGTCGAAGCCGCCGACGTCACTGAAGCGCGAGTCGATGTGTCCCGCGGCCGAGACCTCGTAGAGGATGGTTTCGCGCAGCCAGGACGGGTAGCGCACCGGTTCGCCGAGGCCATGCGCCGCGTACCAGCGCCGCGCTTCCCGGCGGCAGGACTCGGCCCCGGCCGCGCCCAGCCAGATGCCTTGGTGGCCGAGTTCAGCCGTCTGGCCCGGTTCGAGGCGCCAGGCGAGGCCGACGTGGATCCGCATCGTCTCGGCTTCATCGCTGAACCCGGCAGACTCGACGCTGGCCCAGTACGCCGTGCACAACGTCCGTCCAGCTTCGACCTCCTGCATGCGGAAGGTCCACGGCCGCCAGGCGTAGCCGGCGGGAACGGCGGCGGCCGCCAGTCGCAGTTCCAGACCGGTGAGGTCCTGGCGTGCGGCTGTCGTGTTGGTGTAACGCACCGAGCGCTGCCAGGCGTCCGGCCCGAGCTCGGGGAACGGCCGGTAGACGTCCACCAGAGTCCCCTGGGGGCGCCGGTAAACCAGTTCGCGACGGCCATCCGCAGCGCTGCTGACCTCGTCCGGCGTCGCGCCTTCGCGCGGCAGCACCTCGCCCAGGTCGGCGATCTGCAGACTCAGCGCCGGACCGGGGCCCGGTCGCGACACGCCGGGCGCCACCAGCCAGCCACGCTCGAAACTCCAGGCAACGCGCTCCGCCGCGCTGGCGGCGTGACGACGCACCCCGACACAGCCGACGGCCAGCGTCGCGGTCACTGCGGCAGCGCTCGTCAGCAGAATCATCGAACCGTGCATGGTCATGGTCTCCCGGTGGGCTCCGCAGCGCCGGTCGCGGCGGGCTCCGCCTGCAGTCGTGCGTAAGCCGCCCGCGCTAGCGTGGCGCTGCGCTCTACCAGCGAGGCGTAGGGCTCGTCGTCCAGGCTCACCAGCCCGAAGTTGTTGTTCTCGCCGTCGAAGCGCCCTTCGCGCGGCTGGTCGGCCCACTGGAACCAGTGGTGCCCGACGAACCAGGGGCGCGCCAGCAGGCGCCGGACCAGGGCCTCGTACGCCGCCGCCCGGGCCGCCTGGTCCGGTAGTACCGGGTAGATCGGCGGCCAGGTGTTCGGATGCCCGCTGTCGGCGGCCCGGTAGCCCCACTCGGAAACGAGGATCGGCCGGCCACCCACCGCGAAGTGCTGCGCCAGATCGTCATCCACAACCAGGTAGTCCGGCCACAAGCCACGGATGAGCTGGACCCAGTTGCCGATGTCGTAGAAGTTAATGGTCATCACATCGACGTAACGCCCGGCGACCCGCAGCACCGCCGGCGGTGTCATCTGGCTGATGAAGCGCACGCCGAGGTTCAGGTGCCGCGGATCCACCGCCTTGAGTTCGGCCGCCGTCACCGCGAAAAAGCGCTCTGCCACGGCCTCCGCCCAGGCCAGGCGCAGGGCTGTCGCCGCCGCCGTGGGCCGCACCGTGATGGCGCTGGCCGCGGCCAGCTCGTCCCAGGTCTGTGCCGGGGTATCGAGGTCCTGGCGCAGCGCCTCCAGCGACCCCGCGTAGCGCTGCCGCAGGAAGCCGATCAGCGCTCGTTTGGTCGCGGTGGCCGCCGGCCGGCTGAAGAACTCGTCGAGGAGGTGCCCGCCGCGGTGGTCCGGCCCCCACTTCATCTCGTTGCCCAGGTAGTAGCCGATGAGGAAGGGGTCGTCCTTGAGCGGAGCGGCGACCTGCTGCACCTTCTCCCGCACGGTGGTGACGAAGCTCTCGTCGAAGAGGTCGATCCAGGCACCCGACAGCCAGTTGGCCGCGCCGACGTCGAGATTGACCGTGTACGGCAGGCGCTCGCGGAACAGGGCCCAGTCACTCCAGCAGCCCACCGTGTTGATGCCCCAGGCCCGACAGCGCTCCACCTGTGCCGTCGCCCAGGCCTCCGGCGAGGCGTACTTGCGGCGACAGGCGTCGCCATAGTGGTAGACACCGTCGCGGTTGGCCGTGCCGTTGAAGCTCAGCACGTTAACGCCAACGGAGAAGAAAGGGTGACCCTCGGGCGTGATCAGCCACCAGCGCTCCCCCAGGCGCTCCGTGCGAAAGAAGCCGCTGGCCGCGCAACGCACGCTGGTCTCGCCGCCGAAGCGGTCCAATACCGGCTCGGTCTGCGCCATGGCGGCACCCACGGCGACCAGCACCGCCGCCACGACCTGCAAGCGCCCGACGATCCGCGGCATTGGCGCGCTCCTCTCTTGCGTCTGCGGACAGCTTACGGGAATGTCATTCCGCGCCGCCTACCCTAGTGTCCGCGCCCGCAGCCGCAACTGCCTTGGCCTGGGCAAGGCTGTTTCATCCTGGAGGCTCCGGCGTCCCCCGTCCCCGCGCCGCAGGTGCTGCCATCCCTCAAATGTGCATCCACTCGACGCTGGAGTTTCTCGCCCGCTCAGCGGCCTGCCAAAGCGGCGTCAAGCCGCCGCAGTCCAAGGAGTCCCGCCGTTGCCGGGACTCGGTAGCCTACCGCGCTGGCCGTCGGGCCAAGCTTTGGACTGCCGGTGGCCGTAGGCCCTGAGCAACGGCGAAGGGCTTGACACCGCTTTCCGGTGGCGCGGCGGGCATTGCCGCGGAACTCGTGGAGTCCGCCCTCGGCCCTGGCGTGAGGTAACCCAGCGGGGCTCCGGGATCACTGGATCGGCCAGGAGGGGATGGCGCGGTCGATCTCGGCCATCAGGCGGAGGGTCTCGGCCAAGGCCACCACGACCTTCTGGTAGTGGGTCAGATCGTCGTAGGAGAGGGTCCGACCCCGGCGGTCCTTGAGCCACTTCTCGCACACCTGATAGCCGCCGATGTGGAAGGCCCACACGTCCGCTGGCACGCCCTCGAAGTACTGAGCGCTGTTGATGTAGACCCGCTGGTGCTCGTCGTCGTAGCGCGGCTGCTGTGGCTCGATCTGGTTACCTCCGGCTACGAGGTGATCGCGTGCGGTGACGATGCCGTTCGAATGCAGCACGGTGACTGCCGTGATGGACTGATACTGTCGGTACTCCTCCCATCTGAGTGTATCCCTGGGAACCAGAGCGTAAGCCGGCGCTGATGCAGCCAGAGTCTCCCACGCCGTCGTTCTGACATCGTCTTCGAGGAGACGCTCGTACTTGGCTTCGCGCCGCCCCCAGAGATCGGCGTAGTGCACGCTGGCGGGTCCTGACTTGCCGGGCTTCCGAACGAACAGCGTAATCGCCACCCCGGACTGGATGTCGAAGACGTTTTCGTCCCTGCCGCCGTCGGGCGCATGTTCCTTCTTCTTGGTGCTGCCGTGGAGATTAAGAATGTAGATCTCAGAGAAGGCCTGCAGGAGCTGCTGGCGCATGCCCCGGAAGGTCGGATTGTCGAGGTAGCCATTGTTGGTGATGATCGCCAGGATGCCGGAGCCCGTCTGCTCGATGCGCCACTGGCCGAAGCGGATGAACTTGACGTAGTCGTCCTGGAGCCACTTCGGGTTTTTCTCCCCGAGCGGCTGGCCGTCGACCTGGTAGTAATCCTGGAGCAGCTTACCGATGAAGGTGGGGACGCGCTTCCTGCCTTCCTGCCGTCAGCTCGCGTTGGCGGAGTGGCCGGCGTAGGGCGGGTTGCCCATCACGACCATGATCGGCAGCAGCGACTTGACCTCGTTGGCGGCGCTGGTCTCTTCCGCCACCGTACACCACTGGGGCAAGTCCGGCTGGGTGGTCAGCGTGTGCGGCTGTTCGAGGGTGTTCGTCAGGTAGACCGCGAGGCGGTCGGTGGCCTCGGGCAGGTAGGCCCACTGGGTGCGCAGTGGCTCGGGCAGGTCCCGCGCCGCGAGTTGCAGAGTCAGCTTGAAGTGGGCCACGGCGTGTAGAAATGGATGATGGGATCTTCCCTGCGGGTACGCTTGCCGAACCCCTCGAGAAGCAGCGGCATGTCGGTTCGACGCAGGAGCGCCACCAGCTCGTCGACAAAGCAGGCGAAGGGCTCGTCGTCCAGGGCCGGCCCGGTGATCTGGTAGAAGAAGTCGCGCAGGAACGGGTTGGACTTCGGGATCAGGCGCTGCGCCTCCGGGCGGCTGAAGTCCGCGCAGGTCGGGTCCATGATGCGGGCGCTGAACAGGCCGTAGGCCAGGGTCTGCGCCACCATGTCGGCGAACTCAGGGGTCTTCTCCGGCTGATCGAGGTCGGCGATGAGGACCCTGGCGAAGCCCTTGCGCCAGCCGCGGAGCAGCGCCGAGGCGCTGTTGGCGGCGAACGCCTGGACGATGACATCGCGGATCAGGTGCGTGAGCCGGGCCATGCGCCGGGCCAGGTCGGCCGGGTCGCTGATGCTCTCTTCGCCCTGGGCCAGGAAGTCGCCGAGGAGTTCTTCGAGCCGCGCGGCGCCGTCCGGGAGCACGACGAGCCTGCCTCTGGGATCCAGACGAGCGACCTGAATCTGCAGCCGCAGTTCGCCCTGGAGGTAGTGCCGGAACTCCAGGTAGTCGGTGAGAATCAGGTTGGAGAGGTCGGGAAGGTAGCGCGCGAGTTGGTCGTCTTTCTCGACCCTATCCAGCGGAACGCCGACGGCGTCGACACAGTAGGCCTCCTCGCTCGCGCGATTCAGCCCTGTCGGGATGGCTTGTTCCAGTGAAGGGGTGCTCGTGCCCGGGAAAGAAGAGGGGCGTGACTACTCACGCCCCACTACAGGCACTGGCATGCCTTCACAGGAACGCTTTCGGCACGCCCTAGACGGGGCGTACCTCGAGCGCCGTCCTGTGAGTCGAAAGTGCCAGTTTCGTAGTGGACAGCAGCCGAAGCTACGCGAAATCAGATTGTTGTTGGGTTGGGATGGCTCTTCGGGTCAGGTCTCCTGAAGTCCTCTGGATGCTGCTCTGCCGCCGCCCGTCCGGCAGACGACCGGGGAGCAGCCAGACCGTCTAGCATACCCCGTCAACCAGCACGAGTCCATGCGCAAGAAAGGGCTCGAAATCGGTGCGGTTGCTGGTGGCCAGGGCGGCGTGTGCATCGATGGCGCAGGCGGCAATCAAGCAGTCGGCCAGCGAACGAGGTCGCCTGCCGGTCCTGACGAAGAGCCAGCCGGCGCGGTTGGCTGTATCTACAGTGATCGGGATGACGCCGTGGATCATATCATGGGCAAGGTCATGCTCGCGCACCGTCAACGGGCCACACTGGAACTCGGCCCAGGCCATGGCGCTGACGTATACCGGCCGGCCCTCGCGAAGCCACGCTTCGACGTGTCCTACCACGTCCTCACGCCCGCCACCGGCGTAGTAGATGAGGTAGTTGGTGTCGAGATGAATCGGGGTCGTCGGCATGGCGCTCACCGGCGCGAGTCGCGCGCTTGCTGAATCCAGTCATCCGGGTTCACGCGACCGCCCAGGCTCTGGCGCAGCCGCCTACCGGCGTCGATGCGTTCCTCGATGTCTGGAGCCGACTGCTCTCCCTGGTCCGCCAGATGGACGCTCCGGCGGACGACTTCGGCCTGCGATACCTGCCAGATGGCAGCCAGGCGCCGGAGGCGACTCGCGGTGGTCCCGTCGAGGGCGAAGGTGGTGCGGTGGGTCATCGTCTTCATGCCCTACCTCATACCCTCGCGTCGGCGTGCTGTCAAGGTGGCGGTTCAGCGCTTGCGGCCGCGGATTGGCAGGCGCCAGGTCTGCTGGGCCAGGCTGACCAGCATGCGGATGGGCGTGAAGGTGGCCTGCTGCAGGTTGGAGAAGATATCGGTCATCATGTAGTGCAAGGCATCGCGTGTAGCCAGGCGCCGCTCCTCTTTGAGGAAGAGGATGCAGCAGAGGGCGGCCGCGCGCAGGACCGCGGAGATCAGGAAGAGTACGCCGTGCGAGGTCAGCGGCCAGCCCAGGATCGTCGTGCGCCAGGTGGGCCCCAGCCATTGCGCCAGCATCCCGCCGAAGAGCCCGCTGAGGGTGCCGGCGATGGCGACGGCCATGCTGTTGATGGCGACCGCGGCCGAGCTTGCCCGCGTGCGGTTACCGCTCTCCGCCAGCCGCAGGAGCAGGTTGAACCCAGCCAGCTCCATGCCCGGCCAGGCCAGCACGGCCGTCAGCACCAGGAGGTAGCCGGGGATCCAGGTCGTGCGGGTGACGAGGATCCAGGTATTGGCGCCGTTGACGACAATCAGCCCGGCCAGCAGCAGCGCCGGTTTGGAGCCGAAGCGGTCGACGATCCGGCCCCAGAAGGGGTAGACGGCCATCGAGGCCAGGGTCGGCACCGTGATCAGCAGCAGGTTCGCCCGCGTGTTGCTCATGCCGACTTCGTCAAAGACGTACAACCACACGAACTGGCCCACGAAGCCGGTAGCGAAGGTCATCAGTGCCGAGTAGCCCAGGAAGATGCGGAAGGCCGGATTGCGCAGCGGCTGCCGGACCAGTTCGCGCAGGGTCAGGGTCGGGTGATGATGCAGGGGCTTGGGATCAGGCACGCGCAGAAACAGCAGAATGTCGACCATACCGAGCACGCCGGCGACGGCAAACATGGCGCTGATGATGTCCCGCAACAGGAGCTTCTGCGTCGGCTCCGGCCAGTCCAGCGCCACCCCGGCCAGCAGCGACAGCACCAGCCCCACCGACTGCCCGAACTGGATGCGGCGCGCATTGTAGCGGCCCCGGATGCGGGCTGGGATCACATCGGCCATCCACGACATCCACGCCGGCGAGGCGACGTTGGCCAGGACCGCCGAGAGGAACATCAGGGTCACCAGCCCAGGCCACTGCCAGCGCTCCGGCAGCAGCCAGGGCAAGGCCCCCATCACCACCCACAGGAAACGGTGCGCCGTGCAGGTCCACACAAAGAGGGGTTTGCGCCCCCCGTAGCGCTCGAGGTACAGGCTCGTCGGCAGTTGCACCGCCGCCGCCAGGAAGGGGATGGCGGCCAGTAAGCCAAAGCCGAACGGGGTGACGTTCAGCAGCTTGGCGTAGCGGGTGAAGGCGGCCCCGCTGCCCAGGTTCATCCAGGCCGAACCGAACAGCCAGGCGATGATGATCAGCCGCAGGGAGTCGCGCAGAGGCGCTGCCCCCTCTGACTCCGCACTCGAAGAAGGCTCGGACATGGACGCACTACTACTTCCCGCAAGGCCTGCTCGGAAACCACGCGTAACAACCCCCGGACAAGGCACATCCGTACACGGGGATAGCGCTGGGCTGCACGTGGCCCGGCAGGCAGACAACAGCCGGTACTATAGCCCGACCCGGCTCGGCGGCGGCTCAGGGCACGTCGAAAACGGCGCTGAACACGATCGGGCACAGGCGACCGGCGGCGGACTCCGCCGCGAAGCGCAGCTCGCTGGCGCGGTCTGCCGGCAGGGCGATCGGGGCAGCATAGAGCGCCGAGGCGGGGCTGGGATTGGAGCCGTCGAGGGTGTAACGCACCCGGGCTGAGGCCGAGGCCAGCGCGACGCGGGTGCCCGCCGCGACCGCGCCGCCGGCCGGCGTGGCCGTAACGCGCCACTCGTCCGTGCCCAGGTCCGAGGTGATGGACACCGCGTCGACCAGGGCCGCGAAGTCGCCCTCGACCCCGCGCGCGTCGAAGCCGACCATCAGGAAGTCGAGCGTCTCACCGGCCAGCGTCCCCAGCGGGATCTCGAGGGTACGCCATTCACCGACCTTGCCCGTGGCGCCGCTGGGGTGGACGGCGACGCCGTCGCGCGTGTGCAAGCCGCGGTCACGCAGGGGAGCGCCGGCACTGCAGGCCGCGTCGATACTGGTTCGCACCCCGGCTTCAGTGAGGGGCTTGATACGACAGCTCAGGACGGTGTCAGGCAGGATGGCAAAGGGGCCATCGACCAGGCGGAAGTAACAGTAGGCATAGGCCGGGTCCGCGATGCGTCCCGAGAAGCGCACCACGCGTTTCCCCGGGGCAGGGTCGGCGCCGGTCTGGACGACGCACGCGGCTGCCGTCACCCCACGCTGCCCGCCGCCGGGGGTCGCGATGGTGTTCTCCACGGGCCGCATCTCGGCCCAGGTACGGGAGGGCGGCGCCGGGGTGCCACCCGCGGACCGCCGGGGCCGTAAGCTGGCAGCGTTCCCCAAGGCGCGGACCCGCCCGGCCCGCCCGGCGTCCCAGCGGAAGAGGCCGTAGGTACCCAGACAGCCGAGGAGATCGGCGGCGGCGGCCTTCGGACCGATCTTCACATGCGGCGTCAGATCCTGGCCAAAGACGACATTCTCGAGGCGCAGCGAGCCGCCCTGGAGGGTGACCGGGCCCGAGAGCGTGTTCATCTGCTGCAGCAGCACGTCGCCCTGGCCGGCGAGTTGCGCCGTGGCGGGCCCAGCCCAGCACTGCGAGTTGAAGAGCCGGACGGTACCGCTGAAGTTGGGCGTGGCGACGATGGCGGCCTGCGCCCACTTGCCCAGCGGCACCAACTGCGCATTGGCGAAGTCTACGCCGCCAGCCCCGACCTTCTCGAGCACGAGAGCCCGGCTGGCGGTATCGGTGCCATGGATAAGCACGCGCGCCTGGCTGCCGCCCTGGTCATCGCGGAAGGCGATGCCGTCGTAGGCCGCATACAGGAAGGTGGCAAAGATATGCTCCTGGTGGCAGCGTCCGAAGACCATCGCTTCCAGTTGTTTGCGCTGGAAATCGACGAGGCTCTCCAGACTTTGTCCAGCGACCTCGGGCGGCCGGGGCAGAGACGGGTGCAGGCGCAGGGCGTAGTGCGGGTTGAACTGCAGATCCTCCACCCAGCCTTCGGTGTCGCACTTGCTGACCCAGAGCCCCCGACGCAGGCAGGCACCGGCCAGGTAACGGATCACATGCCCGTCGCTGGGATGGGTCCAGAAATCCACGCCCTGCCAGGCGTTGCCAAGGGTGACGTCCTCGAGCCAGCAGGCGGGACCGAGGGCGCGCACGGTCCAGGGGTAGGCAACCGGGGCGGCGACGTTCTGTTCGGGATACCAGACGGTCAAGCCGCGCAGACCGGAGCCGGCCTCCAGGCGCAGGAATGGGGTGCCATCCTCGCTCTTGCGGCCGCCCAGGGGCATCAGCACGGAACCCGCGGAGACGGTGTGGTGCGGGACGTCGAAGCTGCCGCGGAGTTCGCAACCGGCGGGCACGGTCAGCGTCCCGGCGAAGCGGTAGTTGCCGGCAGGCACGTAGACCGTCGCCCCCGCCGCCTGACGGGCGGCTTCGAGAGCGGCGCTGAAGGCCGCCGTGTTGTCGGGGAGGTCGGGGGAGGCGCCATGGTCCGTGACCACCACCAGGGCCGCGGTGCGGGGACCGCGGGCCGGTGCCGGGCGATGCGGCTGGCCGTCGAAGCGCGCCGAGTCGGTCGGCCGCTGGCTGATGACGACGTCCGCGTCCACAGCCTGCTGGCGGATCACGGGCTCGCCGTCAAAGCGGCAGCCCAACAGCCGGGCGCGGGTGACCCCGGCGCCCAACGACACGTGCGTTGCCGCCTGCCCAAGCTGGCAGTCAACCAAAGAGAGCTGGCCCGCCGCCGCGTCAACCAGGCCCCGGAGCTGACAGTTCTGGAAGGATAGCAGCCCCTTGCCGGCCAGGGTGACCGCCGCCGTGGGGCCCGTCAGGGTGCAGGTGTTGAACTGGGCGACGGTGTCGAATGACGCCAGCGCCTGCACCGCCTGGCGGCTGCCGACAAACTCGCAGGCGGTCGCGGCGAGGCCGACGCCGTTGAGGCGGTCCAGTTGCAGAGCGGTGCCGCAAGCGCGGAAGCTGCAGTTCAGCATGACGGCGTTGGTGGTGCCCTCCCGCCCCGGCCGGAAGCGCACCCCCGTGCTCAGGCCCTCGGCCTCGACGCCGACGATGTACTCCCAGTCGCTGCGGCCGATGTCCAGCCCCACGACGGACTCGGCCAGACGGCGCCGCAGCGCGGCCCGCGCGGCCGCTGCCAGCGGTGCCCCCGGCAGGCCGCTCTGTTCCCATATCCGCGGGCTGAGCACGACCTGATTCAGACGCCCGATGTCGGTCGTCGTATCGATGTAAATACCTGCCTCCAAAGGGGTTATGTAAACATGGCGCAGCGTGTGTAACTCGTTCCACTCCGGCCCGATACGAATCCCGCGATAGGCGTTCACCAGGGTCACATTCATGACCGTGACATTGTCGCCGTTGACCTTCTCCGACGTCCCCAGGGTCCACGGCATGGCGACCACGGCCTCCGGGTTCTGCTCGGGGTACCAGACCGCCATCTCACGCAGGCCGCTGCCCCGCTCGAGGGTAATGGCGGCCGGGCCCTCGGCGCGCTCGGGACGGTCATAGACGGCCAGGATGGAGCCGCTCACGCCCCGGTCCGGCGGCGCCCACTCGCCGCGCACGGTGACGCCTTCGCGAAGGACCAGCGGCTGCCGCAGCGGGTAGGTGCCGACGGCCACGAACACCGTGCCGCCGCCCGCGGCCCCGACGCGGTCCACCGCCGCCTGCAGCCGTGCCGTGGCGTCGGTCTCCCCCGCGACCGGCGCGATGATCTGCAGGGCGATGACGAGGTCGCTGGACGGACGCTGGAGCGTCACCACGCGCGGCGTCAGGGCTTCCTGGGCCGAGACGCCGAGGACGCTGAGAGCGCCGAGCAGGGCGAGGGTCGCGGCGGGCTTGGTCATGGTCGATCGCCTCTGTGTGCTACACCGGCGGCCGGTGGGGTTCCTGCATCGGCGCGGCATCCGGCTGCAGGCGGTAGATCATGGCGCGTTCGACCACCCATTCGCCATTGCCCTGTAGATTCTCGACATCCCGGAAGTGCTCGAAACCGACCTTGCGGTAGAGTGCGAAGGCGCGGTCGTTGTCCAGCATCGTGGTCAGTTCGATCGCGGCGCAGCCCGCCTCCCGCGCCTGGGCGATGAGCAGTTCCAGCAGGGGGCGCCCGAGCCCCTGGCCCTGCAGGTCGTCGACCAAGCCGATGCCGAGCAGGGGCACCCGCCGGGTCACGTACCACAGGAAGAAGTAGCCCACCAGCCGCGGGCCGTCGAACAGCCCCAGAGTCAGGTCCTCGCCCGCCGCCGAGCGCTGCAGGACGCGGCTCACGGTATCGTCATCGTAGGGGTGAGGTAGGAACCAGCGCCGCGACGGCACGGACAGCTCGCGGTTGAAGCGTTGCAGGGCAGCCTCGTCACCGGCCCGCAGGCGGCGCACGCTCAGCGCCGCGCCGTCGCGCCGGGGCAACGGCCGCAGTTCGTCAGCGCTCAGCATCGGTACGCCCCCGCGCCGCCGCGGCGTCCAGGATGCGCAGCATCCATTCCAGATTACACAGGGCCAGGGGACCGGGGACCTCGGCCCGGCCCGCACCGAAGCTGCGGATCAGGAGGCGCATGGCGTCCTCGCGGTCCGTGACCCCGTCGGCCGTCTGAATGCGGGCCTGGAAGACGCCGGCGGCGTCGCTGCAACCGCCGATGTCGAAGGTATAGTCGTTGAAGGTCAGACGGCGCACGTTCTTCGGCTCGGTATCGGTGTGGGCCGTGTCGATGTCACAGTGCACCGAACTGCCGTCCGGGCGCCGCAGGGGGAACTGCGCGCGGGCATGGTGGCCGGCGAAATCGAGTTCCAGACGGGTCCAGTCGGGCTGACCGTCAGGGCAGACGACCTGGATGGCGCCGAGCAGATGCGGCGCCAGGTCGATCCAGGTATGCTGCGGATCGGGGGCGCGACCGCGGGTCGGCGAGACCAGGTAGCCGCGGTAGCTCTCGAGCCGCTGGAAACGGTCTGGACAGATGGCCAAGCAGAGGCGGGCGCTGACGACGTACTGCGTGCAGACGCCGAAGCCGACCTGCTGCCGCTCCGCCAGCGCCAGCAACTCCCGCGCCTGGCCGAGCATCTGCGCCGAGGTCAACTCGGCGTCGTACACAAACGGCTTCTCGCACAACACGGCACACCCCGCCTGCAGAGCCGCCCGCGCGTGGGGGTAGTGCAGATGCGACGGCGTACAGACGTCGACGATATCCGGGCGCTGCTCCGCCAGCAGCTCGGGCAGCGACGTATAGCCCCGGCCGCGGCAGGGGAACATGCCCGCGAGGGTCTCGGTGGCGCGGCCGAGGCTCTCCGGCGAGCGGCCGAGAAAGGCGCACACCTCGGCCCCTTCGAGGTGCCACCACTTGGCGTGGTGCCGGCCGATGCCGCTGACCCCCAGGACGGCGACCCGCCGTGGCGCTGCGCCTGCACTCATGGCGGATCCTCCTGCACCTGATGACCCTGGCACTCGCGAAACAGCGACGTCGCCAGTGAAGACGCAGTGAAGCCGACCACCTTGGTGCCCTGGAAACCGAGCAGGCGTTCGACATCGTCGGCCGTCAGGAAGCGCATCAGCGGGCAGGTAAACTCGCTCCGCAGCTCACGCACGGTGCGCTCCGAAGCGTCCTCGGTCACCCACAGAAAGACGAGCTCCTTGCTCTGCCGGTGCAGCCGCTCGCGGCCGGTGATCGCGACCCCCGCACGCCGTGCGAAGGGGGCCAGTTTGAGGAAGGCTTCGCTGGGCATGGTCCGGACCTCTCTCGCGCCACTCGTCGTGCGCAGTGCTCTGGCGAAACGCCGTCGCTCAGCCGGCCGCCGTCGGGGGCTTTGGCGCCGGCGTAGTGGGGAGGCTGGCCAGGAGCTCACGCATGGCCTCGACGACCTCTTCCCGGTTCTCCATCAACTCGGCGCAGGTCGGCACGATACGCAGAGACTCCTGCGCCTGCAAGCGCTGCAGGTTAGCGGTGGCCGACTCCAGATCGGTCTTGTTGGCAACGATGATGGCCGGCCGGCGGCTGAGGCCCTCGAGATAGAACTCCAGCTCACGGCGCAGCGCCGCCAGATCGTCGAGCGGGTCACGGCCGTCCACGCCGCCCAGATCAAGCACGTAGCACAGGGCCCGGCAGCGCTCGATGTGACGCAGAAAACCGTGGCCCAGGCCGACGTCGAGGTGGGCGCCGTCGATCAGGCCGGGAATGTCGGCGACCGTGAAGCGTCGCTCGGCGTCCACACGCACCACGCCGACGTTCGGATGCAGGGTGGTAAACGGGTAGGGCGCCGTCTTCGGATGGGCGTCGGAGATGGCACTGATGAGGGTCGACTTACCGGCGTTCGGGTAGCCCACCAGGCCGATATCGGCGACCACCTTCAGGTCGACTTGCAGGGTCCGGCGCTCGCCGGGCTCCCCCGGCGTCGCCTGGCGCGGCGCACGGTTGGTCGGGGTCGCGAAATGCAGGTTGCCCTTGCCGCCCACGCCGCCGCGGGCCACCACGCACTCCTGGTTCTCCTCGGCCAGATCAGCCAGCAGTTCGCCGGTGTCGTCGTCGTGGACCAGGGTGCCGATGGGCACCAGTACAATACAGTCATCCCCCCGCCGCCCGTGGCAGTCCTTGCCGGTACCATGCTCGCCGCGCGCGGCCTCCCAGTGCTGCTTGTACTTGAGGGTCTGCAAGCACTGCTCGCCGGTCACGGCCCGGAAGACGACCGAGCCGCCCAGGCCGCCGTTGCCGCCATTGGGTCCGCCGAACGGCAGGAACTTCTCGCGCCGGAAACTGGCGCAACCGTTGCCGCCGTCGCCGGCGCAGGCAATAACTCTGGCGCGGTCTACGAACATGGCTGGGGGATCCGCCTCGACGTCATGGTTTGCTGTCGCCGGCCGCAAACTCCGCGCGCAACTCTTCCTTCTTGCGCTCGCGGCGGGCCTCGTGGGAGCGAATCTCGACGGCGAGGTCGTCGTCGATCTGCTTCAGTTTGGCGGCATCGCCCTGGACCCCGGCGCGACGGGCCTGGGCCGCGAATTTGGCTTGCACGATCTTGGACTCGTACAGGCGGTCGAGGTCGGCAAGTTGCTCTTTCTGCGCGGCCGTGTACTGCCGTGCCGCACCGCCCAGCCGCTGCATCGCCAATTCGTAAGCGCTTTTCATAACCGGGAATCCCGAAGCCCGCGCGGGCAGGTTGAACCGTGAAGCGTTGCCAGCGTGTAACATAGCCTCGCAGGAGGGCGGCGGCAAAGCGCCGTCGCCGGCGGGCAGGGCGGTTCTAAGAAACCGGCGAGGGCGCCGACGGCTGGGTCTGCGATCGCCATTGGGCACCCCCGAGGCCCCCTTGCGGTCGCGCTATGGAGCATAGGGGGGCACGGCGTTGCGCCGGCGCTCGTCGCGGG
>CAILUI010000280.1 GCA_903837355.1 uncultured Victivallales bacterium
CGCGGTTCCCGCTACGGGTGAGCGCGTGAGAACGTGAAAGCGTGGATGCGTGGCAGACGGCCGGCACACGCGCCGTAACCCTCACGCAATCACGCTCTCACGCTTTCACCGTGCCGGTGACCAACACCGATGGTCGTTGGGGAAAGGGAACAGCCCTGGCCGAGGGCTGGCGCCACCGGTCGGCAGCATCTGCTTTTTTCAAAATAGCAGCACGCGCGCGCGACCCGACGAAGGGCCGTCGCGCCGTTGCGTTGACATCAGGAGCGAGGGTACTACGGTGACCGCATGGAGGCGACACGCTGGCCTGCACGGCGGCGTTCGGGTACGCCGCGGGGCCAACGGGGACGGGGGCGACGGGCGCGGGATGGCTGACCACGGTAGCGGAATGAGATCGCGCATGGGTGCTCACGGGATTGCCGCGCTGCTGCTGGCCACGAGCGTCGGAGCGGGGGCCAACCTGCTCCAGAACGCTGACTTTGAGAAGGGGGCCGAGGGCTGGAGCAGCGGCCACACGTGGTACGAGCAGCCCAAGGGCGCCGGGCTGAGCGCCGTACAGGCGGTTCCCGGCGAAGGTCGGAACGGCTCCGTGGCTCTGCGCCTGGAGGGTCGTGCCAACCGCGGTCTGGTGATGCAGGTCTTTGCCGCCTATCCGGGGCGCTACCTGGTCTCCGGTTGGCTACGGGTTGAGGGCTTGGAGGGGGCTTCGGCCAGCGTGCTCTCCGAGTGGATGGATGCCAAGGGCACCTGGATGCGTGGTGATACGGCGGGCACCGCCACCGGGACAACGGAGTGGATCCACTTCGAGACCGAGGTCGAGGCGCCGCCGGGAACCCGTTCGGTGCACCTCGATCTGCTGACCTCGGGCGCCAATTCGGGCCGCGCCTGGTTCGACGACGTCGCTATGGTCCGTCGGCCAGGGAGCGGCCTGCCGCCCGCGGTCCCCGTCGTGACCGGGAGCCCTGGTCCCGGGGCAGGGGGGCTGACGGTACGCTGGGATCCTGCGGCTCTAGCGCCGGGGGCGGTCAGGCTACTGCTGCGCTGCCGTGCCGGGGACGCCGCACCGGGGCTGCCCCGGACCGTGGTCGACCCGAGTGCGGGCGAGGCGGTGTTGCATGGGCTTGAGCCGAACCGGGAGGTGCGCTTCTCCGGTCTGGTGGTAGACGCGGATGGCCTCGCCTCGGGGTGGTCGGCGGAGGTTACGGCGCGGACCGGTACGACCCAGGTGCCGCGGGCCGGCTTGGCGCGTGCGGAGTCTGCCGCGGCGGGCGCGGTGACCCTGTCGTGGTGGCCGCACCCGCTCAGCCGGGAGGTCAAGGCGGTACGCGCCGGAGTGGTTGCGACCGGTGGCGGGTTGCAGGTGCTGGCGGAGAGCCCGGTGCCGGCGGCGGACTCCGGGCCGTTCTACCGCACGGCGCCCTGGGTGCAGGTGGCAGTGGCGGTTCCAGCGGGCACGGCGGCCCTGTGCTTCCAGGCTGTCGGCGTAGACGGCCAGTTGAGTGACGTGGGCACGGCAACGGTCGTGCGCGGCCCCGATTCGGTGGCGGAGCTGGCCGGTGTAGTGCGCTTTGCGGCGGCCACCGCGAACCTGCCGCAGCAGGGCGAGCTGCCGGCTGCGACCCAGGTGCCCGAACTGACCCTGATGCGGGGCCAGGCCAAAGGCTTCCAGATCGTCTGTCGCCCCGCCGCCGACTGGCACCGGGTGCGCCTCGAGCCTGGCGACCTGCGTGCGGAGGTAGGCGATGGCATCATCCCGTCTCACTGGCTGGCCTGGCACGCCGTGAGGTACGTGAACGTCGAGAAGAACTCGCGCGCGACGCCGCCGGAGGGTCTGGTCTGGCCGGGTCCCGGACTCTACCCCGATGAACTCGATGACGCCCCCGAAGTGGACCTGCCGGCGGCCCTCACAAACACCTTCTTTGTGCGGGTTACAGCTCCCCGTTCAGCGCCCGCCGGCTGGTATCGGGGTACGCTCCGCCTGGGCTCTCAGGAGGGCGCCCTGCAGATCCCGCTGCGCGTGCGGGTGGCCGAGGCGGTGTTGCCCGCCGTGCCGCGGGTTGACTTTGTTTACTGGTTCGATTGGAACGACGCCTGCCGGCCATTCGGCGTCGCGCCGGGCTCGGAAGACAGTTGGCAGGTGCTGGCGGGCGTTGCCGATCTGATGCGGGCGTATCGCCAGAACGCGGTGGTCGTGCCGTGGTCGTTGGCGCGCTTCTGGCGCCTGCCCGACGGCCGCACGGAGGCGGATTTCACGGACTTCGACCGCTTCGTCACCACCTTTGCCGAGCGTGGGGTGGACAAACTCTTCTGTCTCAGCCACATGGGCGGGCGCAGCAGCGGCGAGTGGGAGTGTCCGACCATGGCCGCGTCCAGTGCGACGGTGGTGCAGGTGGCCACGGGTGCGGCCGAGCCCGTCGATGTGGTGAGCCTGCTGCCGCTCATCGAGTCCCATCTGCGGGCGCGCGGCTGGCTGGAGCGCTTCGCGGTGCACGTGGCGGACGAGCCGATTCCGGTAAACCTGGAGAGTTACCGGACGCTGGCGCGGCGTGTTCAGGCCGCGGCGCCGGGGCTGCGCCGCATCGACGCCATTCACGTGCCGGACCTCGTCGGCGATCTCGAGATCTGGGTGCCGCAACTGAACTATCTCAAGCAGTGGCACCCCGAGTACCGCAAGGCGCAGGCGGCTGGAGCGACCCTCTGGTTCTATGTGGCCTGGGTACCCCAGGGCACGTTCCCCAACCGCATGATCGACGGCCCGGCCATCAAGAGCCGCCTGCTGCATTGGATGCACGCCGTCTACGGTACCGAGGGCTATCTGCACTGGGCGCTCAACCGCTGGTCCATCCCGCTGACCAGCCTTGAGTCGCCCGGCGACCAGTACATCTGCTGGCCGTCGGAGCGCTTCATCGCCGACAGTTCGCTGCGCTATGAGGCCGAACGCGAGGGGCTGGAGGACGCCGAGCTGATGCTCAGCGTGCGCGCCGCTCTCGAAGCCCGCGGCCGCAGTCGTCAGGCGGCTGCGGAGCGCGTCCGCGAGCTGATTCGGCCCGCCGTGCGTGATGCCGAGGACCTTACCCTCGACGGGGACGTGCTCGAAGCGGTGCGCCTGCGCTTGCTCGAGGAACTGACCCAGCCCTGATGCGGCACGGCAGTGCTTGCCGCCCGCCGCCCGCCGGCAGCTCCTGGCGCACGGGAGCTCGCGCGCCCTGAGGGCACTGCGCAGCCTGTCCCGGCCGCCGGTACGAAGCGAGCGGCCGCTTGCAGGCCGCTTCCCGGGTACTGGCATGCCCGACCTACCCCGTGCCTGTCCCGCAGGCGGGCCTCACGCCTAGTGGGCACAACCCACCCCTTCGTCCGAGGAAAAAAAGCCGTATCCATAGAGGCCCTACTCAATAGGTAATTACCACTGTGTATAACCTGAATACAACAAGCTCGTCTTAGCTACAGTAATAACCTGTTAATAACCTGTAACAGAGAAGAATACTAAAGTCACACTAGTATTGTCTGGAGATTACCAACATTTGCATTTACTTGGCTCCAGGCGTATTTTTCCCAAGTGCTGGGTCGGTGCTGCATGGGTGCAGAACGGAGCTAGGCAGGACCATGGATGTAGAGACTCAGAAGCGGGAGCTAGCGGGGCTGGTGCGCCAGAGCCGGCGCTCCCAGGGCTTGACCCAGGCTGATCTGGCAGTGCGGGTGGGGATCACGAAGGGTGCCTTGTCGCGCTACGAGTCCGGGGATTTGCGGGTGCTGGGCGACACCACGTTGCGGGCTGTGTGCGAGGCCCTGCAGGTGGTGGGGCCGGCGTGGCTGGATGCGGTTGTTGCGGCGCCGGAACGTCAGGCCGGCGGGCTGGTGCGTTACTACTGCCCGACCCCCTTCTGTCCGCTCAACGAAGTGTACCTGACGTTGACGGAGGTCCGCTTCGTCCCGCGGCAGGTGGAGTCGTACGCGGAGGCGGCTGTTCTGTGCCGATACTGTGGTGCGGACATGCTGTCCGAGTGTCGTGATTGCGGTTCGGCCTTGGTGGCGGGCAGCGTGATCTGCACCGACTGTGGGGGCGCGTATGTGCCTCCGTCGCCGCTGGACGCGGCCGCCATGCGGGTTCTGGAGTTTAGTCCGCCGCCGGTGGCCAAGCTGAGTCGGCCAGCGATTGGGGTGCCGTTTTGGCAGCCGCGGGCGCCGGGGGCGTCGGCAGGGGATGCCGTGAGTGACGGTGGGACTGGCCGGCAGGTGAAGAGTGGAGGTAGGTCACATGGGGGCGCTGCGTGAGTACATGGGGGTTCTGCTGGCGGTCTGCATGATCGCGTTGCCCGGACTGTTGCTGCCGCAAGCGGCCAGGACGGGACTGGATCGCGTGTGCCGCGAAGTGCTGATTATGCCGACCCAGGTTCTGACCTCGTGGGGGTTGGCGTGGGCGTGGGACCTACGGGCCGGTCGTGCGGCGGCGGGTGCGAGCCCTGACGCTGCCATCCACCGGCAGTTCCTCGAACGGCGTTGGCAGACGGTGCGGCCCTTGCCCGAGGGGCAGGGCTTCCGGGGCACCGAGGTCTACCGCGCTGCTTACGAGCTGGCGTTGCGGGATCGCTACACGCCGCTCAAGCAGTTCGTACCGGGGCCCGTGCTCTGGCAGCGTGCCGAGCCGTTTCGCGAGGGGGTGCGTCTGGCCTGTGGCAGCCGCCACGGTGTGCAGCCGGGCGCACCGGTGTTTACGGCATCAGGCTGTCTGGTCGGGCTGGTGGATACGGCGATGCCGTTGACCTGCACGATGAGTCGCCTGGGGGCGGACCATGTTCAGTTGTTCTGTGATGTTCTGGGGCGGGATGGTGTGCAGGGAGTGCTGGTGGGCGACTGGAAGCAGCGCAGTCCGGCAGGACCCGACGCCCGTGCCGGGGCCCTGGAACTGCAGATCACGTCGCGGGGCACCGCGGTCACCATTGGGGATACCGTGGTCACCTCGTCGACAGCGGCAACGGCGGCGCAGGGGCTGCTGCCGGGCGGCATTCTGGTCGGCTGGGTTGACGCCTTTGAGGCGTCTGAAGAGGGCTACATACGGGCCCGCGTCAAGGTTCAGTTGCCTGGGCAAAGCCGCCTGTTGTATGCGGTCACGAACCGGGCGGTGACAGCGGGCATTGCCGCGGAAGCGGATGCGCTGGCGGAGCAGGTCCGTTACATGGCTGAGTTGCGCCGGGTGACGAACATCGATCAGGACTTGATCCAGGGCGCCGTGCGCCAGATCGTGGGTATTCTGAAGATGGCCGAACCGGACGGAGCGCTGGCGCACGTTGCCTGTGCCATCAAGCGCCGGTTGGCGGACAGCTTCTATGAGAGTGCCGACCTGGCCGGGCCGGCAGCACTGGGTTTGCGGCCCGGGGTGGCCTGCCTGGCGAACGGCAGTCTCGCCGGGGTGGTGGTGCGCGAGCGTGATCAGCTCAGACTGCGCCTGCTGACCTCTCCCGAGATGGCCGTGCAGGTCGAGGTCGTGCAGACGAACGGTGTGCGCTACCAAGGCGTCCTGGCGCCGGCCGACGGCGCGCAGGCGCGGGAGCCGGTGCCGGAGGACTGGGCACTGCCCGGCCAGCCGCGACTGCAGGTGATGAATCTGAACAACGAGGGGCTACCGGTGCTCCTGCCCGCCCAGGTGGTGACCGCTGCCGGGGGCGTTCTGCCCTTGCCGCCCGGCATCCCGGTGGGCACTCTGGTCGCCGCCGGGGACGACCCGTTCACGCCGGCCTGGTTGGTGCAACCGTTCGTTGATTTCGGTGCCATTACGTACTGCACAGCGTTGCTGCCGACGGTTACCGCTGCGATGACTGCATATCGTCCGCGCCTGGCACTGCTGTTACTGCGGCGGCGGGGCGCGGCGCCGGTTCCTTAGGCATGGAGGGGGGAGTCGACCATGGCAGGCGACGTGATGACACTGGCCGAGTCGTCCGCGGGCGGCGATGCAGCGCGGGAGTCCGCCTTGCAGGCGGCCCACCGGAAGTTCTGGCGTGATCTAGCCGGGGCCACGGCGACGTGGGGGCGCGGCATCCTCGTTTGCGGCGTGGGGGCAGCGGTCATGCAGGGCGTTCTTTCCGCGTTTCCAGCACTGCTTTGCTGGGGGGTTCCGGTGACGGTACCGGTGTCGGCGTTGCTCATTGCGCTGGTGGGTCTGCGTTGCGCGCCGCAGTGGGGCGTCGTCTTTGCGGCCTTCGCAGGGCTGTTGGCGGATGCCGCCGGCCCGGCGTTGCTCGGCGAGACGGCCTGGGCTTACCTGCCCGTGGCGGCGTGCTTCACCCTGTTGCACCGGCGTCTGCGGCGTGACCACGCGGTAACCCTGATGCTCTACGCCGCCGCTCAGACCCTGGTGCAGACTACGGGGACGTACCTTGGCCTGCGTTGGGCGGGGTTGACCAGCACCGCTGGGCACGTGGCTGGCGCCACCATCGTACTGTCGGTCGTACTGACGACGGGTGCGGCGGGCGCGTTGGCGCTGGGGTTACGGGGCACGGCCGCCCTACACCGTCACTTCAGGAGGGAGGCGTGATGCCGCACCAGGGACAGACCGATCATGATGCGGGCCTGAAGTGTCTCATGCTCGGCTGCCTAATGCTGGGCGGGATCGCTGGCCTGCTGTGGGCACACTGGTACCAGACCCGCTACCAGGAGGCGGCGCGTAGTGCTTTTGAGAATGACGCTGTCCGCATTGCGTCCGTCTGGACCTACCGCGCCCCGCTGTGCGATCGCTATGGCACGCCGCTGAACGTGACCGTCGACGAGTACGCCCTTGCCATCCAGCCTTCGGCCGTGCGCGATATTCGCTCGACGCGTCGGCAGACTCTGGACTTGGTGGAAGAGGAGATGGCGCGTCTGGCCATCGACCTGTGGCCGCGCCAGGTGCAGGTAAAACGCGTACCGCGCGACGATATCGAGGCGCACCTGCTACGGGCCTCGCCCATGCCCCTGATCCTCTGGCGCGACCTCGACAGTGAGACGCTGCAGCGCTGGTTGCTGGCGCGGACCCGCTATCCCGCGGTGGACCTGGTGCGCCTGCCCAAACGCATCTACCATCTGCCCGATCTGGCGCCGTTGACCCGTGGTCGCGCTTACCTGACGCGGCGGGGGGGCGGCGAACTGACCCGCGATTGCGACTTCCCTGATCTGACCATGGCGGGGTGGTTCGGGGCTGAGCGTTGGCGCGATGTGGAGTTGTGCGGACAGCCCGGGGTCGAACGGCTGTTTCTGGACGCGGTACTATTCCGCCAGCGTACCTTGCGCCAGGCAGATCCGGTCACCGGGAAGACGCTCACATTGACCCTGGACATGAATATCCAGCAGTGGGCTCAGGAAGCAATGGAGGGGATGAGCGGCGGCCTGGTCGTGATGCAGTCCGACGGCGACCTGCTGGCCCTGGCGGACGCGACCGAGGGCGTGCCGGTATTGCCGTTGGACGCTACGCACCGCAACTGGCAGGACGCTCTGAAGGGCCAGAAGGTGCCGGACACGAACCGCTGCCTGGCCGACGCCACCGCCCCGGGGTCGACGGTCAAGCCCTTGGTTGCCCTGGCCGCCCTGCAAGCGGGCTGCATTACCCCGGAGACCCGTTTCGAGTGCACGGGCCGGGTGCTCTATGGGCGCGACACCTCGGTGCACTGCAACAAGCTGTCCGGGCATGGCTCCATGAACCTGTACCAGGCCTTGGGGGCGTCGTGTAATGCCTACTTCCTACAGGCTGCGGAGAGGGTCGGTCGGCAACGGGTTCACGCCATGATGCAGGCGGCGGGGCTGGGACAGTTGCCCGGCGAAGGGGTGACGCCGCCCGGCGCGATGGCGTCGTCCCTGGACGCGCGTTGTGTGCCGGGGGTGCTGGACAACCCCGACTGGAAGCGCGAGCACTACGCCAGCCTGGAGCAGCAGGTATGGCGGCCGATCGACACCGGATTTCTGTCCATCGGGCAGGCCGACTCGCGGGCGACGCCGCTGCAGGCGGCGGTGATGGCCAACGCCGTGGCCATGGGCAAGCGGGTACGTCCACGCCTGTTTACCGACGAACCGCAACTCTCGGTGGACCTGCCGGTGGACGCGGTTTGGCGGGAGGCGGTGATGCAGGGGTTGCGTGAGGTGGTGCACGGTCCGCATGGTACGGGCAAGGCGGTACGGGTCGAGGGGATCACGCTGGCCGCCAAGACAGGCAGTGCTCAGGTGGGCACTGCAGACGAACCGCGCACCGATGTCTGGATGGTGGTGATGTACCCAGGCTATGCCAGCGAGGTACGGTTGGTCATCGCCGCGATGGCGCATGACGAGACCAGCGGCGGCCGCGACCTGGGTCCGCGCCTGGCCCGGCTGGTCGAGCGTATTCAGGAGTGGGAATCATGGACCGAGGAGCGACGTCGGCAATGGCCCGCTGGCGGCAACGCCGGGACGGTGGCGCAACTGACCCGGTAGCGGTCGACGGCGGCCGAGGCAGCACCGGGGAGGCTGGAACGGACGCGGGCACGAAGGCCGTCGCGCCCGCGCCGCCACCCTTCTTCAAGGACCGCCGGGCGGCGGCCGGCGAGGCCCTTGCCCGGCACCGGGGTGGGCCGCGCCGACGCATGCCCCCACTCGTCGAGGCGGCTCCGGTTGACCCGCCGATCGCTGCGCCTACCCCTGGCACTGACCCGGTTGCCGTGCCCGTGGCGACGAGCGCGGACCAGGTCGAGCCGCAGGCCGTTACGGCCGAGCCGGAGCCGAGCGTCGAGCCGGTGGCCGCCGTCGTTGCGGCCGAGCCGGAGCCGAGCGTCGAGCCGGTGGCCGCCGTCGTTGCGGCCGAGCCGGAGCCGAGCGTCGAGCCGGTGGCCGCCGTCGTTGCAGCCGAACCGGAGCCGAGCGTCGAGCCGGTGGCCGCCGCCGTTGCAGCCGAACCGGAGCCGAGGGTGGGGGCAGTGGCGCGGCCAGCGGGGCTTGCCCACTGGCGTGAGCGCCTGCGCTCTGGCAACCGCCGGAGCGTGCTGGTGGCTGCACGGCGGGCGGCGCGCGACCCCGAGCCAGCGGCGGTGCCCAGCGTTTCCGGCAAGGGGGGCGGAGAGATGGCGACGGCACTGCGTGGCAAGGCGGCATCGGCCATGGCACGGTGGCGGTGGCGCCGGCACGCGGACGGTGGCGGAACCGCGGGGCCAGGGCTGGCGGACCTGCCACGGCTCTCGCCCTTCACCGCGGAGCTAACCGGGGACATCCTACGGCTTACCCCCGCCGTGCTGCTATGCGTGATCGGGATCGCGCTGACCTACTGCGTCTGCGTTCCCATCGACGGGGCTCCCGAGCGGCTCTACTGGCGGCGGCAGAGCGCGTTCCTCGCGGTAGGGCTGGGTTTGTACGCAGTCATTGGTAAGGTGAACAATGCCCCGATCTCGCGGCGGATGCTGATGCGGATCCTCTACGCCATTCTCTGCATCGGCTTGCCGGTGCTGGTGCTGCTCCTCGGGCGTGCCACCGGTAACGGCTTGCGTTGGCTGAACCTCTTTGGTCTGCTGTCCATCCAGCCTGCGGAGTTCGCCAAGATTGCGCTCATCTGGGTGGTGGCAGAGTTGGTCAATCCGGAGGACGCCATGGCCCGGGTGGCTGTGGTTCGGCGACACTTGCTGGCGGTGCTGGCGGTCGCGGTTCCGGTGGCGCTGGTGTTCATGGAGCGGTCCATGGGCAATACGGCGCTACTTTGTCTGTCGGTAGGCACGGTGCTGGCGACGCGCTGGTTCTCCTGGCCTATCCTGCTGGGGCTGCTGCTGGCCGGCCTGGTGGGGCTGGCCCCCGTGGGTCGGGCGATTGTGGAGATTCGCAATCCCACTCCCGGCATTGACGTGGCCCGCTGGCAAGCGCGCGAGGGCCGGTCGGAGGCGGAGCCCATCCCGATCGGTTTGAGCGTGCGGGAAGTCAGTTCCGTGGTTGCCCCGGCGGGGGCCACCGGGCTGCTGTCGCACTGCCCGGACCGGTTTGCCTGCTACCTCAGCCAGCATGGCGGCTGGAATGCCCGCCAGGCTCTGCGCTGCGTGCGCCTCGGGGGCGTGGATGGCAGCGGTTGGCGCAAGGGCATCATCACCATTCTGGGCTATCTACCCCGTACGGTGCAACACACGGATTTCATCTACTGTGTTCTGAGTGAGTCTTTTGGGTTTCTGGGCGGCCTGCTGGTGCTGGGGTTGATCGCCTGGCTGATCGTGGTGATTCTGTGGAACGGCGTCCACTCCCCGCATCCCGCCGCCTGGTCCTTCAGCGTGGGTTTCGCGACGCTGCTGTTTCTGCAGACCCTGATCCATGTCGGGATGGCGCTACGCCTGTTGCCGATCATCGGCATTCCGCTGCCGTTTGTCAGCTACGGCGGCTCGTTTCTGGTCACCAGCTTCGCCGCTCTCGGGTTGGTGGCGCGGTACTCGGCTGCGGTGCCGGCCGAACCGCGGGTCGTCGTTCAGGAAAGCCCCACGCCAGCCGCGGACACGGAGACGTCCCAGCGCCTGAGCTCGAGCGCGCCCATTCCGGCCTGAGCCTGGTCGGCGGTGGTCCGTCTCTAGTACTGGCAGTACTTCTGGATCGTGGCCATGATCAGGCGCAGGCCGGTCAGGCGCGAGCCGTTGTTGATGCTGCCGGCAGTACAGAAGACCACGCCCCGCCGTTCCCGCGACATCTCGAAATCACGGATCGTCTCCGCCACGATCTGGACCTCCTGGTTGCGGCTGAAGGTGAACGGCGCCAGTTGGCCGTGGATCTCCGCCTTCGGGAGGTGTTCCCGGATCTGGAGGACCGACAGGTTGGGTCCGAAGTTCACCCCGGTCAATCCGAGTCGGCCGAGGAGGGGCAACAGGTGCGCCATGTCCGAGTCCGAGTGCTGGTAGCGGCTGTGCTGGGGCTCCGGGCTGTAGACAGCGAACACGCCCTGGAGGATGGGGTAGCCGAAGAACGCATACATCTCCGGGTTCAGCAGGCAGCAGTTGTCGTCGGCCCAGCCCCAACCCCGGGGCGCCGTCTGCGGCGTGAAACCGGCTTCCTCGTCGAGGACTCGGGCGCGTTCCAGTATGGCTCTCAGGATGAGATCGCGGAAGCGGGCCGCCAGTTGCGGGTTGTCAAGGATCAGGAAAATCAGGTTCTCGGCGCCGTAGACGCTGCAGGCGAAGGTGATCGGGCCGCGCTGGCCACGATAGAGGGGCGGCTTTGCCCCGGCTCCCAGCAGTCGGGCTTTTTCCGGCGCCCAGTTCGGCGGCAGCATGAAGTCGCGCAGGTTCTCGAGGCGCGCTTCGACGCGGTCCAGCAGCGCCGCGAGTTCTGTCGGCGTGCCGGCCGACGGTTGCAGCCAGTAGGACCAGCTATGCCACTCCTGGCGGGCTTCGAAGATATCATGCAGTTCCTTCACCGCCGGCCAGGCCAGGTGCGGAGCGGGCAGTTGTTCGCTGAGGAGTCGCCGGCCGACGATCTGCTGGGCGATGTCGTTGTAGCGGCGGCTGAGGCTCACGCGGTACTCGGCGTTGTGCTGGAGGTCATGCCAGTTCTCGGGAAGGCCAAGCTCCGCAAACACGCCCTCCGTTGACATCAGCACCCCGAGCGGGAGTTGCGGGCAGTCGGCGGCCCAGGCGTTGGCCCGCGCCGTGGCCTGGTCCGCCCAGAAACGTTCCAGATCCACCGGCGCCAGCCCGTGGTTGGCGCGCGCCTCGGCGACCAGTTCCTCTGCCCTGGCGAGATGGTGTGGCTGCAGATGGACGCTCATCCTGGTTGCTCCTGTCGACCCTGCTCTGGCTGCCGGCGATCCGCCTGGGCGCACCTCGCCGCGGCGTCTGCTTCCCGGCTGTGCCTACAAACCATACCACGTGAAGGGCCTTGCCGCGGTGGCGCTATCCCGCCAACGCGTGTCTAGTGTAGGACGCATCGCGCCCGGTCAGGGTCGCGGTCAGGATAACGTTCAGATGTTGCTCAGGGCTGCGCTAATCTGGTTGATCATCGCTGGAGCCGAGACGCTTCATGGGATTTTGCGCGTTAAGCTTCTGAACCCGCGCTTCGGTGACCGCCGCGCCCGCCAGGTTGCGGTCGTGTCCGGATCGCTGCTCATCCTGTTGATCGGCTGGGTGACGGTGCCGTGGATCGCGCCGCTGTCGACGGGTCAGAGCCTGGCCGCCGGCGGGCTCTGGCTCGCCCTGATGCTGGCCCTTGATCTCGGGTTGGGGCGCTGGGTGATGCATGCTTCCTGGGAACGTCTGCTGGCCGACTTCAACCCTGCCAGAGGCGGTTTCCTAGGCTTCGGTATGCTGGTGCTGTTCGTCACACCGATAGTGATCGCGTCTTTGCGCCACGTCTACTGAGGCGCTGGGGTAGATGGCGGGCACTACGCACGGCGAGGCGGTCGGCGGTTCCGGTGAACGGAATGGAAAGGGGACGGGTATGGCAACGAGGTTCGCAAGCGGGTGGGTCGTGCGCGTCGTGGCGGTGTCTCTCGCGGTCCTGGCCAGTGGGCTGGCGACTGCGGCAGCGGCACCGGCCCCAGCGGTGGCACTGCCCCGTCTGGGCATGAACCTGGCCGGCCCTGCGGACTGGAATACGGAGCTGCCCTTTGTCGATGTCTTCCGCCTGTCGCGGCCCTGGATCAGTCAACGTCAGGGTCAACCCTGGGGCAGGGGACCCGAGCTGCAGCTTGATGAGCACGGCTGGGTCAAGGCGCTGGAACCCGACTGTTGGGCCGAGACGCCGCTCTGTACCATCGACGGTGGTCACTACCCCTCCGGCCGCTACACCGTTCTCTACGAGGGCCAGGGGCGTCTCGAGGTGGTTCACGCCGCGAAGGTCGCCGAGCGCGCGCCAGGGCGCCTGCTCATCGACGTCGAGGCCGCGAAAGGCGGCTTCTTTCTGCAACTGCGCGAGACCGATCCGGCCGACCCCGTGCGCAACCTCCGGGTCATCATGCCCGGTTTCGCCGAGACCTACGAGAAGGACCCCTGGCATCCGGCCTTCCTGCAGCGCTGGCAGGGCTTTGCCGTGCTGCGTTTCATGGACTTCATGCTGACCAACGGGAGCGAGGTGAAGACCTGGGCTGACCGGCCGGCGCTGGCCGATGCGACCTGCACCCGCAAGGGCGTACCCTTGGAGCTGATGTGCGACCTGTGCAACCGGCTCGACGCCGATGCCTGGTTCTGCATGCCGCACCAGGCGGATGACGAGTACGTGCGCACCTTTGCGCGCCAGGCCAAACAGCTCCTCAAGTCTGAACGGCGCGTCTACATCGAGTACTCGAACGAGGTCTGGAACAGCATGTTCGCCCAGAGCCGCTGGGCGGGGCTGAAAGGGATCGAGCTGGGCTTCGCCGACAAGTCGTGGGAGGCGGCCTGGCGCTACACCGCCTTCCGTTCCGTGCAGATCTTCCGCATCTGGGAGGAGGAACTCGGCGGGCGCGAGCGACTCGTGCGGGTGTTGGCGAGCCAGGGGGCGAACCCCTACGTCTCCGAGCGCATCGTCGAGTTCCAGGATGCCTCCGCGAGCGCCGATGTCTTGGCCATCGCGCCCTACCTGGCCATGAACGTCAAGCCCGACGAGACGGCCGCCGTGCTCGCCCTCGGGCTGGATGGGGTGTTTGGGCGCCTGCGCGAACAGGTCCTGCCGGAGGCGCTTGAGCAGATCCGCAAACAGCAGGCGGTCGCGCAGAAATGCGGCCTGAAGCTGGTCGCCTACGAGGGTGGCCAGCACCTGGTGGGCGTGCAGGGCGGCGAGAACAACGACGACCTCACCGCGCTCTTTGGGCGGGCCAACCGTGACCCCCGTATGGGCCAGCTCTACAGCACCTACCTCGACGCCTGGGCAGCGGCCGGCGGCGACCTGTTCTGTGTCTTTTCCAGCACCGGGCGTTGGAGCAAGTGGGGCAGTTGGGGTCTGCTGGAGTACTCCGACGAGGCGCCCGCCAGTCAGCCGAAGTTCAGCGCGGTGCTGGAGTGGGCGCGCCAGCACGGGCAGCGCGTCGCCTGGCCGTCGCCGGCAGCGGCCAAGTGAGGCATCGCGCTGGGGGCTGGTCGGAGGCGCAGTTCGAGGGCGCTGGTAACGGCGGCGCGACTGGCCACATTACCCCGTCGTCAGTGAGCCAGGGAGCAGCGTATGAAACGGTTTGTCATCATCGGCACGGGTGGGCGCGGGACCGAGAGCTACGCGGCCACGTTGCTCAGAGAGTTCCCCGACACCATCGAATTGGCTGGCCTCTACGACATCAACCCCAAGCGCGCCGAGGCCAGCAATCTCATCCTCGGTACGCGGATTCCTGTCTTTGCGGATGCTGACCTGATGCTGCGCACGGTGCGGCCGGACGCGGTCATCGTGACCAGCAAGGACAGCACCCACGCCGGCTATGTGGTACAAGCCCTGGATGCCGATATCAACGTCTTCAGCGAGAAGCCCCTATGCACGACCCGCGAGCAGGTGGCGGCCATCCGCGCCGCCGCCGCGCGCAGTTCGGCCAGCGGCTACGTGACGCACAACATGCGCTTCACTCCCGACCTTGAGGATTTCAAGCGGTTGCTCATGGAAGGCGCCATCGGACGGGTGCTCTCCATGCAGTTCACCGAGACCCTGGATCGCTACCACGGCGCCGACTACTTCCGGCGCTGGCATCGGTTTATGGAGAACAGCGCCGGGCTGATGGTTCACAAGGCTTCGCACCACTTCGACATCCTGAACTGGCTCGCCGCCAGTCGTCCGCTAACGGTCACAGCGCAAGGCCGGCTCGCCTTCTACGGGCGCAATGGCGCTCGGCGCGGACCGCGGTGCAGTGCCTGCCCGCAGGCCGACCAGTGCGAGTTCTATGCCGATGTCTTCCGCAGCGAGAACAGCCGTCTCCTGTACCGGGAACCCGAGGTGGTCGACGGCTACTTCCGCGATGGTTGCGTGTTCGATGAGAGGATCAACATTCCGGATACTGTAGCGGCGACGATCGCCTACGAGAGCGGCACTATCGCCAGCTACTCGCTGATTGCCTATGCCAGCTACGAGAGCATGCGCCTTGCCGTCGAGGGCACGCGGGGGCGGCTGGAACTCTACCAGCGCTATGGGACGCCCTGGGCAGTCGGGAATCCTGCCGGTCAGGCCGATGCCAGCCTCGCGAACGACGGCAGCGCCGCCGAGGACCAGCGTCGTTTCCTCTGGCACCTGCCGCACGAGCAGCGCCTCGAGGCCATTCCGGAACGTCAGGTGACCGGTGGCCATGGCGGTTCTGACCCCAAGCTCAGGGCCTTCCTGTTCGGGGCCGCGGGCCAGGAGGATCCGCTGGGGCTGAAGGCGCCCTTGGAGGACGGCATCCAGGCGGTGCTGGTGGGGGTTTCGGTGAACGCCAGCATGGCCGCCGGCGGCCTGCCAATCCACGTGCAGACAGGCGAGGGGGCAACCGCCTAGGCCCGTGCAGGCTCAGCCGGCCGGTGGCGCCCGCGGGTCATCTAGGCAGGCGTGCCGCTACCGTCTCGGGAGGAAGGCCACGGACCAGCACCGCCTTCTCCCGGGACGTCTCGCCCTGCACGATCAGCACCGCCGACTTCGCCACCCCAAGGTGATCCGCCAGCAGGCGGCACAGCTCCGCGTTCGCCTTGCCGTCGACGGGAGGACCCGACACCGCGATCTTCAGGCGGTCGCCGACCTGCCCTAGAAGCCCGGGTCGGCGCGCCCGCGGCTGCAGGCGAATCTGGATGACCGTCCCCTCGCGGTGCGCCCCGAGGTAGGGCAAGGGCGCCGACGGAGCCACGGTTCAGCTCCCCGTTGTCGTCGCCGTCTCGTCCGGTATGGGCGGCGGTTTGGCCCCATCGTCCCCATCGCCGGAGGCGTCGTAGACCACGCCGGCCATGGGCGTGAAGTCCATGCCCAGCAGCGCGTAGACCTGCTGCGCCGTCAGGGTCTCAACCTCCAGCAAGGTCTTCGCCAGCAACTCCAGCTTGCTGCGGTTCTGGGTGAGCGAGGCGACGACGCGCTGCTCGGTCTCGCCGATGAGGCGGCGGATCTCCAGATCGATCTCACGCGCGGTCTCGGGACTGAAGTCCTCACTGCGCGTGATGTCACGACCCAGGAAGATATGATCCTCGCGGCCGGCATAGGAGAGCGGGCCGATGGTCTCGCTCATACCCCACTGACAGACCATCTTCCTGGCGATGTCGGTCGCCTGCCGGATGTCCGCCGCGGCGCCGCTGGTGACCTCGCCGAAGACCAGGCGTTCGGCGACACGACCGCCCATGAGCATCGCCAGCTCATCCAGCAGTTCGCTCCGGCTGTGGGTGTAACGATCCTGCTCTGGCAGGTGCATAGTGGCGCCCAGGTAGGCCACGCCGCGGGGGATGATGGTGATTTTGTGGAGGGGTATCCCATTCCGGCAGAAGATGCCGGTCAGGGCATGGCCCGCCTCGTGGTAGGCGGTGACCTGGCGGTCACGTTCATCGATCTTGCGGCTGCGCCGCTCCTTACCCCAGGCGACCTTATCGCGAGCCTCCTCCATGTCGACCAACTCCACCGCTTCCTTGGCATTACGCGCCGCCAGCAGGGCGGCCTCGTTGATCAGGTTGGCGAGGTCCGCGCCGCTGAACCCAGGGGTGCCGCGGGCGATCAGCCCCAGATCAACGCCGCCGGCAAGCTTGATCTTCTTGGCGTGCAGCATGAGAATACCCAGACGGCCATTGACGTCGGGTAGATCAATGCGGATCTGCCGGTCAAAGCGCCCTGGGCGCAACAGCGCCGGGTCCAGCACGTCGGGCCGGTTGGTCGCGGCGATGACGATGATGCCGCTGTTGGTCTCGAAACCGTCCATTTCCACCAGCAGGGCGTTGAGGGTCTGCTCGCGTTCGTCATGGCCGCCCCCAATACCGCTAAAGCGCGAGCGCCCCACGGCATCGATCTCGTCGATGAAGACCAGGCAGGGCGCGTGCCGCTTGCCTTCCTCGAACATGTCGCGCACGCGGCTGGCGCCGACCCCAACGAACATCTCGACGAAGTCCGAACCGCTGATTGAGAAAAAGGGCACGTCCGCCTCGCCGGCGATGGCCCGCGCCATCAGGGTCTTGCCGCTTCCCGGTGGACCGACCATCAGCACGCCCTTGGGGATCCGGCCGCCCAACTTCTGGAACTTGCCGGGATCGCGGAGGTATTCGATGATCTCATGCATCTCCTCCTTGGCCTCGGTGATGCCACTCACGTCCTTGAAGGTGACTTTTTCCTGGCTGGGATTCATCATCCGGGCGCGGCTCTTGCCGAACTGCAGGGCGCCCCGGCCCGCTGCCTTCAGTTGCCGGGAGAACAGGAAATAGATCAGGCCGACCAGGATCAGGATGGGAAGCAGCGAGAGCAGGATACTGCTGAGCAGGTTGCTGTTCTGCTCGGCCTTGTATTCGGTGTGCTCGCGCAGCAGGTCGAGCAGGCTCTCGGTCAGGACGACCTTGGCCTTGTACTTGACCAGCGCCGTCTTGTCGCCGATCTCGACGTTGGCGGGCCAGTAGGCCCCACGCACCACCTTGATCATGTAACCGGACGAGGGGTCCTCAACCACGGTGGCATCCTGTACCCGGTCGCTGGTCAGCAGCTCCTCGAACTCATACCATGGCAGCGACTCAATGTCCTGATCATGGCTGGCGCGGTAGAGCAGGATCAGCGTTGGGCAGGCGAACAGTACGACCAGCCAGAAGAACAGCATGCGCATGGGCTGCCGCCCTGGGGCACCGTCTGGACTGGGAGAACCGTTGCGCTGGCGGCCAGGAGTTTTTTTGTCGTCAGCCATTCCGTTCGTCCGAGTTAGGGCAGGAAACCGCGACCGGGAGTCGGGCCGCGGCAGTAATAGGCGACATGCTCGCCGGAACAGCCCACGCTCAGACTGAGCCGTCGAGCCGTTCCGCAGGCCACCCAGGATACCGAACTTGGCAGGGCCGTCTGGCGCCTTGACGGCGGCAGCGCTGGCCCGTGACTACGCTCCGATCATTTTCAACGCGAAGAAGCCAAGAGCCACCAAGGCGAGGAGTCCAAGGACGCCGATGGCAACCCAGATGAGCATCAGTTGCTTCTGGTTCTCTCGGTGGAGACCGCCGCGGCGCGTACCGTGGGTCCCGCCCAGATTGGCCATCTCAGAGACCGCCACGCCACCCGCCTCAGTGTCTGCCAGCATGATCACGGTTTGGGTGGTACCGCCGTCGGTACGGGTGCTCTCACAGTCGAACAGCATCTCCACGCCGCCGACCTGCAGGATGTCGCTATGGACCAGGGGCTGCACGTCCTCCCCCTCCATCTTCACACCATTGACGCGGGTACCGTTGGTGCTGCCCTCGTCGCGTACGCCGTAGCTGCCATTCGACTGTCGCACCAGCGTACAGTGGTGCCCGCTGATGGTCGGATCCGGTATGCAGACGGCACAGGCCTCCGTGCGACCCACCGTACAGGTTTCTTCCGTCAGTTCAAAGGACTTCCCTCTGAGCTGTTCGGAGAGCACGATAAGTTTGGGTGTTCCTGCCATAAACCTTGTGACTCCTTGGCGTAACCCATTACGTACGCCGTAACGGCGGACCCCACGGCCCGTCCACAGAGGAGAGGGAAAGGCGCGGCACTCCGCCCACGCGGCTGCCGCTTAAGTGTACCCCATCCCTAGTCCTTCGCCAGTAGCCGGCGTGCAAAAAAGCTCTCCGGAGGGTGTTCCCCGGCTTCGGCTCATGGTGCGGGCGCCGACGCTTGCGCCTCGGCCAGGACGGCTTTAGCTTCGGGCGTTGCCGCCACGCTTTCCGCGACCACGGGATAGCGCTTGCGCAGCTCCGCCCAGGTGGTCTGGGCTTCAGGCATCCGTTTCTGACTGACGAGCAGGCGCAGGGCCAGGACCATGGCTCGGGGCGAGTAAGTCGGATGGTCGTCCAGAATATAGGTCTTGACGGCGTAGGGTAGGGCTTGGAGTGGATGCCCCTGTTTGGCGAGCGCCTCGGCCAGCACCCACCGCGCTCGGGTCAGGGACTCTTGGTCGAGCTCCTTGCAGGCCAGGCACTGTTCGGCGGCAACCACAGCCTGGGGTACCTGATCCTGGAGAAGGAAGAGCTCGGACTGCAGGGAGGTGATGGCGTCGTCCGGCGGCAAGCCGCCGGTACCGACCGGGGTCGCGGCCAGGTCCTGGCGGCGGCGGCGCAGCGCGGCGAGCGTGGCGTCGGCGGCCGCGAAGCGGCGTTGCGCGGCCATGATCGCGGCTAGGCGCAGCGTGGCTCGCTGGACAACCTGCATGTCCGCGCTCTCCATGAGCCAGAGGCAGATCGTTTCGCTGACGGCCGGCTGGTTGCGCACGAAGAAGAGGGTCTCCAACTGCAGGAGCAGGTCGGTTGGGAAGGGCGGCCGCTCCTTGGCGGGCAGAGCGAGGATCTCGGCGAAGGTGTCAAGGGCCTCGTCGCGACGCCCGAGTTCGAGCAGGGAAACGCCCAAGTAGAAGCGGGCTGCTGGGGCGACTACGGCGGCCTCAGCGTCCACACTGACCGCACGCAGTTCGATGATCGCCTCCTCGTACTTGCGCTGCTGGTAACGCAGGTAACCCAGGTAGAAACGCAAGCGGGCGCGATCGCCGGCCGCCGCGGCCTTCTCCAGGAGCGCCCGGACGATGTCGACGGCGCGCTCGAACTGGCCGGCAGACGAGTACAGGTCGCCCAAGTGCTGCAGGGCCGCACGGGACTCTTCGACGGCCTGTGGGAAGGTCTGCAGCAGCGCCTCAAAGTCCCTTATCGCCGCCTCGGTATTTCCGGCCTTGCGTTCGCACTCGCCGGCCTTGAAGAGGCAGAATGCCGCCTGCGGCATACCGTTGCGGGCCGCGAGCTTGCGGTAGACGGCCGCCGCTTCGACGGGTTTATCGAGCTTGAGCAGGCAGTCGGCCAGCAAGCGTCCGGCGTCTTCGTGACTGCCCTGGCCCGCGACGAAGGTGTCATCCGCCCGGCGGAAGTAGCCAGCGGCCTTCTCATACTCCTTGAGGCCATGGGCGGCGGTGCCGGCGATGTACTGGACCATCGGTAACTCGGCGGCTTTGGGATAGGCGACGATGAAGAGGTCGGCCTGGGCCAGCGCCTCCGGGTACTGCTTCAGGTTCGCCAGGCACACGACCGCCTGGTAGTGGACCAAGCGGGCGGTCTCGGCAGGCACCTTGGGGTCCTCCAGAAGGCGCCGCAACAGCGGCATGGCCTCCGGGTAGAACTCGAGCCCAACGAGGCTGGCCGCCTGCACGAAGTCCATGTCGTAGTCGGTGATGTCCGGGTGGCGTTTGTGCCATTCGCTCGCGGTCTCGGCCGCCTGCTTGAAGTCACCCTTGAGGTAGCAGGCCCAGGTCAGGCGTCGCCGTGCTTCCAGTACGAAGGCACCTTCCGGGAACTCGGCCAGCAGGCGTTCGTAGTGACGGATGGCCTCGTCGTAAGCGCCTAGTGCAAAACGTGTTTCGGCCAGTCTATAGGTCGATTCCTCGCGCAATGCCGGCGGGACTGTATCGCCGCTGGCCAGGCGCTGGAAGCGCGCCGCCGCGGCATCGTTGGCGCCGCGGCGCTGGTCGGCGATACCCAAGGCATAGAGCGCGTAGGGGCGGTAGGGGTGCTGTGCGTCGAAGGACCCGTCTGCCAGGCGCTGGTAGGTGGCCAAAGCCGCCTCGGCTTTGCCTTGGCGCTCCTGGCACTGTGCCACGAAATACAGTCCGGCCTCTTGGACCACGGTATCGGCGATCTCGATAAGGCGCTGGAAACAGCTTTCGGCACCCACGAAGTCGCCCTTGGCGAGGAGGAGTTCGCCCTTCCATAAAAAAAGCCTGGTGCAGAGGTCGTTCGCGGGCCACTTGGCCTGGAACTGATCCATCGCGAGGACCATGTCGTCGTCGCGCTTCTGGTGCCGCAGGCAGAGGATCAGCCGGTAGGCGGCATCGGGCGCCAGAGCATGGTCAGGGAAGCGCTCCGCGAAGACACGAAACTCCTTTTCGGCGAGGTCGTAGAAGGCACGGAAGAAGAGTCCTTCCGCGAAGCGGTACTGCCCTTCGGGCGTATGGATATCCTGCGGCGCAGAGGGGGGCTCAGCCGGGGCGGCCGGCTGAGCTAGCGCGGCCAGCGTGGCGAACAGACAGCAAGCCACAAGCCAGAGACGGCCTCCGGCGATGGTTGGACGGTGCATCATGCGCGGCTCATGAGATGACCAGTCAGGCTCAGGGCGTCGGGGGTTCCGCTTCAGGCGGCAGCGTGGCAAAGGCGACGTTACGGATATCCACCTTGCGGCAGATATCGAGGACGTTGATGACGTGTTCGTGGAAGGTTCGCCGGTCGGCCCGTACGATGACAGGCTGGTCCTTGAAGGCATCGGCGACCTGCGCCAGGATGCGTTCCAGCTCGGCCGGACTGCGTTCGACGCTGTTGATGAAGATGGCGCCCTTCTCGTTGAGGTTGATGATGAGTTCGCGATGGCGTACCGGCTTGACCCCGGAGTCTGCCGTGGGCAGGGTGATGCCGACGACGTTCTCCCACTGTGCGAACAGCGTAGCGGCCATGAAGACGATCAGCACCTGGAACATCATATCGACCATCGGGGCCATCTGGAACCCCGGAGAGGTCTCACTGAAACGTTTGCGGAAATTCATGCCGGCACCTGCCCGAGGGCGTCATCTAGAGTGAGCGGGCCTGTCGCCGAACGGCGTAGCGCCGCAGGACGCGGTTACAGGCATTCTCCAGGCCGCCGACAAGGCGGTTGACCTGACCGCGGAAGAAGGCGTAGAGGGCCATGCTGATGATACCGACGACCAGGCCCCCCGCGGTGGTGTAGAGTGCCTCGGCGACGCCGGCCGCCAGCGAGTCGGCTTTGTTGGCAAAGGCGACACCCGCCTGCAGTCCCGCGAAGGAGTGCATCATGCCCATGACCGTACCCAAGAGGCCGAGCATGGGGGCGATCACGGCGATGTCCTGCAGGTACTGGATGCGCTGCCACAGGGCGCCGGCCTGGCGTACGCCCTCATCTTCGAGGGCGTCGCGCACCACCATGTAGTCTACGCGGCTGTCGCCGGCCAGTACCTCGGCTGCACTCTCGATGATGCGGGCCGCCGGGGACTCGTTGCTGGCGCACAGAGCCCGCAGGGCCTCGAGATCGCCCTCCTCGGCCGCGTCCTCCGCGTCGCGCATGAAGCGTTTTGGGAAGAGGGTTCCCGGGCGCATGGTGAAGGCGTAGAGGAAGGTCAGGAAGAGGCTGACCACGGACAGCCCGGCGATCGCCTTCATGGTGATGCCGCCCTTCTCGAACACCTCGCGCAGGGGCACCAGGCGCATCGCTGGGTCGGCCGCCAGCAAGGCGAACGGCGCCAGGGTGAGAACCAGAAGGCCGAGACGGAACCAGCCGCTGCCAAACCGCGAACGCACCATGTCGAGAACTCCTTGTTCCTGAGGGCGGAACGTAACGAAACTATCACCCGTACCTGGTTGCGGCCCGGCGCCCAGTACTCATCCTAATAACTACCAGGAGGCGGCCTGAATTGGTCGCCATGGCTAAATATAGGCCAGCAAGTGCCGGCGGCCACGCGCCCCAGGGCTTCCGGGATCGCCGCCAGCGCGTCGGTTCAGCCACGGCATGGCCGCGTCCCCGAAAGAGCCACTGCGCCGGCTGGCGGAGCCCGTCCAGTCGCCTCAGTCCACGCCGCGGCGCCGCAACTTCGCCGCCGCCGCGTCTTCGGCCCGCCGCAGTTTGGCGGCGGCGGCGTCCTCGGCCCGTCGTTGCACGGCAGCGGCGGCGTCCTCCGCGCGCCGCAGTTCCAGTGCGGCGGCATCCTCCGCGCGCCGCAGTTCGTGGGCGGTCGGTGTACCCTCCTGGCGTAGTGCAGCCGCCACCGCCTCAGCGCGTTTGGCCTCCGCGGCGACGCGGGTTTGCTCCGCTGCCGCCCGCGCCTGTTCCGTCAGGATCCGGGCCTGCTCCGCGTCATCCTGCCGGCGCTGCTCGGCGGCGATCCTGGCCTGCTCCTCGGCCTCGGCCTGACGATGGTCGGTGCAGGCCGACAGGGCGACGATCAGCGCGCCCAGCGTCCCCCGCACCCAGCGCGGGAAGCGTCGTGAATCTGATCTCATACATGCGGCCCTCGTTTCGGGACCTCCGATGGAGGCAGAGCAGCCCAGGCTGGAGTCGGCCGCGCTGCGTGTGCCATGCGCGCTACCCCCGTGCTGCCTCTTTGAGGCGGATCTTGCAGTTGCCGCGCGACTCGTCGTACTCAACCTCGATCAGCCCGCGCGACTCGGCGTCCTTCAGCAGGGCCAGGAAGCTGTTGTAGCCGTAGTGGGCCTCGTTGAAGCCTGGACTGACGCGGCGCATGGCCTGTTTGACGATCGAGCCCCAGAGCGGGTCATAGTCACCTACCAGTGACTGCACGATGTCGACGAGCTGGTCAACGACCTTCTCGTTCTTGTCTTCGCCGCGCCGCCCGGGACGGCGCGTCGTCTCGGACTTGTGGGCGGCGGCCGCCAGGTCGTCATAGAAAATGAACTCATCACAGCCGGCGATGAGCAGGTCGGAGGTGGAGTTGCGGATGCCGCAACCGATGACGCGTTTACGGTTCTCCTTGAGCTTCGACACCAGCGGCGAGAAGTCGCTGTCACCGGAGAGCAGAGCAAAGCTGTCGATATGGGTCTTTGAGTAACACAAGTCCATGGCATCGACCACCATGTGGATGTCAGCGCTGTTCTTGCCGCTGGCCCGGCTGCGGGGGATATCGACGAGTTCGATGCCCTTGGCGTGGAACTCGCGCACCGCATGCTGGTAGCCGCTCCAGTCGCAGTAGGCGCGTTTGAAGACGATGCGGCCCTTCTCGAGCAGACGCTTCAGTACCAGTTCGATCTTGAAATCGGTGTGCTTCGGCTTCATGTCGCCGACACCGATGGCCAGGTTCTCGAAGTCGACGAACACAGCGATCAGGGATTCATCTGCCATAGGAGGAGGGCCCTCTCAGAGTTCAGGTGCTGCGCACGGCGGGTATTCCATCTTGCCGCTTGGCGGTTTCGTCAGTCGCCGGTTGCCGGTTGCCAGTTGCAGGCCATACCCGCCGTGCGCAGCACCCGGTTGCCGGTTGCACCTCAACGTAGGTGCGCGAACGCCAGGAGCAAGTTGGCGACGTCGGCAAGGTTGGCCGGTTGGGCTCAGGTGCGGAACACCGCCATGTACTCCTGGTTGCCCTTGGGGCCGGTGATAGGGGAGGGAACGACGCCGACGCGTTGCCAGCCCAGTTCGGCGGCCCCGAAGGACAGGATCTTCTCCACGCAGCGTTGTTGCACGGCCTCCGCGCGCACAACGCCGCCGCGACTGACCTCCTCCCGCTCGGCCTCAAACTGCGGTTTGACCAGGACGAACACCCAGGCTCCCGAGCGCAGTAGCGGCCGGCAGGCGGGCAGGATCTTGGTGAGCGAGATGAATGAGACATCGGCGGTCAGCACGTCGACGGGCTCGGGGATGAGGCCGGCGGGGAGTTCGCGGGCGTTGACCTTTTCCAGACAGACGACGCGCGGGTCCTGACGTAGACGGTAGTGGAGCTGGCCGTAGCCCACGTCGACGGCGTAGACCCGACGGGCGCCGTGCCGGAGGAGCACGTCGGTGAAGCCGCCGGTCGAGGCCCCCACATCCAGCGCCACGGCGTCGGCCAGAGCCGGCTCGAAGGCCTCGAGCGCCGCCAGCAGCTTGTAGGCGCCGCGGCTGGCATAGTCATCCCCCGTGCTGACCCGCATGTCGGTGTCGGCTGCCAGCATCTGGCCGGGCTTACGCACCGGGGCGTCCGCGCCCAGCAGAACCCGACCGGCCATGATCAAACGCTGGGCCTCGGCACGGGTCCCGGCAAGCCCACGGTCCACGAGGAGTTGGTCTGCACGCTGCTTCGTCATAGTCCACACTGTACACGCTGGCCCGCACCTGGCCATGGGCGGCAAGGCCCGACGGCGAGTCTGGGCTGTCCGTGTTCAGTACGGCATCTCGAAGCCGCGAAAATGCAGCGGACCGCGCAACCACAGAGCCTGGGCGCGTGTCGCAGCAGCTCGTTGGGACGCGCAGGTATCCCGGATGGAGTTTCGCAGTCCGTTCAAGACGCTCTAGGAGTGTGCGATCATGACAACCAGACCCGGCGCCGTAACGATCCATGGCAACCCCTTAACCCTGGTGGGCGAGACGCCTGCCGTGGGCAAGCCGGCGCCAGACGCGACGCTGCTCGCCGCTGGCTTGAAGCCGGTGCAGCTTGCAGACTACAAGGGCAAGACCGTGGTTCTAGTCACGGTCCCCTCGCTGGATACCCCCGTGTGTGACACCGAGACCCGGCGCTTCAACCGCGAGGCCGTTGCGCTCGGGGACAAGGTGGCGGTGCTGGTGGTCAGCGTCGACCTGCCGTTCGCGCAGGCGCGCTGGTGCGGCGCCGCCGGTGTCGACCGCGTCGTCGCGCTGTCGGACCACAAGGAGACCGCCTTTGGCGTTGCCTATGGGGTTCTCATCCAGGAATTGCGCCTGCTGGCGCGTAGCGTATTCGTCATCGACGCCGATGGTGTGCTACGTTACGTTCAGGTTGTCAAGGAAATCACCCAGGAGCCGGATTACGAGGCGGTGTTGAAGGCCGTTGGGGCTGTGGTGTGAGCTGACAACCCGTCACAACGGGTGCCGCTGAGACCCCGCTGTCAACCAGGAGAAAACGCATGTCGAAGTACGAGTGCACCCTGTGTGGTTACGTCTACGATCCCAAGAAGGGCGATCCCGACAACGGTGTCGAGCCCGGAACCGACTTCGAGGACATCCCGGATGACTGGGTCTGCCCGGAATGCGGCGCCTCGAAGGATGACTTCCAGGAGCTCTGATTGGCGGCCTGGTTCACGGGCGCGGACTGCCCAGCGGGCACCGCGCCCGTACCTACAGTCGGCGGTCTCTGTCCGGATCTGCCCGGAGGAGTGGCCTGAGATGCTAGTCACCGACGCCGCGCAACGTCGGCTGAGTGCCTTGTGGCGGCGTGCGGGCGATGGCTGCATTGGGTTTCGCTTTGATGGCGCGATCGGCTCGTGCAGTTTCAGCAAGCCGATTCTGCAGCCGGTTTCGGCGCCCGTAGCAGACGCCCGCGTGTTCCGCACCGGCAACGTGGCCATCTTCGCCTCGGGGGAACTGGCAGAGATCCTGGATACGGCGACTCTTGACAGCGACTCGACCCCCCTCTTCGGACGCGGCCTGACCGTGAGTTGGCCACATCGTGCGGGCGGTTGCCCGAACTGTCGGGACTAGAGCGAAGCGACCGGGTGCTGCGCACGGCGGGTATGGCCGGCAACCGGCAAACGAAGACTGGCGACCAGTGCGGATGTACTGGTTGCGGGAGACCCCCATGCCTGAAGCCAGCGCCAGAGGGGTCGACTGTCCCCCTTGGTTCAAGCCGCAACTGGCCATGCGGCGGGTCTGCCTGGCCTTGCTACCCGCGCTCCTGGGCGGCATCTACTTCTTTGGCTGGCGCGCGGGGGCGCTTTGCGCCTGGACGATGCTGTGGACGTGCGGCTGCGAGTGGTTCCTAGCGCGGCAGCGCGGCGATCCATTGACCGAGTCGGCGCTGGTGACGGGCATGCTGCTGGGGTTGTCGCTGCCGCCGACGCTGCCCTTTTGGATGGCTGCCGTTGGTGCGCTGATCGCCATGTCGTTCGGCAAGGAGTTCTTTGGTGGTTTCGGGCGGAACGTGTTCAACCCCGCCATCGTCGGCCGGGCCTTCATCTATGTCTGTTTCCCGGTGGAGATGACTCGTGGCTTTGCGCCCGCCTACACGGCAGGTGCGGGCGGGCTCCAGCATTGGGGGCCGATACTGCACGTGGGCGGGCTGGACGCGGTCAGCGCCGCAACGCCGATGTGGGCGCTGCGCGACTTTGGTTGGACGACGCCCCTGAAGGATCTGTTCCTCGGCACGATCGGCGGCGACTTTCCACTCGCTGCTGGCGGGCACCGGGTCTTGGCAGCAGGGTCCATCGGTGAGGTTTCGGCACTGCTACTCAGCATCGGTGCGGTGTACCTCCTGATCACCGGCACGGCATCGTGGCGGCTGCTGTTCAGCAGTCTCGGCGGCGCGCTCGCGGCGGTCCTGCTGTTCCGCTATGGGTTCGGCATCCAGGCGGTGCCACCGCCGGCCTGGTCACTGTGCTCGGGCGCCCTGCTCTACGGCTGCTTTTTCATGGTGACGGACCCGGTCAGCGCGCCCAAGGACAAGACCAGCCAAGTCCTCTACGGCGCGCTGATCGGCGCGCTGATCATCTTCATGCGCTGGAAGGCGGTCTTCGCCGGCGGCGTCGGCTTTGCTATCCTGCTGGGGAACACGGTCGGTCCGACCATCGAACTGATCTTCAAGGCGCGGGCGGAGAAGAAGAAGGGGCGCAGCAAGGGCTCTGCGGCGGCGGCTTCGGGGGGAGCCGTGCCATGACCTCCAAGCCCTGGTTCATCGTTACCTTCATGGTGGCCATCGCGCTGGTCTTCGGTTCCGGCGTCACCGGCATCTACCTGGGCTCCGCCGATCTGCTGCAGCGCAACACCGAGTTCCTGCGACAGCGCGCCCTGATCTCGGTGTTTGATTTCGGCGACCCCGCCAGGCTGGGCAAGGCGGCGGTGGCGGCGCTGGTCACGGCTCAGGTGGTCGACGGCGAGCGTTGCACCGATCCGCAGAGCGGCGCCAGTTTCGAGCTCATCAAGGCCTATACCGCCGCCGATCGGGAGCAGCTCAAAGCCTATGGGTTCCGTTTCCGCGGCCTGGGTTTCTGGGGCCCCGTCGAGGGCATCCTCGCCGTCAGTCCGGATCTTTCCCGGACCGTCGGTTTCGTGGTCCTGGATCAGTCCGAGACACCGGGGTTAGGCGGACGCATCGCCGAGCCGGTGTTCACCGAGCAGTTTCGGCGGGGCATCACCGTCTCGCCGAACCCCAAAGGGCCCTATCTGCGGATGGGCAGCGGCGGGCCGCCGGATCCGGAAGGGCGCCAGGTGGACGCGATCACGGGTGCGACCCAAACGTCGATGGCCATGGAGCGCGTGCTGAACGAGCAACTCGGCATTTTCCAGCGCGCCATGGCCGCACGCCAAGCGCCACAAAGGAGCCTGTGAAAGCCATGGGACTCCGCGATTCCGTCGGCGGCAAGGCCTTCGTCGTCAACCTCTGGCAGGACAATCCGGTGTTCCGCCAGGTCATCGGCATCTGCTCGACGCTGGCCGTTACCAACCTGGTGCAGAACACGGTGCTGATGTGTGCGGCACTGGCTTTCGCCACCGCGCTCTCGGGGTACACCATCTCACTGCTCCGCAACTACACCCCGCGACAGGTCCGCATGATGGTGCAGGTGCTGGTCATCGCGGCCTATGTCATCATTGCCGGTTTTGCCATGAAGGCGTGGTTTCCCGAAGTCCACAAACTCATCGGGCCCTATGTTGGTCTGATTATCACGAACTGCATCCTGATGGGGCGCTGCGAGGCCTTCGCCGCCAAGAATGCGCCCTGGCCGTCGTTCCTTGACGGGCTGGGCGCCGGGATCGGTTACAGCCTGGTCCTCATTCCCATTGCGGTCGTCCGCGAGGCGATGGGTTTCGGCACCTTTTTTGGGTGTGTGCTACCCGCCCGCGAGGTCTGGTGGCACCAGTGGACGATCATGATCATGCCGCCCGGAGCCTTCTTCATGCTGGCGCTGGTGGTATGGTTCTGCAGCCAGATGGTGCGTCGGCAGGGAGGGAAGCGCGCATGACCCCAGTACCGCCAGACGCCATGGCGCCTCCCGGCCCCGCGCTCTTCACCCAGCTCGTCGTCATCCTGCTGGCGGCGGCGGTAACCGACAACATCCTGCTGACGCGCTTCCTGGGGATGTGCTCGTTCATCGCCATCTCCCGGCAGATGAAGACCAGCATTGGCCTGGGCGTGGCTGTGGCCGTCACCACGACCTGCACGGCGGCCCTGAACTACCTGGTCCACGCCTACCTGACCGTGCCGCTGAAGATCGACTTTCTGGAATACATCATTTTCATCGTGGTGATCGCGGGGTTCGTGCAGTTGGTGGAGATGGTCATCGAGCGCTTCTCGCCGCCGCTGTACTTTGCGCTGGGCATTTTTCTGCCGCTGATCACGGTCAACTGCGCCATTCTCGGCGTGTCGCTGTTCATGTTGGCCAAAGAGGGGTATGGCTTTCTGCAGTGCGTCGTCTTCGGTCTCGGTAGCGGCATCGGCTGGCTACTGGCAATCATTCTGATGGCGGGGATTCGCAGCCGCGTCAAGGAGGACAAGATTCCCGAGGGACTGCGCGGCACCGGAATCACGCTGATCATCAGTGGCATCATCGCGCTGGCCTTTGTCGGCTTCAGTGGCATGATCAAGTTCTAAGGTTTTCCAAGCCATGATGTTCCTGACGGCAGTAGGCGCTCTGTGCGCGGTTTGCGGCGGCCTGGCCCTGGTCCTGGTGGTCGCCGACCGCTACCTGAACAACTACGGCAGTTGCCGCATCACGATCAATGGCGAGCGTGTCTTGGAGGTTCCCGGCGGCAGCAGCCTTTTGAGCCTGCTGAGTTCCCAGCGCATCTTCATCCCCTCTGCCTGCGGCGGCAGCGGTAGTTGCGGCCTCTGCAAAGTCAGAGTTACCGCCGGCGGCGGCACGGTCCTGGCGACCGAGGAGCCCCACCTGAGTACGTTGGAGATCCGGGATGGAATCCGCCTTGCCTGCCAGCTCAAAGTCCGCGCTGACCTGGCCATCGACATCCCCAAGGCCCTTTTCGCCATCCGCGAGTACCGGGCCGTACTCTCCGAGATGACCCCGTTGACGCACGACATCCGGCTGCTGCGCCTGGAGTTGATCGACCCGGAGACCATCGACTTCGTCCCCGGGGCCTACGTGCAGCTCCAGGCCCCGGTCTACGAGGGCAGCCCGGCCTCCGTCTACCGCGCCTACTCCATCGCCAGCGATCCGCGCGACCGGCGGCATCTCGATCTGATCATCCGCCGCGTCCCCAAGGGCATCTGCACCACCTGGGTATTCGATCATCTGAAGGTGGGCGATCGGGTGACCTTCAACGGTCCGCACGGCGACTTCCGCATCGCGGCTACGGACGCGGAGATGATCTTCATCGCCGGCGGCAGTGGCATGGCGCCATTCCGCAGTATCCTCAGTGAGATGCGCCAGGCGCAGAGCCCGCGCCGAGTCCGTTACTTCTTCGGGGCTGTAAGCCGCCGCGACATGTTCTACCTCGAGGAGATGAAGGAGTTCGAGCGCGCTCTGCCGGACTTCCGCTTCATTCCCGCCCTGAGCAAGCCGGCGCCGGAAGACGCCTGGGCCGGGGACGTCGGCCTGATCACCGACGTCGTCGGTCGTCACTACCCCGACTGCACGGGCAGGGAGGCCTATCTGTGCGGCTCGCCCGGCATGATCGATGCCTGTGTCAGAGTGCTGACCGCTCACGGCATGCCCGCGGACAAGGTGCATTTCGATAAGTTCGCCTGAACCGACGCAGCGCAGGGGATGATACGATGAAACGGAACCCAGCACTGGCGAGCGTGCTGCAGCGTCTGGCTCCCGGCCGCCTCTCACGCTCTGGCTTCCTGGGCCAGGACGAGCGTTCTCTCGAGGAGATCGTCGCCGCCGATCTGGCGGACTTGGATGCAGCGGGCGTAGGTGTCGCGCAGATTGCCGACCTGCTGGATGAGCTGCATCAGCGCGCCGACGAGGGTATGGAAGCCCCGCAGGACGCCTGTGGCGGCCGCGCCACCGTCGAGATCATCGAGGCCATGGGCCGCATCCCCTGTCCGTTCGCCTGCGGTTTCCGGACCCACAAGGCGGTCGTGCATGCCCGGGCCGGAACGGTGGATATCCTGTTCACGCCGCTGCACGCGCACCTGATCCGTGAGCATGGCTTCTTCCAGGGCCGAGGCAGCGACTTCCGCCTGGAGCCACGCGATCTGGTGGCCCTGTATGTTGCCTGCAAGAGCTGAGGCAGCGGGCAGCGGCGGGCGACGCCGCGGTCCATGGGCTCCTGTCGGGTGCCGGTGCCCGTGGGCAGGACACACCCTCGGCAGACGACGTTTCTACGGCGCCTTCGCGGTCTGGCCACGCGCCGCCTGCCGTTGTTTGCAGGCCTCAAGGTAACCCGCCATCTGACAGTCGTTCTCCGACATCCAGCGGTAGTAGTCGTCGTGGTTGAGCTTGGCGGCAGCAGCGTCGTCGATCATCACCGTCACCCGCGGGTGCATCTGCAGCGCCGAGGCCGTGCACATGGCGGTCACCGGACCTTCGATCATCGCCGCCACCGCATCGGCCTTGGCACGGCCGGTGGCAAGCAGCAGGATCTCGCGGGCCTCCATGATCGTGCCCACACCCATAGTCAAAGCCCAGCGTGGCACCTCCTCATCCTTCTCGAAGAAGCGGCGGTTATCTTCGATCGTCTGGCGCGTCAGCGTCTTCTCACGCGTCCGCGATGCCAGAGATGAGGTCGGCTCATTGAAGCCGATGTGCCCGTCCCGGCCGATGCCCAGGATCTGCAACTTGAGCCCGCCGCGCTCTTTGATGGCGCGCTCGTAGGCCTCACACTCGTCCTCGATGTCGTGCGGCAGACCGCTCAGGAAATGGACATGGCTGGGCCTGATGTTCACGTGGCTGAAGAGGTTGGTTTGCATGAAATGACGATAACTCTGGGGGTGGTCTGGCGGCAATCCCAGGTACTCGTCCAGGTTGAAGGTCTGCACCTCCGCGAAGTCCACCTCGCCGCGCCTGTAACCCTCCACGAGGGCCCGGTAGAGCCGCAGTGGCGTACTGCCGGTAGGCAAGCCAAGAACCCGGTAGTGTCTGCGGTTCATGCGATCCCGTACGAACCCATAGGCGCACTGCGTGACTGCCTCTTCGCTGGCATGGATCACCACATTCATCACACTCTCCTCTACCGGGGCCGGTCAGGTTGGAGGCGCACCAGAGTCGTCCGTTCGAGGCGATCATAGGATAGCATACCCCCGGCAGGAAGGGACGCCACCTCGACCGGGGCACCAGGCTTCGGCCAATAGGCGAAATCCGCGTCGGCAGAAGGGAACCGCGGCCGCGGTGGTCAGTCTGATTCCACGGCACCAGCCCGCGGTCGACCGTGCACGACGTCGGATTCCGTGACTGGGCAGAGCTGGCAGCCTTGAGTGGGTAGCTACGGCGGGATCAGCGCGTTACTTTAGAGCCCGGTTCTGGGCGACGTGGGGAACTGGGGCTGGACGACATGGAGACTAGGGTGAAACGCAACCTTCTTTATGGGCCCTGCGTGTGGTTGGCACTGCTGGCGGTCGCGGCTCAGGAACCTGCCACCAAGATGGGGCTTGCCGCCGAGGTCCGCGCCGCCGTCGATCCGGCGCTCCGCCGCGGCGCCGCCTACCTGCTCGGGCGACAGGAGGCAGATGGGTCCTGGATGCACCATCCTGCGGTCACGGCGCTGGCTGCAACCGCGCTGTTACAGATGCCGCCGAACGCCGATCCGGCCAGCGCGGCGGCGGCTACGAAGGCCATTGATTTTGTCAAGGGCTGTGCCAAGCCCGACGGCTCGATCTGGACACCCGGCGAGGGTCAGTACCCGAACTACAGCACCGCCATCAGCCTCATCGCGCTGGTGGCGGCCGACCGGCCGGCGGATCGGGACATCATGCGCAAGGCCCGGCAGTTCATCCTGGGACCGTCGTCGCAGTTCGTGCAGGTGCCCGAGGCGGACCCGTCATTCGGCGGCATCGGTTACGGCAAGAGCGGGCGTCCCGATCTCAGCAACACGCAATGGGCCCTGGAGGCACTCTACGTCTCCCGGCATCTGGACCGAGAGCCCTACTCCGATGACCCGGCCCAACCCAAGCAGGCGGAGTTGGCCTGGGGGAGGGCGCTGACCTTCCTGACTCGTTGCCAGAACCTGGCCGAGACCAACACCTCGGGCTGGGTGACCAGCGACCCGGAGAACCAGGGCGGCTTCATCTACTTCCCGGGTTCTGTGGAGGAGAACCTGGCGCCGGAGAGCAAGGCTGGCGAAGTCGACGTCAACGGCGTCAAAGCCCTGCGCAGTTACGGCAGCATGACCTACGCCGGGCTCAAGAGCATGGTCTACGCACACGTCACGCGGGACGACCCCCGCGTCAAGGCGGCGATGGCTTGGATTCAGCGGCACTATACCTTCACCGAGAACCCCGGGATCGGCGCGCAGGGGCACTACTACTACCTCAATACGTGTGCCAAAGCCCTCTCTGCCTATGGTGACGACCTACTGACAGACGCGAATGGGACGACGCACCGCTGGCGCGACGACCTCTGTCGGCAGGTTGTGGCGATGCAGAAGGCAGATGGGTTCTGGGTGAATGAAGCCAGCGGCCGATGGATGGAGAGCATTCCGGAACTCTCAACCTGCTACGCCATGCTGGCGCTGCAGGTGGTCGCCGAGTACACCCCTGCAGCGCTGCGCTGAGGTCGCCCGTTCCCCGCCCTCGGGCCCGTGCGCCCCAGCACGTGGCGGTCTCACCACGGGTAGTCCCAGAGCGGGGGCCGTTGCACAACCCAGCCGGCCAGGGCAAAAACTGCGAGCAAGCCGAGCAGGTTGTAGAGCCCGTTGTTTCGCCGGAGCAGGCGCCAATTCCAGGCCACGACGTGGCTACCGGAAAGGGGTCGCAAGGCCGGCAGGAAACGATTCACCTGCCGACAGTAGGCGCGATAGCTGTCCTGAAAGATCCCCGTCAGCAGCGCTTCCTCGCGCCGTACCCGGTTGTAGGCGTAAATGCAGTAGACCACGGTCATCCCGAGAATCAGATAGGGGCTCTGGTAGAGGAGCAGCAGGCCGGCCACGACGAAGTAACGCCCTAGGTACATGGGGTTGCGCACCAACGCGTACGGCCCGTGTGCACAGATGGCTGAGTTCTTGTCCAGGTTGGCGAAACTCCAGAGCTGGATCAACTCACCCGCCATGGCCACGACAAGACCTATCCAGAACCAGTCCTGTCTGAGAAACGGCAGACTGAGCCCCAGGACCAGCAGCACGGCGCCAGCCCTCACCCTTAGCCAGAACTTGCGCAACCCCCGATGGTTGGCCAGAACCTGCAGCCACGCCGTCCACCCGGCAGGCGGCAGCGGCGTACTGTCGGGACCCGCGGGCCGCGCCGCCGGTGCGCCGTGAGTCCCGTCGACAGCCGCGGTCTCGGAAGGCTGCTGGTCTGGACACTTGCCGCCCTGGGGGAGTCCGCTGCGTGCCTGGCACGTCCCCTCGGCACCTGCGCTCGGGCTTGGTCTACGCATGCCACCTCATCTCCGTTCCGGAGGTCACCGATGCCTAACTGGAACCATGACGTTGGATCACACTTCCAGACGATACCGGCCCGGCATTACGGTTCGATGAACGACGGATTAGCCTTTGCTGAATGGTGGATTACGGTTTCGTCATACTCCGGAGCTGAACTCGGCAGGGGCCCGGAGTCCAACCGCAAGCGCTCAGAGCGCCGCGACGTCGGTCCGCCGACGCGAGAGTGCGCGCAGAGAGAAAGCCAGGCCCAGCACCGCGACGGCATCGACGGCCAGTACCACGGCCAGGTGCCGCTCTTCCCACGGCCAGACATTGCCGGTCAGCCAGCGTTCTCCCTTTTCACCGTAGGTCTCCAGAAATCCCGCGGCCGGCACCATGTGCACCTGCTCCTCGATCGAGGCACCGTCGACGTGGAAGACGATGGCATGGTGGAACAGTCCGGAGTGACCGTAGTCGTCCTCGCGTAACCGAGCCCCGCCGCCCCCCGACGTCAGGTACGTGGTCCCCCCCTCTTCCGTGCGGGCCAGGCGGTGATGGTGACCGCTGATGACATAGTCCACTTGGTAGCGCTCGAAGACGTCGATGAACGCCTCTGTGTGCGAGAACAACAGTTCCTGCGGGGCGCGCAGGGCGGCCATGGGCGGGTAATGCATGAAGACGAAAACGCGACTGACCTTGGCCCGTTCGTTGGCCAGGGTCCTTTCCAGGTAAGCCACCCCCTCGTCCTGCTGGCCGTGCAGCACGCCACTGCCCAGGCCGATGAACAGGCAGTTGCCGTAGGTGAAACTGAAGTCGACCGGACCGTAGAGGGCCTCGAAGTCCTCCTTCGGGAAACGGCCCACCTGCACGTCATGGTTTCCGGCCACAATGAACGTCGGCAGCGTCTGGCCACTCTCCGCGAATTCCTCCCGGAAGTAGTCGTGGTCAGCGCGGGTCGGATCGCTCGCACAGTCCCCCAACAGGATCAGGAAGCTCAGGTTGCTCTCGGCGAGCACACGCTGCATCACGCGCTCAAAGGTGGCCATGCCGCGATTGACGTCGCCGATCACGGCGAAACTGAAGCTCGGTGCCGCCGAGGTAACGGCCGCCAGGCCAGCGCTGACGGCCGGCCCATTCCCAAGGTTAGCCGGAGGCGGGGTCTGGCGCACTCCGAGCACATGCACGACGATGAGGGCCTGCAGCGTCAGCACCACCAGGGACGCGGCACCCACACCCCAGACCCGCGCTCGGGCAAGATGGCGCCGACGCCCAACGGGAAGGGTGTCTGCTGACTTCATCCTGTGCTCCTGCTCCCCGCCCCGCCAAACGCTGCCTGTCTGTTGTGTTCACCCACGTCGCCCACGGTAGTGGTACGGCCTGACCGCCAGCCGATAGCAGCAGAACGCTAGTGCCGGCAGACCACAAAGTCAATGCCGCTGCGGCGCGAGGGTGCATGACCAGATTGTCGGAAGGACGAAACCCGAGGCGAACTGCGCCTGCAGAGTGTATAGACGCCTATACTCGCAGTCTCTCCTATCCGTGGAATCCGTGCCATCCGTGGTCAATCCGGCTTTCTGAAGCGGAGACA